>NZ_JBITXT010000008.1:292219-435906 GCF_044544865.1 Actinosynnema sp. NPDC053489 | reverse complement strand
CCTTCCGAGCCACCGCGCGGCAGACATGCCATCAGCCACACCCCATCGCCCTGGGCATCCGGGGCACCAACCCCGAACAACATCAACCTTAGGGATCGCCATGCGGATCGCAGTCGCCGGCGCGACCGGCAACATCGGCTCACTCACCGTCGTCGCCCTGGAGCGGCGGGGGCACGAGGTCGTGCGCATCAGCCGTTCGACGGGCGTGGACCTGTCGACGGGCGAGGGGCTCGACGCGGCGCTGGCCGGCGTCGACGCCGTGGTGGACGCGGTGAACGTCGAGGCGGCCGACCGCGCCGGGTCGGTGGACCTGTTCGGCAGGATGACCCGCACCCTGCTCGCCGCCGAGGCGGAGGCGGGCGTGCGGCACCACGTGCTGCTCTCGATCGTCGGGATCGACCGCGTCGACGGCAACCCGCACTACGCGGGCAAGCGCGAGCAGGAGCGCCTGGTCGCCGAAGGCCCGGTGCCGTGGACGATCGTCCCGGCCACGCAGTTCCACGACTTCGCCGAGATGGTCGTGGGCTGGGCCGAGCGGGACGGCGTGGCGACCGTCGCGCCGCTGCTGGTGCAGCCGGTCGCGCCGCGGGACGTGGCCGAGGTCCTGGCCGAGGTCGCGGTCGGCGAACCGAAGGGCCGGCACCCGCACCTGGCCGGGCCCGAGACGCAGGACCTGGTCGACATGGCGCGGCGCACGCTCCGGGCCCGCGGCCGGGAGGTGCGCCTGGTGCCGACGTGGTCGGGCGTGTTCGGGCCCGAGATGGCCGGGAACGTGCTGCTGCCGGACGAGGGCGCCCGCATCGCGCCCACCACGTTCGAGGAGTGGCTGGTCGGGTCGGCGTGATCGCGCGACCGGTCCGGCGCCGGGGGTCGGCGCCGGACCGGTCCGCGGGTCACCGGGTGGCGTCGACCAGTTCCTTGCGGTCCTCCTCCAGCCCGGCGCCCTCGACGTCGAGGGTCGGCAGGCGGCGCAGCCACTTCGGCAGCCACCACGCCTTCTCGCCGAGCAGGGCCAGGGCGGCGGGCACGAGGACCATGCGCACCACGAACGCGTCGAACAGGATGCCGATGGCCAGCGCGAACGCGATCGACTTCATCGGGCCCTCGCCGGCGGGCACGAAGCCCGCGAACACCGAGAACATGATCAGCGCGGCGGCCACGACCACCGGAGCGGCCTGGCGGAAGCCGGTGCCGATCGCGTCGAGCGGCGACCTGCCGTGGTGGTGCGCCTCGTGCATCCGGGACACCAGGAAGATCTGGTAGTCCATCGCCAGGCCGAACAGGATGCCGACCATCAGGATCGGCGTGAGGCTCAGCAGCGGACCGGTGCCGTCGAGGTTGACCGCGTCGGCCAGCCAGCCCCACTGGAACACCGCCACCGTCGCGCCCAGCGAGGCGCCGATGGTGAGCAGGAAGCCCAGCACGCCCACCAGCGGGACCAGCAGCGAGCGGAACACCAGCACCAGCAGCACCAGTGCGAGGCCGACGACCAGCGCCAGGTAGACCGGCATGGCCTCGTCCAGCGCCACGGCGACGTCCACGCTGACGGCGGTCGCGCCGGTGACGTAGGTCGTCGCGCCGGACACGTCGGCGAGCCGGTCGCGCAGGTCGGTGACGAGCTGCTCGGTGGCCGCCGTCGCGGGGCCGGACCCGGGGATCACGGTGACCATCGCGGCCGTGCCGTCGGCGTTGGGCACCGGGGGCGTGACCAGGGCGACGTCGTTCGCGCCCTCGATCGCCGGGACGGTGGCGGCGGCCGTCGCGGCGGCGTTGTCGCCCTCGAACAGCACGACCAGCGGGCCGTTGAAGCCCTCGCCGAAGCCGTCCGCGAGCATCCGCTCCGCGCGGGCCTGGGTGGAGCCGGCGGGAGGTGCGGCGACCAGCGTCGTCTCCATCGACAGCACCGGCACGGCGACCGCGCCCAGGCCCACGACGGCCAGCAGCAGGGCCACGACCCGGTTGCGCGTGACGACGCCGATCCAGCCGCGGAAGAAGCCGCGCTCGTGTGACCCGGCCTCCCCGGCGGCCTCGGCGGGCGCGGTGCGCTGCTTGCGCGGCAGCACCCGGCGGCCGAGGTAGCCCAGCACGGCCGGGACCAGCGTGACGGCGACGAGGACCGCGACGATGATCGTCAACGCGGCGGCGACGCCCATCTGGGTCAGGAACGGGATGCCGACCACGGCCAGGCCCGCCAGCGCGATGACCACGGTCAGGCCAGCCGTCACGACCGCGGAGCCCGCCGTGCCGACGGCGGTGCCGATCGCGTCGCCCACGTCCCGACCGCGGCGCAGCTCGTGCCGGTAGCGGTTGATGATGAAGAGGGCGTAGTCGATGCCGACGGCCAGGCCGAGCATCGCGGCCAGGATCGGGGTGGTGGACTGGAGGTCCATGAAGCCGGTGGCGATCGTGACGCCGAGCGCGCCGATGCCCACGCCGACGCCCGCGGTCAGCAGGTTCATGCCGGCCAGCACGAGCGAGCCGTACGTGACGGCCAGGACCAGCAGCGCGATGACCACGCCGATGACCTCCGCGGGACCGCCCACGTGCGGGGGCGCCTGGGTGGCCTCGCCGGTCGCCTCCGCGGTCAGCCCGCCAGCGTCCCGCGTGGCGTCGAACAGCGCGGTGCGCTGCTCCTCCGTGACGTCGCCGGGCTTGGCCTCGTAGGTGACGGTGCTGTAGGCGACGTCCTGGTCGGCGTTCACGGTGGGCGCGCGCGGGTCGAGCGGGTTGCTCGCCGACGTGACGCCGGGCAGTGCGGAGAGCTTCTGGACGAGCTGGGCGAGCTTCGGCGCGTTCTCGGGCGAGGTCACCTTCTGGCCGTCCGGCGCCTCGACGACCACCCGCGCGGTCGCGCCGCCGCCCGCCCCGAACTCGTCGGAGATCTTGTCGAGGGCGGTGGTGGACTCCTGGCCGGGGATGGAGAAGGAGCCGGACGTCGTGCCGGACAGGGTGGCCGCGCCGACCGCCGTGCCGCCGAGCACGAGCAGCCACAGCAGGACGACGACCAGGCGGCGGCGCTGCGCGCCGAAGCCGAGCCGGTAGAGCAGACGTGCCATGGGGGTCAGGCCTCCCGGGGGGATGGGTCGCGGTGCCCGAGCGCGTCGAGGCAGGTGGCGATGATGTGCGGCCGCCACGCGGTCTTCTCGCCCGCGTGGTTGGCGGCCAGGCTGAGCACGGCCAGGGCGCTGAGCATCCCGACGACGCGGACGAGCCGTTCGGTGTCGCCCGTGCCGCGGTCCACGCCGAAGGCGGTGAGGACGTGCTGCGACAGGGCGTCCAAGCGGTCGCCGTCCAGGTCGTCGACGCCCAGCAGGCTGATGGCGCGGGACTCCAGCGCGATGAGGCCGGGCCGGTCCAGCGCGAAGTCGACCAGCAACTCGACCGCCCGCCGGTCCCGCGCCGGCCCCTCGGGCACGCGGGTGGCGTGCGCGAACAGCTCGCGGCTGTGCGTGCGGCCGACGTCGCGGGCGGCCTCGAACAGCGCCTGCTTGGTCGGGTAGTGGTGCAGCAGCCCGGCCTTCGACAACCCGACCGCGTCGGCGAGGTCCTTGACGGAGGTGTGGTCGTAGCCGTGCCGGGCGAACACACCGGCCACCCGGTCCAACAACCGGTCCTCTGCCTCCTGGCGGGGCGCTCGTGCCATGTCTTCCACGGTACGCAAGCACCAACCGATCCGGTCGGTAAGCCGACCGATCCGGTAGGTAACGTCCATCACGCCCACCGACCGCCCGCCCGCCTTCGGGGCAGCACGAGGTGCCCCGCACAACCCGGGAAAGCCGACCACCGGTTATCGGCGAACCCCTGGAAGTCCCATCAGGGCACCACGATCGCCCACCGACCACACAGGACGGGCCCCGACCTCGGAGCGGAGGCGGGGCCCGAACGGGAGTGGGACGCGACGTGCCCCCGGTGCGACTCGAACGCACACTGGACGGATTTTGAGTCCGCTGCCTCTGCCGATTGGGCTACGGGGGCCGGCGGGAGCACTGTACTGGATCAGCGCGCCCGGCCGCCCCGTGGGGTGGCGGCCGGGCGGGGTGCGATCAGGAGCGCACCAGGCGGGTGATCGCGGCGGAGGCCTCGGCGATCTTCTCCTCCGCCACCTCGCCCCCCTCGGCCACGGCCTGGGCCACGCAGTGCTTCAGGTGCTCGTCCAGCAGCCCCAGGGAGACCGCCTGCAACGCCTTGGTCGCGGCGGAGATCTGGGTCAGCACGTCGATGCAGTACTCGTCGTTCTCCACCATCCGCTGGAGGCCGCGGACCTGCCCCTCGATGCGGCGCAATCGCTTGAGGTACGCGTCCTTGTCCGCCGTGTAACCGAGCATCGCTCCCGACCTTCCCTACCCTGGGCGGGTATCCGGCATCCAGGATAGGCCACTCGACCGGGTGTGACCGGCACCACGGGGTGACGGCGTGCGGGCCCGCACATTTCGGCTGGGTGCGGTTTGTGTCGCGAAATGACCCGTCCGGGGGCATCAGTCACATTTTCGCAGCGAAAGGTTAGGCGATATTCCTCTGGTGCACTATGGTGTCGACCTAAGCGTGTGGCGCAGAACAAGTCGAGGGCAGCACGCGCTATGCGAGCACACACGGAGGAACAGTGGCACAGCAGACCGTCGTCCAACTCATCGACGACCTCGACGGCAGCGAAGCCGCCGAGACCGTGACCTTCGCGCTGGACGGTGTGGAGTACTCCATCGACCTCTCCAAGGACAATGCGGACAAGCTCCGCGAGTCCCTGGCCGACTTCGTCGCCAAGGCGCGCCGCGCAGGTGGCCGCAAGCAGCGCAAGGGCACGGGCAAGAGCACGGTAAAGGCCGGCGACAAGGCCCAGGCCCAGGCCATTCGGGACTGGGCACGTGCCCAGGGGCACCAGATCTCGGACCGGGGCCGCATTCCCCAGGGCCTGGTCGTGCAGTTCCAGGAAGCCCACGCTTCCTGAGCCGCGTCGTTTTCCCCTGCGGCACCTCGCCGCTGCCGCAGGGGAAAGCCGCAGGTCAGGGCAGGGTGGAACGCCCCGGGAACTCGACGCCGGCCAGCCTCAGCAGGGCGGCCGCCTTGACCGCGGTCTCCTCGAATTCCTCCGCGGGGTCGGACAGCGCGATGACGGCGCCCCCGACCCCGAAACTCACCTTGTCGCGGTCCACGACCAGCGTCCGGATGACGATGCTGAAGTCGGCCGTTCCGGAGAGTGAGAAGTAACCGAGGGCTCCGGAGTAGACACCCCTGGGCCCGGCTTCCAGCCCGTCGATGATCTGCATTGTCCGGATCTTGGGAGCGCCGGTCATGGACCCGCCGGGGAACGCGGCCCTAACCACCCGCACGGCGGAACTACCGGAACGCAGTCGAGCCCGAACGGTGCTCACGAGCTGGTGCACTGTCGCGTAGCTCTCCACCTGGAAGATCCTGGGCACCTCCACGGTGCCGACTTCCGCGCAATGGCCCAGATCATTGCGGACCAAGTCCACGATCATGAGGTTCTCGGCGCGGTCCTTCGCGCTGGTGGCCAAGGCCCTGCGCAAACCCCGGTCCTCGGCGGGGGTCGCCCCGCGGGGGCGGGTGCCCTTGATTGGCTCGGATTCGACGACACCCTGTCGGTCGACCCGGATGAACCGCTCGGGTGAAGTGCTGAGCACGGAGAGCGCACCGAAACGGAGCAACGCCCCGAAGGGCGCCGGGCTTTCCGCGCGCAGGAACCGGTAGGCCTCCCACGGGTCGAGCGCCCCCTGCCACGTCACCGTGTTCGTCAGGCACACCTCGTAGCTCTCGCCCGCCGTGATGGCCTCCTGGCAGGCCGCGACCAGCTTCAAGTAGTGCGAACGGCGGTGCCTGGGCTGCACGGAACCGGTTCGGGCGGGCCGCGGCGGTGCCGCCGGCGGCGCGGTGAAATCGCTCAGGAAATCGGCCGTTCGGCCCAACCAGCCGTCCTCGTCGGACAACGCCAACAGGTACACGCACCGGGAAACGTGGTCGAAAACCAGGGCGCGGTCGGCGAACACGAATGCCGCGTCGGGTTGCTCCGAACGGTGCGCCGCCGTCCCGCCGCACTCCGCCTTCAGCTCGTACCCGAGGTAGCCCACCCAGCCGAGCGCGAAGTCGAACGGCACGTCCGGCGGCGCCACCCGCCGGGCCGCCAGGTCCTCCTCCAGCCAGTCGAAGAACGGCCCGGGCCGCGTCACGCCGTCGACCGTCACCTCGCCGGTCCACACGTCGTAGGTCGCCACGCGCGCCAGCGGCCCGGACGCGTCGCCCATCACCGAGAACCGACCCCGGTCGTCGGTGAGGCTGCTGTCGAGCCAGAACGACCGCTCGGACGTCCCGTAGAGGGCCGCGTGGACGGCCTCGGGCGGCGGGTGCGCGTCCACCCGCCGCACCAGGACCTCACGAGCGGTGCCGGCCGGCGGGCGTGGACCGGGCGGGGGCGCAGGCGGAGGAGGCGGGGGCGGAGCAGGCGGGGGCGGAGGAGGCGGGGGCGGAGGAGGCGGGGGCGGAGGAAGCGGGGGCGGACCGGACGAGGCGTCGGTCAGGTCGCGGAAGTTCGCCAGGAGCCGGTGGCCGTGCGACGTGCACACCGACTCGGGGTGGAACTGCACGCCCCACGCGGGCCGCGACCGGTGCCGCACGCCCATCAGCACGTCGTCGGAGTCGGCCCACGCGATCGGCTCCAGCGACGGCGGCAGGTCCGACACGGCGAGCGAGTGGTAGCGCACGACCGGCAGCGGCGACGGCAGCCCGGCGAACACGTCCACCCCGGTGTGCCGGACCTCGTCCACCACGCCGTGCCGGGGCGTGACCAACCCCACGCTCGCCCCGTGCGCCAGGCACAGCCCCTGGTGGCCCAGGCAGACGCCCAGCAGCGGCAGGTCGCCGTGCTCGACCACCGCGCGGCACAGGCCGAAGTCGGCGGCGCGCTGCGGTCGGCCGGGCCCGGGCGAGATCACCACGTTGTCGTAGCGGCGCAGGTCGGACAGCCGGAACCGCGGGTCGTCGTTGGGGATGACGACCGGCTCGCGCCCGTTCACCTGAGCCAGGTACTGGAAGAGGTTGAAGGTGAACGAGTCGTGGTTGTCGATCAGCAGGGTCCGCATGGCACACAGCACGGTACCTGCACGAACACCCGGATGGATGACCCCTGGACGAGGTATGGCAAGACAGAAGAGGCCGGGCGCGCCCGCGCCCGGCCTCCCCGTCCCCGCCGTGGTGGACTCAGTCCAGGTGGAACCCGGGGTCGGCGGCGATCGCCGCGAGCTGCTCCCCCGTCAGCGCCGGCCGCGCCAGCGCCGGGTGGCCGGACTGCCGGTACTCGCTCGAGCAGGCCACGACCACGAGCGTGCCGTCCGGGTACCGGTAGAACGCCGCCGAGTCCATCGTGTTGTCCATGGCGTCGGGGGTGGCCCCGGTGACCACCGCGACCTGCTTGCCGCCGACGTCGACCAGACCGCACGTGCCGCCCCGGACCGGGTACGGCTCCGCGGTCGCCGCCGCGCACCCCACCAGGTCGCCCAGCCGGGTGTTGCCCTTGGTCTCGACCTGCACGAACAGCTCGCCGACACCGGCCTCGCCGACGACCACCACGGGCGTGCGCACCTGGTACTCCCAGACCTGGAGGTCGCCCGCGTACTCGTCGAACTGGGCCTGGTGCCACGTCATGGGCCCGTAGTCGGGGAACCCGATCCGGCTCCGGTCCTCGGCGCGCACGCCCGGGGGCAGGGCGGACGCCACGTCCTGCAGCAGCTTCGCGCCCTTGTCCGCCCGCGGTCCGCTGGTCGCGGTGCGGTCGGTCTGCCCGTCCGGCCAGGGGGTCTTCGAGTTCTCCCCCGGTCCCGACGGCGCCGTCGCGGTCACCGACGGCCGGTCGGCGGACGGTTCGCCGGTGGTGGTGACCAGCGGCGTGGACGACCCGCCCACCGCCACCTCCACGCCCGGACCGCCGCCGGTCAGGGTCGGCAGCACCCCCGCGCCGACCGCGATGGCCACCACCGCGAGGCCAGCGACCGCGCCGCCCCACGCGGTGTGCCTGCGGCGCTGGGCGCGGCGGCCCCGGTCCAGCGCGGCTTCGGGGCTCATGGGCGGCGGCGGGCTGCTCGCCACCATCACTCGGCGCAGCGCGCTCTTCAGCTCGTGCTCGTTCATCGCACCTTTTCTCCCTGCTGAGGGGTGAGCAGGCCGCGCAGCGTCTGCAGCCCCCGCGCGGCCTGGCTCTTCACCGTTCCTTCCGAACAGCTCAACGCCCTGGCGGTCTCCTGCACCGACAGGTCCTCCCAGTACCGCAGCACCAGCACGGCGCGCTGCCTCGGCGGCACCTTCGCCAACGCCGCCAGCAGCACCAGCCGGTCCTCCGCCGAGCCGCGCGAGGCGTCCGCCACGTCGGCGGGCGCCTCGCTCACGCGCTCCCGGCGGAACCAGCCGCGGCGCAGGTCCGACACGAACGTCCGGACCAGCGTCTGCCGGGTGTAGGCGTCGAGTGCCTCGTGCCGGTTGATCCGCCGCCACGCCACGTAGAGCTTGGCGAACGTGGCCTGGACCAGGTCCTCGGCACGGTGCCAGTCACCGCACAGCAGGTACGCCGTGCCGCGCATGGCCTCGGACCGCGCCGCGAAGTACTCCGCGAACGCGGTGTCCCGATCACTCATCTGTCTCCCCCTCGCTGCGGTACGGGGTAATCACGCCGGCGGGAGGTCGGGGGGTTGCATGCCGGTCGCGGATTTCGTGGAGACTGGTGGGACCACCACTGGGGAGGCACCGCTTGTTGTTCTTCGTGCTGTTCGCGGTCGTGATGGGCGCGGCCCACTACTACATCTGGAAGCGGCTCGTCCTGGCGACGACGCGCCCCGGTCGCGGCCGGCGGGTCGGCACCGGTGTGGTGGTGTTCCTCTACCTGCTGGTGATGGCGGCGCTGGCGACCGGGCGGCTCGGCGGGTCCGGGTTCGGCGCGGCGGTGGCGTGGCCGGGGTTCCTCTGGTTGGCCGGCGCGTTCTACCTGGCGCTGTTCCTGGGTGTGCTGGAGGTGCCGCGGGCGGTGCTGCTGCGGGTGGCGCGCAGGCGGCGGACGCGCGGGCGACCGGTGGCGGTCGGCGCGGCGGGTGCGCGGGCGAGCGCGGAGAGTGCCGCGGACGCGGCAGAGGGCGCGGCGGGGAGCGGGGAGCCGCCGGCGGACGGGATCGACGAGCGGCCGGTGGACCCCGGTCGCCGGTTGTTCATCGCCCGGTCGCTCGCCGTCGCCGGCGGGGTGGCCACGGCCGGCGTCGTCACGTTCGGCGCCACGCAGGCGCTGGGCGACCCGGTGGTCAAGCGGGTGCCGGTGACGCTGGGCAAGCTCGACCAGCGGTTGTCCGGCTACCGGATCGCGGTGGTCAGCGACATCCACCTCGGGCCGCTGCTCGGCCGAGCGCACACCGAGCGGATCGTGCGGATGATCAACGAGCAGCGGGTGGACCTGGTGGCCGTCGTCGGCGACCTGGTCGACGGCACGGTGGCGGAGCTGGGCGAGGCGGCGGCTCCGCTGCGCGACCTCGTCAGCACGCACGGCAGCTTCTTCGTCACCGGCAACCACGAGTACTACTCCGGCGCGGAGCCGTGGCTGGCCGAGCTGGAGCGGCTCGGCGTCAACCCGCTGCGCAACGAGCGGCTGGCCATCGAGCGGGCCGGCGCGTCGTTCGACCTCGCGGGCGTCAACGACGTCAACGGCGAGGGGTTCGGCGACGGACCGGACTTCGACCGCGCGCTGGCCGGGCGCGACCCGGCCAGGCCGGTGGTCCTGCTGGCCCACCAGCCGGTGCAGGTCCGCGAGGCGGCCAAGCGCGGTGTCGACCTCCAGCTGTCCGGGCACACGCACGGCGGGCAGATGTTCCCGTTCCACCTGGCGGTGGGCCTGCAGCAGCCGGTGCGCAGCGGTCTGGCGACCGTCGACGGCACCCAGGTCTACACCAGCAACGGCGCCGGGTTCTGGGGTCCGCCGGTGCGCGTCGGGGCCGCCCCGGACATCACCGTCGTGGAGTTGCGTCACAAGTTCGCCGGCCGGTAGCGCATTTTTCGCCCGCACCGCCTAGAGTGGACGGCCGTGCCCGAACACGGTCAGACCGTGCCTGCTCACGGTTGCGGAGGGGGACCCCTAGCGAGATGACGACGAGCTTTGCCGACGAACGGCTCCACGAGGCAATGGCTCGTATTCGTCGTTTCCTGGACCACGACCAACCGGACACGCCCTGCCTGGTCATCGACCTGCCGACGGTGCGCGACCGGTTCGCGGCGATCCGCGCGGCGCTGCCCCGGGTGGGCGTGTTCTACGCCGTGAAGGCCAACCCGACGCCCGAGGTGGTCGAGCTGCTGGCCGCCGAGGGGTCGAGCTTCGACGTCGCCAGCCCCGCCGAGATCGACCTCTGCCTGGCCCGCGGCGCGGCGCCCGGTGCCATCTCCTACAGCAACCCGATCAAGAAGGCGCGTGACATCGCCTACGCCCACGGGCGCGGTGTGCGGCTCTTCGTGTCCGACAGCGAGCAGGACGTGCGGGCCGTGGCCGAGCACGCGCCCGGCTCGTCGGTGCTGCTGCGGATCCTCGTCAACAGCAGCGGCTCCACCTACCCGTTCGGCAAGAAGTTCGGCTGCGCGCCCGAGATGGCGACGGATCTCCTGCGGTTGGCCGCCGAACTCGGGCTCGTTCCGCTGGGCGTCGCCTTCCACGCCGGGTCGCAGCAGCTGGACCCGCGCGGCTGGGACGGCGCGATCGCCGACGCCGCCGAGATCATCGGCAAGCTGCGCGCCGAGGGCCTGTCGCCGACCACCGTCAACCTGGGCGGCGGCCTGCCCGCCGGCTACCTGACCCAGCCGCCGCCGCTGGCCGAGTACGCGGCGGCCATCACCGCGTCGATCGCCCGCCACTTCGGCGACTTCGTCCCCGAGGTGATGATCGAGCCGGGACGCGCTATCGTGGCGGAGTCCGGCCTGATCCGCTCCGAAGTGGTGCTGGTGTCCCGGAAGTCCTATTCGGACGAACGGCGCTGGGTCTTCCTCGACATCGGCCGCTACGGCGGCCTGGCGGAAACCGAGGGCGAGGCCATCGCCTACCCGCTGGCCACCAGCCGCGCCGGCGTGCCGCTGGCCGGGACGCCGGTCGGCCCCGTCGTGCTCGCCGGTCCCACGTGCGACGCGGACGACGTGCTCTACCAGAACACCTGCTACGAGCTGCCGCTGGACCTGCGCGCGGGCGACCACGTCGACCTGCTCGGCGCCGGGGCCTACACGGCCAGCTACTCGTCGGTGGCGTTCAACGGCTTCCCGCCGTTGGCGACCCACTGCGTGCGATGAGCACGCCCCCGCCTGTCCGCTGCTGTGCACCCTCCTGAAGATGTTTGGAGTGATTGATGTCCGAACTCCCGTGCGAATCCGAGCCGGTTGGCTTGTTCGCAGGACAGCACGTGCTCGCCGAGCTCGAAGGCGTGAGCCCGGAACTGCTGGACGACGAGCAGTTCCTGCGACACGCGCTCGGCGAGGCGCTCACCCAGGCTGACGCCACGGTGTTGGAGGTGGTCTCCAAGCAGTTCGAGCCGCAAGGGGTCACCGTGCTGGCCCTGTTGTCGGAGTCGCACGCGTCCATCCACACGTACCCGGAGGTCGGTGCCGTGTTCGTGGACGTGTTCACGTGCGGCACGCGCGCCAAGCCCGCCCTGGCGGTGCAGTTGCTGGCCGAGGCCCTGGGCGCCGTGTCGGCGCGGACGGACATGGTCAGCCGGGGGCACCGCGTCCCCGCGCTCATCGGTGAGGAGAAAGCGTCTTGATCCGCGAACCGCTCGCGGCCGGCCTGACCAGGCAGTGGGACGTCTCGGAGGTCGTGGTCGACACCAGGACGGAGTTCCAGCACCTGGTGATCGCCCGCACCGCCCAGGGGTTGTCGCTGTTCTGCGACGACGACCGGCAGAGCACCGAGTTCAGCCAGTTGACCTACCACGAGGCGCTGATGGTGCCGGCGCTGCTGCTGGCCGACCGCGTCGACCGGGTGCTCGTCATCGGCTCGTCCGAGGGCGTCGTGTGCCAGATGGCGGTGGCGGCGGGCGCTTCGGTGGTCGACCACATCGACATCGACGCGCAGGCCGTGCGGCTGTGCGCCGAGCACCTGCCCTACGGGTACACGCTGGACGAGCTGGCGCTCGCGGAGAAGGGCGAGGGCCCGATCCGCGTCCGCTACATCGACGGGTACGAGTACATCCGCACGACGGCGGAGCGCTACGACGTCGTGCTGGTGGACCTGCCCGACGAGCGCGAGGAGGAGGCGCAGCACAACCGGCTGTACGGCGCCGAGTTCCTCGCGATGTGCAAGGCGCTGCTCACGCCGGGCGGCGTCGTGGTGTCCCAGGCGGGCTGCCAGACGATGTGGCGCAACACCACGCTGATCCGCATGTGGCAGCGGTTCACCGAGGTGTTCGGCACGGTCGCGTACTACGGCTCGGACGAGCACGAGTGGGCGTACCTGTTCGGGCGCGCCGACGAGGTGGCCGACCCGACGGCGTTGATGGTCGAGCGGCTGCCCGGGTGCGGCTACCGGCCGGAGACGATCGACGACCTGGCGCTGGTGGGCAACTCGATCCCGCCGTACCTGGTCCGCCACTCGAACGCCTGACCTCGGGGAACGGGGCCGTCCGCTCGCTGCGGGCGGCCCCGTTCCGCGTCCAGGGCTCGGCTTTTCGGGGGATCGGCTCAGGACAGCGCGCGCCGGAGGAAGTCGACCTGGAGCAGCAGCAGGTTCTCGGCGACCTGCTCCTGCGGGGTCATGTGGGTCACGCCCGACAGCGGCAGCACGGTGTGCGGGCGGCCGGCGGCCAGCAGCGCGCTCGACAGGCGCAGGGTGTGCGCGGCCACCACGTTGTCGTCCGCCAGGCCGTGCACGATCATCAGCGGGCGCTCCAGCTTCGGCGCGTCCTCGATGAGCGAGTTCGCGTCGTAGACCTCGGGCCGCTCGGCCGGGTGACCGAGGTAGCGCTCCGTGTAGTGGGTGTCGTAGAGCCGCCAGTCGGTGACCGGGGCGCCCGCGATGCCGGCGTGGAACACGTCCGGGCGGCGCAGCACGGCCAGCGCGGCCAGGTAGCCGCCGTAGGACCAGCCGCGGATGCCGACCCGGCCCAGGTCCAGGTCCGGTTCCCGCTCGGCGACCGCGTGCAGCGCGTCCACCTGGTCCTCCAGCGTCGCGCCCGCGAAGTCGAACGCGATCTCCCGCTCCCAGGCCGGCCCGCGACCGGGCGTGCCGCGGCCGTCCACGACCAGGACCGCGAAGCCCTGGTCGGCCAGCCACTGCGAGGCCAGGTAGGCGTTGCGGGCCGACACCACGCGCTGGGCGTGCGGACCGCCGTACGGGTCGAGCAGGACGGGCAGCTTCGTGCCCGGGACGTGGTCGCGCGGGTACAGCAGCGCGGCCCGCAGGTCGCGCTCGCCGACGGTCAGCAGGCGGACCTCGGGCGTGAGCACGGGCGTCTCGGCGGACGAGCCGATCACGCCGCCGGTGGAGACGGTGACCTCGGGGCCGAACCGGGTCAGCGAGGAGCCGGACAGCACGAGCACGCCGCCGGCGCGGGTCGCGCCGTGCACACCGTCCTCTGTGGACAGCTTGGTGGTGTCCCGCTCGGTCACCAGGAAGACGTGCGTCTGGGTCGGGTCGTCGGTGGAGGCGGTGACCAGCACTCCGTCCTCGGCCACGTCGAGCACCGCGCGCACCTGGAAGCCGTCGGGCGTCCACGGCCGGTCGCCCACGACGAGCCGGTTCGCGTCGTCGACCGGCAGCACGCGCAGCAGCTCGCCACCGGGCGTCCAGCGGGGCGCGCCCGGGACGATCTCCAGCCAGTGCGGGTCGGTGTCGTCCGCGACGACCTCGGTGGAGCCGGTCTCGACGTCGACGGCGAGGACCAGCACGCGGCGCTGGTCGCGGGTCTGGACCTGGACCAGGGGCTTGCCGTGGGAGGTCCAGGAGACCGTGTTCAGGTACGGGAACGCCTCATTGTCCCAGGCCACGTCGGTGCGCTTCGAGCCGTCGACGCCGAGGACCGCGAGGGTGACCGCGGCGTTCGCCTCGCCGGCGGCCGGGTAGGCGATCTCGGCGGCCGGTGTGCCCGGGTTCGCCGGGTCGGCGATGTGCCAGCGGGGCACGGGCGCGTTGTCCACGCGGGCCGCCAGCACGCGCTCGCCGTCCGGCGAGAACCAGTAGCCCCGGTAGCGGCTCATCTCCTCGGCCGCGATGAACTCCGCCAGGCCCCACGTGACGTCCGGGCCGTCCGGCGAGGCGACCACGCGGTCCACGCCGGTCTCCAGGTCGACGACGTGCAGCGCGCCGTCCGCCACGTAGCCGACCTGGCGGCCGGTCGGGTCCAGCCGCGGGTCGATGGCCGCGCCGGGCACGGGCAGCTCGCGCACGGCGGCGGTGGCCAGTTCGACCACGAACAGCCTGCCGGACAACGCGAACACGGCCTGCCGCGCGTCGCGGTCGGTGGCGTACCCGACGATGCCGGCGGCCGACTCGCGCGTGCGCTCGCGACGCGCCCGCTCCTGCGGGGACAGGTCCTCCGGGTCGGTCAGCAGGGTGCCGGGGTCGGCCAGCAGCGCCTCGGTGCGGGTCGCGGTGTCGAACGCCCACAGGCCGTTCGCCCGGCTCGTGGCCGAGGCGGTGCGGAGGAAGTACACCTTCGAGCCGTCCGGAGCCACGGTGAACGTCCGGGGTGCGCCGAGGGTGAACCGCTGGGTGCGCGCGTGCTGGCGCGGGAAGGAGGTCTCGTTGCCCACCCGGACAGCCTATGTCGGTGGCGGGCCGCGCCGCTGGCGGTCGCCCCCTGTGTTGGGGGCGGTGGTGAACCGGCGCGGCGGGCGGGCCGTACTCGTCGGTGGAGCGCTCGACGACCCAGGAGGAGTGAGTGTGATCCGACGAAACCGCATCGCCATCGCCGTCGCGGGCGGCCTGGCGGCCGTGCTCGCGCTGGTCGTGTGGACTTCCAACGCGACCGGCTTGCAGGGCCGGACGGTCGCCCGGGCGGAACAGGTGGGTGCCGCCGCGCCGGGCGACTACGGCGACGTCCGCGAGCCCCTGGCACCTCCGACCAGCGAGACGTCCGCCGCTGGGGAGTCCACCGCAGGGGGTGCCACCACCGGGGAATCCACTGCGGACGTGCCGGAGGGTCAGGCCGCGCCCGCGCCCTCCGGGCCGCAGGTCACCCTCGTGGGCAAGAGCGTGCCCAAGATGGGCGAGGTCGTGCAGGACGGCGACGGCCGCACGCTGTACCGGTTCGACAAGGACACCGCCGACCCGGCCAAGTCCAACTGCGAGGGCCAGTGCGCGGTGACGTGGCCGCCGCTGCTGTCGGGCGGGAAGCCTCGGTTGCAGGGCGTCGACCCGGCGCTGGTGTCCACGGTGAAGCGGGCCGACGGGACGGAGCAGGTGACGCTCGCCGGGTGGCCGCTGTACACCTACGCCAAGGACGAGGCGCCCGGGCAGTGGAAGGGCCAGGGCGTCGGCGGGACCTGGTTCGTGGTGCAGCCCAACGGGAAGCGCAACGTCGAGTGCCTGCCGCCGGGGGTCACGCCCCCCGCCGCGTAGGCGGGCGCCTCCTCAGTCCACTGTGGAGTGCCCCGATCCCCCGGCTGGGGTTGGCCGGGGGATCGGGGTGTTGCACGAGCGGTTCGCCGGAGGTCGCGCTCAGAGGGTGCGGACGGCTTCGGCGTAGTCGAGGCGCGGGTTGCGCGGGTGGGTGGCCGTGTGGTCCGGGTGGCCGATGTTGACGATCACCAACGGGAGCTGGTTGGTGTCGGCGAGGAACTCCCGGCGGACGCCTTCCGGGTCGAAGCCGCTCATCGGGCCCGCGGCCAGGCCGGCGGCGCGGACGCCGACGATGAAGTAGCCGGCCTGCAGCAGCGCGCTCGTCCTGGCGGCCTCGGCGCGCCGGGTGTCGTCGGCGAAGGCGGCCTTCGCGCCGGGGAAGTGCGGGAAGGTCTTGGCCAGGTGCTCGTGGAAGTCCACGTCGGCCGAGAGGACGGCGGTGACCGGGGCGGACAGGGTCTTGGCGCGGTTGCCCTCGGCCATGTGCGGGGCCAGGCGGGCCTTGGCCTCGGCGCCGCGGATGAACAGGATGCGCAGCGGCTGGCTGTTCATCGCGGTCGGACCCCACTTGACCAGGTCGTAGACGGCTTCGAGCTGCTCGTCGGTGACCGGCTCGCCGGTGAACTTGTTCGCGGTGCGGGCCTCGCGGAACAGGAGGTCCTGCGCTTCGCGGGCGAGCGTGGCGTCGAGGGTGGCGGTCATGGTGCCTCTTTCGGTTGTCCCGTGCGGGTCGCGCACGGGACAACCTCCGGACGGCACGGGCTATTTCGTGGCGTCGTTCACAGGGTCGGGTAGAGGGGGTGCTTGGCCGCCAGCACCTCGACGCGGGCGCGCAGGTCGGCCAGGTCCGGGGAGGGCTGCAGGGCGGCGGCGATGATGTCGGCGACCTCGGTGAAGTCGGCCGCGCCGAAGCCGCGGGTGGCCAGGGCCGGGGTGCCGACGCGCAGGCCGGAGGTCACCATCGGGGGCCGGGGGTCGTTCGGGACGGCGTTGCGGTTGACCGTGATGCCCACCTCGTGCAGGCGGTCCTCGGCCTGCTTGCCGTCCAGTTCGGACCCGACCAGGTCGACCAGGACCAGGTGGACGTCCGTGCCGCCGGTGAGCACCTTCACCCCGGCCGCGGCGGCGTCGGGCTGGGACAGCCGCTCGGCGAGGATCTTCGCGCCCTCGACCGTGCGCCGCTGGCGGTCGGCGAACTCGGGCGACGCGGCGTGCTTGAACGCCACGGCCTTGCCCGCGATCACGTGCTCCAGCGGGCCGCCCTGCTGACCCGGGAACACCGCCGAGTTGATCTTCTTGGACAGGTCGGCGTCGTTGGTCAGGATGACGCCGCCGCGCGGGCCGCCGAGGGTCTTGTGCGTGGTCGTCGTCACGACGTGGGCGTGCGGCACGGGGCTGGGGTGCAGACCCGCCGCCACGAGGCCGGCGAAGTGCGCCATGTCGACCATCAGGTAGGCGTCGACCGAGTCGGCGATGCGGCGGAACTCGGCGAAGTCGAGCTGCCGCGGGTAGGCCGACCAACCGGCGACGATCAGCTTCGGGCGGTGCTCGGCGGCCAGGCGCTCGACCTCGGCCATGTCGACCCGGCCGTCCTCGGCCGACACGTGGTAGGGCACCACGTTGTAGAGCTTGCCGGAGAAGTTGATCCGCATGCCGTGGGTCAGGTGGCCGCCGTGCGCCAGGTCGAGGCCCAGGATCGTGTCGCCGGGCTGGAGCAGGGCGAACATCGCGCACGCGTTGGCCTGCGCGCCCGAGTGCGGCTGCACGTTCGCGAAACCGGCGCCGAACAGGGCCTTCACCCGCTCGATCGCCAGCCGCTCGATCACGTCGACGTTCTCGCAGCCGCCGTAGTAGCGCCGGCCCGGGTAGCCCTCGGCGTACTTGTTCGTCAGCACCGACCCCTGCGCCTGCAGCACCGACACCGGTGTGAAGTTCTCCGAGGCGATCATCTCGAGCGTGCTCTGCTGCCGGTGCAGCTCGGCGGCGACGGCGTTCGCGACCTCCGGGTCGAACTCCGCCAGGGAGGTGTTGAAGTGCTCGGACATGTGTGGGTCTCTCCCTTAGCTGGTTCGCTTGTAGAAGGGCAGTGCGACGACCTCGACCGGCTCGTGCCTGCCCCGGACGTCCACCGAGAGCGCGGTGCCCGGCTCGGTGCTGCCGACGGCGACGTACGCCATCGCCACCGAGTGGCCGAGCGTGGGCGACAGCGCGCCGCTGGTCACCTCGCCGACCCGGTTGCCCTCGGCGTCGAGCACCGGGTAGCCGTGCCGGGGCGCGCGGCGCGAGGTGGTCTTCAGGCCGACCAGGGCCTCGGTCACGCCCTGCTCGGCCACAGCGGCCAGGGCGTCGCGGCCGACGAAGTCGCCGGGCTTGTCGAGCTTGACCACCCGGCCGAGGTTGGCGTGGTACGGGGTGCGGTCGCGGTTCAGCTCGTTGCCGTACAGCGGCATGCCCGCCTCCAGGCGGAGGGTGTCGCGGCAGCCGAGGCCCGCGGGCCGGAGGTCGTGCGGCTCGCCCGCCTCGATCAGGGCGTGCCAGACGTGGGCGGCGTCGTCCGGGGCGACGAACAGCTCGAAGCCGTCCTCGCCGGTGTAGCCGGTGCGGGCGAGCAGGACCGGCTTGCCCGCGACCTCGGTCGGGTAGGAGGCGTAGTACTTGACCGCGCCCAGGTCGGTGGGGGTGAGGCCGGCGAGGATCGCGGTGGCGTTCGGGCCCTGCACGGCCAGCAGCGCGTAGTCCGCGGACCGGTCCTCGACGGTGGTGTCGAAGCCCTTGGCCCGCTCGACCAGGGCCCGGTGGACGACGTCGGCGTTGGAGGCGTTCGCGACGACGAGGTACTCCTGGTCGCCGGTGCGGTAGACGATCAGGTCGTCGACCACGCCGCCGTCGGCCTCGCAGATCATCGTGTACCGGGCGCGGCCGACGCCGATCGCGGACGCGTGGCCGACCAGGGCGTGGTCCAGGGCGGCGCCCGCCTCCGGCCCGGTGAGCACGATCTCACCCATGTGGGTCAGGTCGAACAGGCCCGCCGACGTGCGCACTGCGTGGTGCTCGGCCAGCTCGCTGTCGTAGCGCAGCGGCATCCGCCAACCCGCGAAGTCGGTGAACATGGCGCCCAGCGCCTCGTGCTCGGCGTGCAGGGGCGTGCGGCGGCTATCCATCAGGCGGGTCCTCCCTGGGTGCGGGCATGCCGAGGTGCCGACCGGTCGGGTCGGCGGGTGGGCACGTCCGAGAGATTCACGAGCGAAAGGATGACACGGCCCATCGGAGACTCCTCGTCGAGTGAGCCTCCCCCTCTGCCATGAGCCTGAGAGCTTCGCCACCGGGTGAGGGCGGCTTGCACCGTGGGCGAGGCGCACCGGGTGCGCCTGCTTTCCAGAGTTGCCTCCGTCGGGCGGTACCTGTGCCTGAGAGATTCCGGGGAGGAGTTGCTCCTTCGGCGCCCCGCTCGGGGGCTCTCCCGCTCGACATCGACGGCCGTGTTCAGTTGGTACCGCCAGACGCTAGGGGTGGGCGGCGGGCGGGGTCAAGCCCGGTCACAGGCCCTTCTCGGCCCGGACGCTCTCGACCACCTTGCGCTCGGCGTAGAACGACACGAACGGGATCGTGCCGGCGAGCAGCACGAGGACCGTGCCCTTGATCGACCAGCGGGCCTTGAGCGCGAGGTCGACGGTGAGCACCAGGTAGACCGCGTAGAGGAAGCCGTGGACCGGGCCGACGACCTGCATCATGCCCTCGGTGCCGCCCGCGTACTTGGCGATCATCGCGACCACGAGCAGCAGCAGGCCGACGCCGACCACGTAAGCCATGAACCGGAACCTGGTCAACGCGCCGCTCATCGCCCTACCTTCGCCTCACCGCTGGTCCCGCGCGTGCAGCTCGGCGAGCATGCGGTTGTAGGCCGCCAGCTCGTCGTCCTCGTCGTGCGCGGGTGCTCTGACGGGCTCAACGGTAACGACCGGCCGCGGCGGCTCGGCCACCGGCTCCGGCGCGGCCTCGGCCTTGCGCCGGGCGTCCAGCCTGCGCAGGCGCCACACCATGAACGCGGGGAAGAGGCCGAACAGGGGCCACTGGAAGACGTAGCCGAGGTTCTGGAAGGTGCCACCGGCCTCGGAGAACCGCTCCCACTGCCAGTAGGCCAGGCCGCAGCAGACGACCAGCGACACGAGGCAGGCGGCCGCGACGGCGAGCCGCTTGGGGGTGAGGAGGCCGGGCACGCCTCAAGGGTACTTCGTGCTGCCCACGGGCCGGGGCTCCCGGCACGGGAGCCCGCCCCTCAACGGTGAGGGCTCCTCGACCGCAGGAGCCCGACCCGACTCGTCGGACTAGGCCACGCCGTCCCGGCGTTGCCTCTGCAGCCTGGCCACGCACCAGGCCGCCGCGCTGCCCCGACGCAGGTGCTGGAGCACCGTCATCGGGCCGAGGCGACGACCGAGGTCGGCGGGCGTGAGCCCGGCCGCCCGGTAGTCCAGAGCGCGCTGGTCCAACGGGCTGATGCCCGCGTCCCACCACAGCTCGGCCTCGGACAGGTCACCCACCAGCTGCCAGTAGCTGGCGGCGGCCGCGAGCAGGACCTCGGGCACCTCGGGCGCCCGCTTCCTCATCGCCGCCACGTACGCGGGGTCCGCGGACTCGACCTTCACCAGGCCGCGGGGCCCGCCATTCGCCCGCTGCACCGGGATGCCCGGAGCGGAGGGCGGGGCTTCCGCGAGCCACGCGTCCTTGATCCGGTTCACCTCCCGCAGCTCGGCGTCGTCCGAGCGCTCAGCCGCCCACTGCCGCAACAGCTCGTCGACTCCGGAGTCCTCGACCATTCTGCCTCCTCATCGGTCGAAGATCAGCCAATGCGACGCACCGTATTAGCGGGTACCGACAACCGCTAGACCCCGGTTTGTCCAAAACCCTGTTACCAGGGCGTTATAGCCCTCATTCCACCCGTACGGTGCAACGCGCCGACCCGGCGGTCACCGTTCGTGACCGCATTCAGCGGGATTCGGCGGACCGCGCCGAGGGCCCTAGGCGAACAGGCTGCGAACGAAGGTGATGATCGACTCCGCTCCGGACTGGAGCCACCCCAGCGCCGTCCGCACCGCCGAGGCGGACTCGTTCGGGCGGGTGATCAGGAGGAACAGCACCAGCGCGACCGCCGCCAGCGTCACCACCTTCTTGAGGTTCACCGATCGGTCTCCGTCCGTGTCGCTGCGCAGGGCGGCCGGGCGCCGCTCCGGTCGTGTCAACGGTCATGGTCCCTCATTCACCCGGATGATGACGGTCGAACCCGCCGCCCTCCCCCGACCGGGCGCCGGAACGCACCGGAACGTCCACACCACCACGCCCGACCGACCTCAGTTGTCACCTGAACGGACTATCAAGGGGACCAGTGGTCCCGCCGATCACCAAGGTACGGGCGCTCGCCCACCCCCCTGGCACGGACACCGAGGTTCAACGACATCGTCATCTCTTCGCCGCCCATCACCTGATTGCGCCGGCTCACGCACCGAGCGTGACAAAGGTCGATGCGGGCTGCCACTCATTTCCGGTCCCCCTTCCGGTGATTTCCCGCGCCCTTTTCCGGACCGATCCGGGGTTGGTGCCGGATCGATCCGGGGCCGGCAGTCCTCAGCCGACGACGCCGGCGGCGCGCAGCGCGGCGACCTCGTCCTCCCCCAGGCCCAGCTCGCCGAGCACCTCGGCGGTGTGCTGCCCGGCGGCGGGCGGCGGGCCCGGCGCGGCGGCGGGCGTGCGGTCGAACCGGGGCGCGGGCGCGGGCTGCGCCACCCCGGCGACCTCGACGAACGTCCCGCGCGCCGCGTTGTGCCCGTTCCGGGGCGCTTCACCGGGCGCCAGCACGGGGGCGAGGCAGGCGTCGGTCCCCTCCGCCAGCGCGGCCCACTCGTCCCTGGTCCGGGTGGCGACGGCGGCGGCGACGCGGGCCCGCAGCTCCGGCCAGTTCGCCGGGTCGTGCCGCGGCGGCAGCCCGGCGTCGGCCAGCCCGAGCAGCGCCAGCAGCTCGGCGTAGAACTTGTCCTCCAACGCGCCGACGCTGACGTACCGGCCGTCGGCCGCCTCGTACACGTCGTAGAACGGCGCGCCGCCGTCGAGCAGGTTCGTGCCGCGCGGGCCGGGCCAGGCGCCGGCGGCCGACATCCCGTGCACGAACGTCGTCAGCAGGGCCGCCCCGTCGACCATGGCCGCGTCCACCACCTGACCGCGCCCGGACCGCTCCCGCTCGTACAGCGCGGCCAGCACGCCCACGGCCAGCAGCAGCCCGCCGCCGCCGAAGTCGCCGAGGAGGTTGAGCGGCACGGTCGGCGGCCCGCCCGCGCGGCCGATCGGCTCCAGCGCGCCCGCCACCGCGATGTAGTTGATGTCGTGCCCGGCGCGGTCGGCCAGCGGCCCGTCCTGGCCCCAGCCGGTCATCCGCCCGTAGACCAGCCGGTGGTTGCGGGCCAGGCACTGGGCCGGGCCGATGCCCAACCGCTCGGCCACGCCCGGCCGGAAGCCCTCGACCAGCACGTCGGCCCGCTCGACCAGCCGCAGCACCAGCTCCGCGCCCTCCGGGCGGCGGACGTCCACGCCGACCGACCGGCGACCCCGGCCGAGCAGGGGCGCCTCCGTGCCGCCGCCGACGCGGTCCACCCGCACCACCGACGCGCCCAGGTCGGCCAGCACCATGCAGCCGAACGGCGCGGGCGCGAGGCCGGCCAGCTCGACGACCCGCAACCCCTCCAGCGGCCCCGGCACTAGAGGGACCTCGCGATGATTTCCTTCATGATCTCGTTCGTCCCGCCGTAGATCTTCTGCACCCGCGCGTCCGCCCACGCGCGCGCGATCGGGTACTCGGCCATGTAGCCGTAGCCGCCGAACAGCTGCACGCACTCGTCCACGACCCGGCACAGCCGGTCGGTGGCCCACCACTTGGCCATCGCCGCGGTGGGCACGTCGAGGCGGCCCGCCAGGTGGTCCTGCACGCACTGGTCGACGAACGCCCTGCTCACGCGGGCCTCGGTGGCGCACTCGGCGAGCTTGAACCGGGTGTTCTGGAACTTGATCAGCTCCCGGCCGAACGCCGTGCGGTCCTTGACGTAGGCCAGGGTGAGGTCCACCGCCGCCTCGATGCCCGCGACCGAGGCCACCGCGATGATCAGCCGCTCCTGCGGCAGCTGCTGCATGAGCTGGATGAACCCCTGGCCCTCGCCGGTGCCCAGCAGGTTCGCCGCGGGCACCCGGACGTCGTCGAAGAACAGCTCGGCGGTGTCCTGGCCGTGCATCCCGAGCTTGTCCAGCACCCGGCCGCGGCGGAAGCCGGGCGCCCGGTCGGTCTCCACGACGAGCAGCGAGATGCCCGTCGCGCCCTGGCCCGGGTCGGTCTTGGCGACCACGATCACCAGGTCGGCCTGCGCGCCGTTGGTGATGAAGGTCTTGGAGCCCGACAGCACGTACTCGTCACCGCGCCGCAGCGCCCGCGTCCTGACGTTCTGGAGGTCGGAGCCGCCGCCGGGCTCGGACATGGCGATCGCGCCGACGTACTCGCCCGACGCGAGCTTCGGCAGCCACCGCCGCTTCTGCTCCTCGGTGCCGTAGGCGTTGATGTAGTGGGCGACGATCCCGCTGTGCACGCTGTTGCCCCACGCGCTGTCCCCGCAGCGGGCCTGCTCCTCCAGCAGCACCGCCTCGTGCGCGAACGTGCCGCCGCCACCGCCGTACTCCTCGGGGATGGACAGGCAGAGCAGGCCCACCTCGCCCGCCTTGGTCCAGAAGTCGCGGTCCACCTGCTTCTGGGCGGCCCAGCGCTCCTGGTTGGGCACCACTTCCCGGTCGAAGAACGTCCGGGCCAGCTCGCGCAGCTGGTCCAGGTCCTCGGTCATCCACGCGGAACGGCGAGTCGGCATGGCACCGACGGTCCCACCGGCGGGGGCGGACCGCCATGACCGGTGCGCGCCAGAGTGGCCGGTGATCGTGAGCGGATCGGTCAGGGTTGCGGAACACTGGGCGCATGCGACTGCGGCGGCTCGGGCCCGCGGACTGGGCCACCTGGCGCGACATCCGGCTCACCGCGCTGAACAGCGACCCCGGCGCGTTCGGCGCCACGCTCGCCGTCGAGGGGAAGTTCGACGAGGCCCGGTGGCGGGAGCAGCTGTCGCCCGACAAGGGCGTGTGGGTGATCGCCGAGGACCCGGAGCCCGTGGGCCTCGTGGCCGGGGTGCCGCAGGAAGCGCACTCGGACGTGCTGTACCTGTACTCCATGTGGGTCAAGCCCGAGTTCCGGCGGCGCGGCATCGGCGAGGCGCTGGTCACCGACGTGCTCGCGTGGGCCCGGGAGCACGGGTGGTCGAAGGTGCGGCTGCGGGTGTTCCGGGGCAACGCGACCGCGCGTCGGCTGTACGAGCGGCTGGGGTTCGCCGGTGAGGGCGAGACCATGGAGCACCCGCTCGTGCCGGTGAGCTAATAAGTCACCCCGCGCGGTCATGGGCAGCCGACGGCGGGGTGCCTACCGTTGAGTACATGAGCGAAGCCTTGATCTTCGACGCGGTGCGGACACCGCGTGGCAGGGGAAAGCGCGGATCGCTGCACAGCGTCAAGCCGATCACCCTGGCCTCCGGGGTGCTCGCGGCGCTGGCGCGGCGCAACGACCTCGACACCTCCGCGGTGGACGACGTCGTGTTCGGCGTCGTGTCGCCGGTCGGCGAGCAGGGCGCGGACATCGCCCGCACCGCCGTGCTGGCGGCGGGCTGGGACCTGCGGCCCGCCGGCGTGCAGCTCAACCGGTTCTGCGCCTCGGGCCTGGAGTCGGTGAACCTGGCCGCGGCGAAGGTCGCGTCCGGCTTCGAGGACCTGGTCGTGGCCGGTGGCGTCGAGTCGATGTCCCGGGTGCCCATGGGGTCCGACGGCGGCGCGTGGATGGCCGACCCGGAGACCAACATGGCGGTCAACTTCGTGCCGCAGGGCGTGAGCGCGGACCTCATCGCCACGCTGGAGGGGTTCAGCCGCGAGGACGTGGACGCCTACGCGCTGCGGTCGCAGCAGCGGGCGACGCTGGCCCGTGACAAGGGGTGGTTCGACCGGTCGCTGGTGGCCGTGGTCGACCAGAACGGCTCCGTCGTGCTCGACCACGACGAGGCGATCCGCCCCGAGACGACGATGGAGGCGCTGGGCAGGCTCAAGCCGAGCTTCGCGTTCCACGGCGACCTGGGCTTCGACGCCGTGGCCATCGACCGCTACCCGACCGTGGAGCGCATCGACCACGTCCACACGCCGGGCAACTCGTCGCAGATCGTGGACGGCGCGGCGGCGATGCTCATCGGCAGCGACCGCGTCGGCCGCGAGCTGGGCCTCACGCCCCGCGCCCGGATCGTCTCGACCGCCGTCGTCGGCACCGAGCCGACGATCATGCTCACCGGTCCCGCGCCCGCCGCCCGCAAGGCGCTGGACCGGGCCCGGCTCACCGTCGAGGACATCGACCTGTTCGAGATCAACGAGGCGTTCTCGTCGGTGGTGCTGAAGTTCCAGCGGGAGCTGGACCTGCCCGACGACAAGGTCAACGTCAACGGCGGCGCGATCGCCATGGGTCACCCGCTCGGCGCGACCGGCTGCATGATCCTGGGCACCCTGCTCGACGAGCTGGAGCGCCGGGACCTGCGGCGCGGTCTGGCCACGCTGTGCGTGGGCGGCGGCATGGGCATCGCGACGATCATCGAGAGGGTCTGATGGCTATCCACTTCGAGCGGGACGACGAGGGGATCGTCACCCTCACGATGGACATGTCCGGCTCGGCGAACGTGATGAACGCCGAGTACCACAAGGACATGGGCGAGGCGGTCACCCGGCTGGAGGAGTCGCGCGACGACATCACCGGCGTGGTGCTCACGTCCGCGAAGAAGACGTTCTTCGCCGGTGGCGACCTCAACGTGCTGATCCGGATCACGCCCGAGAACGCCGCCGAGGCGCTCGGGTTCCTGGAGGAGATCAAGGGCCAGCTGCGGCGGTTGGAGCTGCTGGGCAAGCCGGTGGTCGCGGCCGTCAACGGCAGCGCGCTCGGCGGCGGGCTGGAGATCGCGCTGGCCTGCCACCACCGGGTCGTGCTGGACGACGACCGGATCAGGCTCGGCCTGCCCGAGGTGACCCTCGGCCTGCTGCCCGGCGGTGGCGGCGTGACCCGGATGGTGCGGCTGCTGGGCGTGCAGCCGGCGTTGCCGCTGCTGATGGAAGGCAAGCAGCTGCGGCCCGCGCGGGCGTTGCAGGCGGGGATCGTGCACGAGCTGGCGTCCTCGCCCGAGGAGCTGATCGCCAAGGCGCGGGCGTGGATCAAGGCCAACCCGTCGCCGCAGCAGCCGTGGGACGTGCCCGGGTACGCGGTGCCCGACGTGCGGGTCGGGGACCCGAACCTGTACGGGCTGCTGGCCGCCGCGCCGGCCGTGCTGCGGAAGAAGACGCACGGCGTGTTCCCCGCGCCGGAGAAGGTGCTGGCCGCCGCCGTCGAGGGCGCGCTCGTGGACTTCGACACCGCGCTGGAGGTCGAGGCGCGGTACTTCGTGGAGCTGGCCGCGGGCCAGGTCTCCAAGAACATGATCAACACGTTCTGGTTCCAGCTGAACGAGATCAACGCCGGTGGGTCGCGGCCGTCCGGGGTCGAGCGGTCGACCGTGGCCAAGGTGGGCGTGCTCGGCGCGGGCATGATGGGCGCGGGCATCGCCGAGGTCACCGCCAAGGCGGGCGTCGAGGTCGTGCTGAAGGACGTGACGCTGGAGGCGGCGCGGCGGGGCGCGGGCGACACGCCGGGCATCACGCCGACCGACTCCGACGCCGACCTCGCGGGCTGCGACCTGGTGATCGAGGCGGTGTTCGAGAACCGGGAGCTGAAGAACCGGGTGCTGCCCGCGGCGGAGTCGGCCGCGCTGCCGGACGCCGTGATCGCGTCGAACACCTCCACGCTGCCGATCACCGGGCTGGCGTCGGCGGTGGCGGACCCGTCGCGGTTCATCGGGCTGCACTTCTTCTCGCCGGTGCCGAAGATGCGGCTGGTGGAGATCATCCGCGGGGAGAAGACGTCGGACGAGACGCTGGCGCGGGCGTTCGACTACGTGCTGCGGATCGGCAAGACGCCGATCGTGGTGAACGACAGCCGGGGCTTCTACACGTCCCGGACGTTCGGCACGTACGTGACCGAGGCCGTGTCGATGGTGGCCGAGGGCGTGTCGCCCGCGTTGATCGAGAACGTGGCCCGCCGGGCGGGCATGGCCGTGGGGCCGCTGGCGGTGTCGGACGAGGTGACGTTGACGTTGCAGCTCAAGATCCGGGACCAAGCGCTGGCCGACGACCCGACCGCGTCCGGCGCGCTGGCCGACCACCCGGCGTTCCGCGTGCTGGAGGAGCTGGTCGCGGAGGGCCGGCCGGGCAAGTCCGGTGGCGCGGGGTTCTACGAGTACCCGGAGGGCGGGCGGAAGTTCCTGTGGCCGGGGCTGGCGCGGTACGCGCGGGCCGACGCGGGCGTGACGGAGCAGGACGTCGAGGACCGGTTGCTGTTCATCCAGTCGTTGGAGTCGGTGCGGTGCCTGGACGAGGGCGTGCTGACGTCGGTGGGTGACGCGAACGTGGGCAGCGTGTTCGGCTTCGGGTTCGCGCCGTGGAGCGGGGGCACCGTCCAGTTCATCAACTCCTACGGCCTGACCGAGTTCCTGGAGCGGGCCGACTACCTGGCCGACACCTACGGCGAGCGCTTCCGCCCCCCGACCTCCCTGCGCGAGCGCGCCACCACCGACACCCCCTACTGACCCGCGAGAGTCCTACGTCCAGACGTCGAGAGTCCTACGTTCAGAGCACATGAGTTCAACGCTCAGGACAGGACAGACCTGTGCTGAGCGTTGAACTCGGGGTGCCTGAACGTAGGACTCTCGCGGCGCGAACGTAGGACTCTCGCGGGTCAGAGGGTGGTGACGGTGGTTTCGGTGGTGGTGGCGTTGACGGTCACGGAGAGGGTGGTGGTGGCACGGCGCAGGGCGGTGAACGCGCCGGTGGTCGGGTCCAGCCAGGCGGCGTGCCAGGGGCGCACGCCCGAGCGGTCGCCCACGTGCAGGTTCGGCGAACCCCGCCAGTCGGCCGTCACGGGGTAGGCCACGGGCACCTGCCGGGAACCCTGGGTCACGGTCGCCGTCACGATCGCCTGATCACCCACGCGGACGGTGGGTGGCGCGGTGAGCGTCAACCCGTCCACGTGCGGGCGGACCTCGGCGGCCAGCCAGGCGTCGCCGCGCCCCGGGTCCACGCCCAGCATGGTCCAGCCGGTGAAGCCGCCCCGGCCCGCCTCACCCGCCGGTGCCTTGCCCGAGTTGCCGTTCACCAGGTACGGCACGCCGTCCACCCGCGAGGCGTGGAACAGGCCCACGTGCGCCCCGATGAACGCCGCGCCCTTGCCCGTCCCACGCCGGAACCCCGCCAGCCAGTCCTCCACCACGTCCGCCTCCAGCCGGTCGGACAACTGGCTGGCCCTGGTCGGCGTCGGGTCGCGCGTTGGGTGGTGCTCCACCACCACCACCGAGTTCACCGCCCCGTGGTCGCGCAACGCCTCGCGCAGCATCACGGCCTGGTCGAACCCACCGCCGCGCACGGTCCCGCTGGACGAGTCCAGCAGCACGAACCGCGTGCCCCTGTGGTCGAACACCCGGTTGGTCGCCCCGAACTCGCGCCGGAAGTTCTCGACCGTCCCCGGCCCCATGATCTCGTGGTTGCCCGGCACGTAGTACCAGGGCAGCTCGTCGCCCAGCTCCTCGGTCAGCACCCGGTGCGCCAGCGCCAGGTCCGCCGGCGACGCCTCGTCCACGAAGTCGCCGTTGACGACCACGAAGTCCGGCCGCTGCGCCTTGATCTCGCGCAACGTCCGCCGCGCCGCCCGCACCAGCCCGCTGTCGGGGTCGCGCGCCACGAACTGGGCGTCCGACATCACCGCGAACCGCCACGGCCGGTCGGCCACCGTGCCGTCCTGCACGACGAACGGGTCGGCGGGCTCCGCCACGACGGGCAGCTCCACCGCGGGCGGCACCTTGGCCACGATGTCGTCCACGACCACCTCGCCGGTGTACTGCCGGTCCGCCTTGGTCTCGATCGTGTAGAACCTGTTCACCCGCAGGGGGAACGCGAGCTCCGCCGGCACCGGGACTTCGAGGTACCGCCACCCCGTCCAGGTGATGTACGGCCCGTAGAGGGACCGGCTCAACCCCGACGAGTCCGTGACGGTGAACGCGGTCCACTCGCCGCGCCCGTGCCCGTACACCCACGCGCCCAGGGCCAACGGCTGCCCGGGCACCTCGATCGGCCGCGGCGGGATCGCGTAGGCCGTCCGCGTGCCGGTCGACCGGGAGAAGTCGTACGACATCCGCAGGCCCGCGCCGGTGCGCCCCTCGGGCACCGGCGCGACGGACCCGGAGCCGCGCGCCGACCCGAACGTCCACGCCGCGCCGTCGTCGAAGCCGGCGAGCAGCCGCTCCTCCAGCCCCACGGTCACGGGCACGCGCACCACGTGCGACCCGACCGAGGCCACGACCGTCGTCGCACCGGCCCGCAGCGCGGTCACGCGCAGGTCGCCGTTCGGGCCGGGCGCGACGTCGACCACCGACCGGTCGTAGTCCAGCGCCAGGTCCGCCGGCTCGACCGGCGCGGTGAAGCCGTCGGCGTCCCGTCCGACCACGCCGACCGCGTCCGTGCCGCCGACCTCGGGCAGGCTCACCCGGTTGGTGGTCGCCGACAGCCCCGCCAACGCGCCCAGCACCGTCAACGACACCTCGCCGGACACGCCACCGCGGTGCGCCACGGCCTTCGTGGCACCCGGCCGCACGCCCCGGAACACGCCGTCCCGGTCGACCCGGCCCACGTCGGCACGCGTGGTGCGCCAGAGGTGTGCGTCGTCGCGGGCCGGGCCGTACGTCTCGTCGTAGCCGTCGGCCACGAGCCGCCGGGTCAGGCCGGGGAACACGCGGTCCGGGTGGCCGCCGGGCACGGTGTCCGAGCCGGGGGCGGCGCGCGGGTCGATCGCCGTGCGCACCCAGAACCCGGTCAGCGCCCCGCTGCCGGCCGGCGCGTGCAGGGCGAGCCCGTTGGGCACCGGCCGCTCGCCGCCGTCGGACGGGGTGTTCTCCACCAGCGGGGCCTCCGCGCCGGGCGTGCGGGCCAGCAGGGTGGACGAGCCGCCGCCGTCGAGGTTGAGCGCGTTGTGCGCGCCCATCTCCTTGAGGATCGCGGCGACGTCCTGGAGGTTCAGGCCGAGCAGGTACGCGCCCTGCCTGCCGTCGACGGTGAGCAGGAACATCCTCCTGCCGTCGGCGGAGAACCCGACCGCGGTGCGCGGGTGCAGCGGGTCGGCGGGCGCGACGACCTCGCCGTCTTTCAGCAGCAGTTGGTTGCCGCCGATCGCGGTCCGCAGGGCGCTGCCGTCGTCGGCCTTCGTGGTGTGCTCCACGGCGACCCGCTCCCCCACGGCCAGCGCGGCGAGCGCGTCGGCGCCCGCTTCCCGGCCGACGAGCACCTGGCCGTCGGCGGGGATCGGGTCGTCGCCCGCGCGGTCGCGGCGTTCGGCCACCACGCCGGCGCGCACCACGACCTCGGTCACGCGGGACGCGCCGGTCACCGCCCGAGCCCGGCTGTAGGAACCCCAGACCGGGTCGAACAGGCCCACGCCACCGGGGGCGATGTCGGCGCTGTTGAGCTGGTCGAGGCGGATCGGGTCGCCCTCCTCCCGGGTGATCCGGCCGTCGAAGAGGATCTCCATGACCCGGCCGACGCCCGCCGCGTCGAGGCCGACCGCGCGGCGGTGCCCGGCGGCGGGCGACTTGACCGTGCGGCCGTCCTGGACGCCGACGCCCTGCGGGGCGTTGGAGTTGTTGATGTCGAAGAAGTCGCCGTTGACGGCGGCGACGGCGCGCGTCCGCCCGGCCTGGGCGGACAGCGGTTCGGCGGTGGTCACGTGGCCGGGGTGCAGGTAGTCGACCTCCGTGCCGGCGGTGAGGTCGACGGTGAGCGCGTCGCCGCGGATCCAGCCGCCCGCGCCGCCCGGCTCGTACCAGTCGAAGGAGTCGAGCGTGACGCCCGGCGCGACCGGTCGGGTGGTGCGGGAGGTCTCGATGCGGCGGGCCGGGTCGACGGCCGGCGCGACGGCGACGCCGGGCAGGTCCACCACGGGTGGGGCGGCGGTGGGCGGGGCGGTGGCGTGGGCCGTCGGGGTGGTGGCGAGGGCGAGTGCCAGCGCGGTGGCCAGGGTGGTCGGGCGTGGGCGTGGGAACACGAGGACTCCCGCGGGGTGGGTGAGGAAGTTACGCGATTTCAGTCCACCGTGTTACCGATTCGCCGGACACGGCCGTTCGGCCGCCTTCTCCGAACCGATCGGCCCCACCGCGGGGTCAGCCGCCGGCACCGCCCCGATACGTGCCGGGGCTCGTGCCCGTCCACCGCTTGAACGCGCGGTGGAACGCGCTGGCCTCCGAGAAGCCCAGCCGCAGCGCCAGCTCCTCCACCGACTCGCCGCCGCGCACCAGGCTCGCCACCGCCTGGTCGCGCAGCAGCTGCTCGCGCACCTCGCGGAACGACGTGCCCTCGGCCGCGAGCTTGCGGCGCAGCGTCGGTGCGCTCACCCCCAGCCGCGCGGCCACGTTGTCCAGCCCCACGACGCCCCCGCCGAGCATCCGCCGCACCTGGCTGGACGCGTCCGCGCCGTAATCGCGCCGGGACAGCAGTTCCGCCGGGGAATTGCGCAGGAACCGCCTCAATGCGGCTTCGTCCTGCACCACGGGCATGCGCAGGAATCGCGCGTCGAAAGTCAACGTGGTCGTGGGTGCGGAAAACCGCAGCGGAGCCCCGAAGATCAGGTGGTATTCCGCGCCGTGCGGCGGCTCGGGATAGGCCAGGTCGACCCCCCGCAGCGGTATCCGCCGCCCGATGAGCCACGACGAGAACCGGTGCCACAGCACCAGCAGCGACTCGACCAGGAACCGGTCCGGATCGTCCACCCCCGCGGCCGAGAGGGTGAACGCGGCCATGCCGTCCCGCTCGCCCAGCGTCATCGCCGGCCGCACGTCGAACAACCCGTAGAACGCCAGACCGCGGCGCAGCGCGTCCTCCAGCGAGGCGCAGTGCACCGCCAGCAGGCACATCGTCGGGAACGTCCCGCGCTTGCTCGGCCGCGGCCCCAGGCCCATGAACTCGTCGTCCAGCGCGTCCCACAAAGCCTGGACGAGCCTGGTGTACTGGGCGGGAGTGACGCGGGCGCGCTCGTCGGCCAGCAGCGCTTCACCGATGCCCGCCGCCGCGAGGAGGCCGGCGACGTCGTGACCGCGCCGCACCGCGCCGCGCAACGCGGCGTTGACGTAGTGGATGGCGATGGTCCTGGTGAGCATCACTCACAGTGTGCAGCACGGTCGGGCGGCACGGTCGGACGGCAGCCGTGAGCGGCGGCGCGGAACGGGGAGAGAAAGCGCCGCGCCGCCGCCAACGGTTGGCCCACCCCAGTGAGCCGGCTCCTCGTCGGTGGGGCATCCGCCCGCCCACCCACGAGGGACGTTGTGGTGCCCACCACTGTATGTGGTCTAGACCACATATGTCAATACCGCGGAAAGGCCATATCCGGTCCAGGCCACTCGGCATTTGTTCCGCGTATGTGTCACTGCTGTTGCAGCGGCGCTACCGCGAAACCGGCGGAAAACCTCTTGCACCAGATCACGACGCTGCGAACGGTCTTGAGGTCGACCTCCGCCGGCACCGGGTAGACCTGGTTGCCGCGATTGCCCCGCAGTTCACCCAGGTTCGTGAAACCGGAGCCGAACGCGGCCTCGGGGGAATCCGACGGCTTGTCCGACAGGTACACGTGCAGGTCCGGCCCGTCGCTGGTCTCCAGCGCCTCGAACTGCACCGCGTGCCCGCCCCCGGGCAACCGGACCAGCGTCGCGGTCCCGGTCGTCTCGTGCTCCAGCGACCGGAACGGCCCGGACGCCAGCGCGACCGGTCCCACGGGCGTCGTCGTGACCGCGGGACCGGTCGTCGTGACCACCGTCGTCGTGACCGCCTGCGTGGTCGCCGACGTCGGCCCCGGGAGCAGCAACTGCTCGTCGACGGTCCGCTCGGTCACCAACCGCCACGGCTGGAACAGGTAGAGCCCCACCACCAGGGCCACCGCCAGCACGCCGGCCACCCCGAGCACCACGACCCGCTTGGACATCCCACGACCTTCCGCACCCGTGCCGAACACCACGGACAACTCTGGTCGAACCGGGCGCCCCGCGGCACGCGAAACCCGATTACGAAGTTCTGACGTCCGCGCGGCCCGCGTTGTTAGGGTCGCCGCGTGGGTGAACGGACCGGGTTGGCGATCGTGTGCGCGCTCATGCTGGGCTGCGCCGCGTTCGGCCCGTTCCCGCACCCCGTGCCGCTGCTGTTCGCGATCGCCGCGGTGGGCGCGGCCAACGCCGCGTTCCCGCTGATGCGCACGTTCGGGTCCGCCCTGCTGGGCGGGGTCGCGGCGGCGAGCATCGGGCTGGCCCCCGTCCCGTTCGTGACGTGCTCCTCGGACAAGTTCACCGACGTGTTCACCTGCACGGGAGACGCGCCGACCTGGCACATGACCGGGGCGGTGCTCGTGGCCGGGCTGTCCGGCGCGGGTCTCGTGCTGGCCCGCGTCATGGGCACCGCAGTGCTGGAGCGCAGGCTCACGGCCGAGTCGACGCGCGGTGGGCGCCGGTGAGCCTCACCTGGCGGCAGGTCGCGGCCTGGCGCACCCGGCGGCACTGCCTGGACGCCCGGCGACCGGCCGGCGAGGCCCTCGACGTCGTGTCGCGGCTGTGCGGGCTGCACGCGCAGCTCATGTCGTCGGCCGAGGACACGCTGCGCGCCCGCGTCGACGGGCTCGCCGAGGACGCCGTCGCACGCGCCCTGTGGACCGACCGGGCGCTGGTCAAGACGTGGTCGATGCGCGGGACGCTGCACCTGCTGCCCGCCGCCGAGTACCCGCTGTGGCAGGCCGGGTTCGCCACGTACCGGCACTACCTCAAGCCCGTGTGGCTGCGGAACTTCCACGTCACCGCCGAGGAGCTGACCGCGCTGGTCGACGCGGTCGGCGAGGTGCTGCACGACCGCCTGCTGACGCGCGCCGAGCTGGCCGACGAGGTCGCCGCGCGCACGTCGGCGCACCTGGGCGGGAAGCTGCGGGAGAGCTGGGGCGCCCACCTCAAGCCCGCGTCGTTCCGGGGCAGGCTCGTGTTCGGGCCCGGCGAGGGGCAGCTCGTCCGGTTCACGAACCCGCGCACGTGGCTGGGGTTCGAGGAGCGGGCGGCCGACGGCGCGGTCGAGGAGGTCGCGCTGCGGTTCCTCGCCCAGCAGGGGCCCGCGACCAGGGAGGACTTCGCGCGCTGGTGGGGCGTGAGCCCGGCCGACGGCGGGCGGGTGATCAAGGCCCTGGGCGAGCGGGTCGTGCCGGTGGACGTCGAGGGCGTGCCGCACTGGGTGCGCGCGGAGGACGTCGAGGGCCTGCGCGAGGCGGAGCCCGTGCGAACCGTGCGACTGCTGCCGGCGTTCGACCAGTACGTCGTCGCGGCGACGCGCCACGCCACTCACCTCCTCGATGGAGGGTCACTCGACAAGGTGTACCGACCGCAGGGATGGCTGTCGCCGGTACTTCTGGTGGACGGGATGCTGGCCGGGGTGTGGTCGCGGGAACGCCGGGGCGGCCGGGTGGTCGTCACCCTGGAGCCGTTCCGCTCGTTGTCCGCAGCGGTGCGGAAAGCCGTGCTCAACGAGGTGGACCGGATACCCGATCGGGTCGAGGTGCACTGGGTCGGGTGAGACCGCCTCGGTGGGCTGTACTGTTCAGCCGCATACCGTTACGCCACAAGTACGTTCGGTCAGGAGGCTTGCTGTGCGGGTGCTGTGGGCCACGTGCGGCTTGGCCGTGGCGGCTTCGGCGCTGGTCGGTGTCCTCATCGGTGTGTACATCGACGGGGTGAACGACGAGCAGCAGGCCGATACCCCCGCCTCGACCTGGATCACCGGCAGGTCCTCGACCGCCGGCAGCACCACCACGTCGTCCAGCGCGATCACCACCGACGCCGTCTCCGCGGCACCGCGCTCGACCACCGCGGTCCGGACCACCACGACGACGCCACCACCGGCCGTGCCGCCGCCACCGCCGGAGACGACGACCGTCGCCCCTCCCCCGACGACCACGACCACGAAGGTCAAGAGCACCGAGTGGCCGTGCAGCCCGATCAACCCGCTGCCGCCGCCGCACTGCCGGGACTGAGGGGCGCACGGGTCGTTCCTCACGTCGCCGAAACTCCCGCGTCCCCGCGCGGCAACGTGGGGCCAGCAGCCTGGTCGCATGGACACCACACCGAAGACCTGGCGACTGCGCGTGGAGTTGGACGACAGCCCCGGTGCCCTGGCTCGGGTGACCATCCGGCTGGCCGAGCGGGACTGCAACGTGCTGGCGCTGTCCGTCATCCCCGTGCCCGGCGGCGTGCTCGACGAGCTGGTGGTCCGGGCCGCGCCCGGCCTGCTGCCCGCCGACCTGGTCGCGGCGGTGCGGGCGGAGGGCGGCCGGTGCGTCGGCATCACGCCCGCGGACCTGCGCGACCTGGTCGACGCGCCCACGGCGGCGTTGCGCGCGGCCGCCCTCGCGCTGCGCGACCCCGACGCGATCGGCGAGGCCCTGCGGACCGTGCTGGGCGCGGACTCGGTCGTGCTCGCCGACCACGCACCCCGGCCGGCGGAGGAGGGGTCGCGGACGGCCGACTTCCCGGCGACGCCGGGGTCCTACGCGGCCCGGCGGGGCTGGGCCCCGTTCACGCAGGTCGAGCTGGCCCGCGGGCAGGCGTTGATCGACCTGCTGTCCGCCGACGGCCCGGTCGCGCCCCAGCCGACCGCGCTGCTGACCGACGACGGCATGGCGCTGGTGCTGCGGCCCGGTCGCGCGGGCGACGAGGACGCCGTCGCCGAGCTGCACTCGCGCTGCTCGATGGGCACGCTGTTCAGCCGGTACCACGCAGGCGTGCGGACCGTGCCCCGGCGGTGGCTGCACCGGCTGCTCAGCCCGCCGCGCGGCACCACGTCCGTGGCGCAGTGCGCCGATCGGGTGGTCGCGATCGGCCAGCTCATCCCCCTGTCCACTCCGGACAGCGCCGAGGTGTCGCTGCTGGTGGAGGACGGGTGGCAGGGCCGGGGCGTGGGCACCGCGCTGCTCGGGGCGCTGGCCCGCGCGGCCCGGGCGGACGGTCGGCGCGAGCTGGTCGGCTGGTGCCTGCCCGCCGAGACCGGCCTGCTCCGCACCGCCGCCCGCGCCGGGCTGCCGACCTCGGTGCGCCGCGAGGACGGGCTGCTGCGGGTGTCGATCGCCACCGGCGGCCGGGGCGTCCCCGGTCCGGGTCGCCTTGGGAGCGCTTCCCGGCAGGTCGCGTCCGGCTAAGCTGGGATCGCAGGCCGATCGTCGAGGAGTGGTGCTCGTGTCCGTTCAATCGCACTCAGGCGCGAGGCCCACGCTGGAGGACGTGGCGGCGAAGGCCGGTGTCTCCCGTGCGACGGCGTCGCGAGTGCTCAACGCCTCGCCCAGGGTCAGCCCGGAGGCGCACGAGGCGGTCACGGCGGCGGTCATGGAGCTGGGGTACCAGCCGAACCAGGCCGCGCGGGCGCTGGTGACCAGGCGGTCCGGTGCCGTGGCGGTGGTGTTCTCCGAACCCGAGCCGAAGATCTTCGACGACCCGCACTTCGCCTGGTTGATCCGTTCGGCGGCGCGGTCGCTGGCGGACGCGGACGTGCAGATGGTGCTGATGCTGGTGCACTCCACGCAGGACCAGGCGCGGGCCGAGCGGTTCCTGGCGGGCGGGCACGTGGACGGCGCGCTGATGTTCGCCCCGCACAAGGGCGACCAGTTGCCGGGGGTGGCGCGCAAGCTGGCGCTGCCGGTGGTGTACGCGGGCCGGCCGTGGGGCTCGTTGCGCGGGCTGCACACCGTCGACCACGACAACGAGGGCGGCGGGCTGCTGGCCACCGAGCACCTGATCTCGTTGGGGCGCAAGAAGATCGTGTCGGTGACGGGCCCGCTGGACGAGCACTCGGCGATGGACCGGCTGGCCGGGTGGCGCACGGCGGTGGGCGCGGACGACGAGACCACGGCGTTGATGACGGCGGACGGCGGGTTCTCCCGCGAGGGCGGCAAGCGGGCGATGGAGGCGCTGCTGGCCCGGGTGCCGGACCTGGACGCGGCGTTCGTGGCGTCGGACCACATGGCGGCGGGCGTGCTGGACGCGCTGCGCGAGGCGGGCAGGCGGGTGCCGCAGGACGTGGCCATCGTGGGGTTCGACGACCACCCGATGATCGCGCCGCACACCACGCCGTCGCTGACCAGCGTGCGGCAGGACACCAGCGCCCAGGTCCGGCACATGGTGACCCACCTGCTGCGCCTGCTGCGCGGTGAGACGATCCGCGCCCGGCGCGAGATCCTGCCGACCGTCCTGGTCCGCCGCGACTCCGCCTGACCCACCCGTGCGTCGAACCCCCGGACCCCGTGTGTCGAACGCTCAAGTCCCGTGTGTCGAACCTCCGGGTCCCGTGTGTCGAACGCTCAGGACCCCCGTGTCGAACACTCGGGTACCGGGCGCTGAGCCGCCTCGGTCGACAGCCCGGACCTGAGCGTTGAACTCGGGGGTCCTGAGCGTTCGACACACCGGACGCGAGCGTTCGACACACGGGACGCGAGCGTTCGACACACGGGTGGGGTCGGTCAGGGCAGGTCGTAGCCCGTGGTCGGGACGGCGTTCGCGCCGATCACGGCGGCCAGCGCCCGACCGCTGCGCTTGACCGTGCGCACCTGGGTCCCGTAGTCCACGTGCACGATGCCGAACCGCTGGCTGTACCCCTCGGCCCACTCGAAGTTGTCCAGCAGCGACCAGGCGAAGTACCCCCGCACGTCCACCCCCGCCGCGATGGCCGCGTGCACCGCGCGCAGGTGGTCGACCAGGTACCGGGTGCGCGCCAGGTCCACCACCTCACCGCCCTCCACCACGTCCGGGAACGCCGACCCGTTCTCCGTGACCACGAGCGGGAGGCCGACGTCGCGCTGCAGGCGTTGCAGCAGGCGGGTGAGGCCGGTCGGGTCGATCTCCCAGTTCATCCCGGTCACCTCGCCGCGCGGCGGCAGGAACTCCACGCCGCGCAGACCCGGGAACGGCCCACCGGTCACCACCAGCGGGTCGGCCGCGGCGGCGACGCGGGTCGGTGCGTAGTAGTTCACGCCCATCCAGTCGATCGGCGTGGCGATCACGTCGAGGTCGCCGTCGCGCACGACCGCCGTCCAGTCGCCCAACCACGCCGTGTCCTCCACGACGTCGCGCGGGTAGCCGCGACCGCCCAGCGGGTCGAGGAACAGGCGGTTCTGGAGCCCGTCGACCTTGCGGGCCGCGTCGAGCGCCGAGTCGTCGTCCACGTCGAGCGCGCCGAAGTTCAGCACGATGGAGAACCGGTGGTCGGCCGACGCCCGCGCGCGCATCGCCCGCACCGCGAGCCCGTGGCCGAGCAGCAGGTGGTGCGCCGCCTCCAGGGACGCCTTCGGGTCGACGACCCCGGGCGCGTGGACGCCGTTGGCGTACCCGAGGAACGCCGAGCACCACGGCTCGTTCAACGTCGTCCACGACCGGACGCGGTCGCCCAGGTGCTCGTGCGCCAGCGCCGCGTACTCGGCGAACCGGTGGGCCGTGTCGCGGTCGCGCCACCCGCCGCGGTCCTCCAGCGCCTGCGGCAGGTCCCAGTGGTAGAGCGTGACCACCGGCTCGATCCCCTTGCCCAGCAGCTCGTCCACCAGTCGGTCGTAGAACGCGAGCCCCCTCGGCTCCACCCGCCCCGCGCCGAGCGGCTGGATGCGCGGCCACGCCAGCGAGAACCGGTACGCGCCCAACCCCAGCTCCGCCATCAGCTCCACGTCGGCCGGGTAGCGGTGGTAGTGGTCGCACGCGGGGTCGCCCGTGTCACCGCCCCGCACCGCGCCCGGCCGCGCCGCGAAGGTGTCCCAGATGGACGGACCCCGCCCGTCCTCCGCCGTCGCACCCTCGATCTGGAAGGACGCCGTCGCCGCGCCCCACCGGAAACCCGGCGGGAACCGCAGCACGTCCTGCCCGACGCCGGTCCCCGGGTCGGTTGTCGTCATCCGCCGCTCACCCCTTCACAGCGCCCTGCATGATCCCGCCGACGATCTGCCGCGCCAGCAGGATGAAGATCCCCACCACCGGCAGCACCGCGAGCGACGCGCCGGAGAGCATCAGCGAGTAGTCCGTGTAGTAACCGCTCGCCAACGTCGACAATGCCACCTGCACGGTCGGGCTGTCATTGGGGTCGAGCACGATCAGCGGCCAGAAGAAGTCGTTCCAGGCGGTCATGAACGTGAACATGCCCATCACCGCCGCCTGCGGGCGCACCGCCGGGAACGCCACGTGCCAGAACGTGCGCAGCACCGAGCACCCGTCCACCCGCGCGGCCTCGACCAGCTCGTGGGGCACCGACTCCTCGCACGCCTGCCGCATCCAGAACACCGAGAACGCGCCGATCAGCGCGGGCACGATCACCGCCTGGAGCGTGCCGTACCAGTCGAGGTCCGACATGAGCAGGTACAGCGGGATGACGCCGAGCTGCGTGGGCACCATCGACGTGCCGACCACGAGGAGGAACAGCGCGTTGCGGCCCCGGAACCGCAGCCGGGCGAACGCGAACCCGGCCAGCGTGCCCAGCACGACGTTGCCGATCGCCACCGTGCCGGCCACCACCAGCGAGTTCTGCACGGCGAGCCAGAAGTCGACGGTGTCGAACACCCTGGCCAGGTTGTCGAGCAGGTTGCCGCCCGGCACCAGCGACGGCACGGCGTCGCCCAGCGCCGAGTTGTCCTTGCTCGCGATGAGGAACGAGTAGTACAGCGGGAACGCCGAAGCGATCAGCACCCCCACCAGCAGGGCGTGGACGAGCGGTCCGGCCTTCGGGGAACGCTTGGACGTCACGGACGCGGGCACCCGCCTCACCCCTTCGACGCGATGCGGCGCGCCACCGTGAAGTTCACGACCGCCACCACGAGGACCACGAGGAACAGCACCCAGGCGATGGTCGACGCGTAGCCCGCGTCGAACAGCCGGAACCCCTTCTCGTACAGGTACATCACCAGCGTCTGGAACTGCCGGTCGTCGCCGCCGGTGCCGGTGGCCGTGCCGCCCGGGTCGAACAGCTGCGGTTCCACGAACAGCTGCATGCCGCCGATCGTGGACACCACGACCGTGAACAGGATCGTCGGCCGGATGCTCGGCACGGTGATCGACCAGAACACCCGCCACCGCGAGGCGCCGTCCAGCATCGCCGACTCGTGGACGTCCTTCGGCACCGACTGCATGGCGGCCAGGTAGATCAACGCGTTGTAGCCCGTCCAGCGCCACACCACCATCGAGCTGATCGCCAGGTGCGAGGCCCACGTCTCGGCGCGCCAGTCCACCGGGTCGACGCCCACCAGGCCCAGCAGCGCGTTGACCACGCCGAAGTCGCGGCCGAACAGCTGCGCGAACACCAGCGCGACCGCGGCCACCGAGATCACGTTCGGCAGCAGCACGCCCGCCCGCCAGAACGCCCGACCGCGCAGGCCGCGGTCCAGCAGCGCGGCCAGGCCGAGCGCGGCGAGCAGCTGCGGGACCGTGGAGAGCAGGAACAGGCTGATCGTGTTGCCCAGCGCGTTCCAGAAGTGCGGGTCGGCCAGCAGCGCGGTGTAGTTGTCCAGGCCGGTGAAGCCCTGGTCGCCGTCGATGAGCTGCCAGTCGTGCAGCGACACCCAGGCGGTGTAGAGCAGCGGGTAGAGGCCGAAGACGCCGAACACCACGAAGAAGGGCGCGATGACGGCGTACGGCGTGTACTTCGCGTCGAGCCGGCCGAGCCTGTCCCGCCACGACAGGCGTCGCGCCGACGGCGGGGTGGGGAGCGTGCCCCGCCCCGCCGTCGCCCGTTCCGGTGCGACCGTCACCTGGCCGCGTCCCGCGCTTCCCGGACGGCCTGGTCGAAGGCGTCCGCTGTGGACTGCTTGCCGGTCTCGACGCGGGAGAGGGCGTTGTTGAAGACCGGGGTGACCTTGGCGTCCTTGGTGCCGCGGTAGGTCGGTTCGAGGCTCTCGGCGGAATCACCGAAGATGCGGCCGACCGGTGCCGAGTTGAAGTACTCGTTGGTGGTCGCGGTGACCTCGGGGTCCTGGTAGGCGGCGGGCTCGCTGGGCAGGTTGCCGGTCTGCTTGAAGATCCGCTTCTGCTGCTCGGGCGCGGTCAGCCACTTGGCCAGCTCGTAGGCCTCGCGCGGGTGCTTGCCCTGCTTCGGCACGGCCAGGAAGGAGCCGCCCCAGTTGCCGCCCCCGCCGGGCGCGGCCGCCACGTCCCACTTGCCCGCGGCCTCGTCGCCGGCGCCGGCCTTGATCAGCGCGAGCGCCCAGGCCGGGCACGTGGTGGTGGCGAAGGACGCCTGCTTGAGCGCGACGTTCCAGTCCTGGCTGAACGGGGCCAGCGCGCCGGTCTGCTTCTTCTCGCCGAGGCTCGCGGCGAGCGTGAACGCCCGCTTCACCTCGTCGTTGCGGTCGCCGATGAACGAGTCGTCGGCCTTGGCGAAGTAGCCCTCCTCGGTCTGGTCGAGGATGGCTTTGTAGACGTTCTGGGCGGTGTCGACGAACTTCACGTCCGGCGTCTTGCGGCTGAAGGCGTCGGCGACCTCGAGGTACTCCTCCCAGGTCGGCCACAGCGCGCCGACGGCCTCGCGCTCGGTGGGCAGGCCGGCGGCCTCGAACAGGTCGCGCCGGTAGCACAGCGCCAGGCTCCCCATGTCGGTGCCGAGGCCGAGCACGAAGTCGCCGTCGTCGGCGGTGCCCTGGTTCCACTTCCACGCGGCCCACTGGTCGCGCAGGTCCTTCGCGCCGTAGTCGGCGAGGTTGACGAACTTGTCCTTGGACTGGCGGAACTGCGCGATGTTGCCTTCTTCGATCGCCACGACGTCGGCCGCGCCCCGGCCGCCGGCGAGCTGCGTGGCGAGCTGCGTGTGGTGCTGCTCCATCTTGACCGTGCGCTGCTCGACCTCGACCTCGGGGTGAGCGGCCTGGTACTCCTTGATCAGCTCGGTGTAGCCGAAGTCGGAGAAGACCCCGATGGCCAGCTTCACCTTGCCCCCGCCCGCGTCACCTCCCCCGCCGCCGCACGCGGCCACCAGGGTCGCGGCCAGCGCCGCCGCGGCGATCGACGCCGCCCGTCCGGCCAGAGTCCTGCTCATCCGTCCTCCTCGACGCACCCGCCGGGCCCGACCCGACGCCGTGAGAGCGCTCTCATGAGAGCGCTCTCACACTCGGAGGACCGGTTCCCGGTGTCAACCCGGGAACGACCGGTCGACACCGTTCCGCAACAATCTAAAGCGCTCTCGTGCGCGGACCGTGAGACAACGTGACGATGCGTGCCCGACGGGGGAAGGGGACGAGCCGGGTGGCCCGGCCCTCGCCCGGGCCACCCGGCACCCTGTTAGAGGCGATCGGGAGCCGGACGGGACGCGTGCCCGGCGAAAAAGCCGGGACCCCGGTGGCCCGCTCCTCCTCCGGGGAAGAGCGGACCACCGGGGTCCCTCACGCCTCGGCCATCCCCGCGACGACCGAGGTCCGCGCGGCGCGCCGGGCGGGCAGGGCGGCCGCCAGGACCGCCGCCGCCACGGCGCCCGCGAGCATCACGCCGATCTGCCCGAACGGGACCACGAGGTCGACCGCCATGGTGTCGGTGGACAGGGCCCGGGTGATCACCCAGCCGAACCCGATGCCCAGCAGCAGGCCGATCGCCGCGCCCATCAGCGCCATCAGCACCGACTCGACCACCAGCATCAGCCGCAGCTGCCCCCTGGTCAGCCCGAGCGCCCGCAGCAGCGCCGACTCGCGCGTCCGCTCCAGCACCGACAGCGTCAACGTGTTGGCGATGCCGAACAGCGCGATCACCACGGCCAGCCCGATCAGCGCCCAGATGAACCCGAGCACCTGGTTGAGCTGCTGGTTCAGCTGTTCCTTGGTCTCGGCGGCGCTGTCGACCACGGCCAGCGGCGACGGGTCGGTGACCTCCTCGACCGCCGCGCGGCCGTTCACCACGCCGTCCTTCAACTTCACCAGGATGCTGTCGTAGCCCTCGGCGGCACGGGGGAAGCGCTGCGCGGTCCCCGCGGTCACGATGCCGTCGGACAGCCGCTGCCCCTGAACCACGGCGACCACCCTGAGCTGCTGCGGCTCGCCCGCGTCCTCCCGCAGCGCCATCGTCGAGCCGACCGACACGCCCTCGCGCTTGGCGTACTCGGCGCTGACCGCGATCGCGCCGTCGCCCAGGTCGGCGAGCGACCCGCTGGTGACGGTGGGCCGGAAGAGGCTGCCGATCGCCTCGCGCGGCACGCCGGTGAAGTACCCGCGCTCGCCGTAGATCGTGGTGGTGGGCGCGACCTGCGCGACCTCGGGCACCCGCGCCAGCTCCGTGGCCAGCTCCCTGGGCAGGGGCTTGTCCTGCACGGCGGAGGTCACCGTGTAGTCGGCGGGCATCCGCTCGTCGATCTGGGCGTTCGCGGTCTCCTTGGCGCTGTTGGCGACCACGGTCACCAGCGACACGATGGTGACGCCGATCATCAGGGCGGCGGTCGTGGCGGCGGTCCGCCTGGGGTTGCGGCCCGCGTTCGCCGAGGCGAGCTTGGCGGGCACGCCGAGCAGCGCCCGCGGCAGCGCGCCGAGCACCCGGTTCACCGGGCCGACCAGCAGCGGGCCGAGCACGAGCACCGCGACCAGCAGCGCCATCGTCCCCGCGCCGCTGATCAGCATCGCCGTTTCCTCGTCGTCCACGCCCATGCCGAACACGACCGTGCCGACGCCGACCACCGCGAACAGCGCGGCGGTGAGCACGCGGACCACGCCGGTGCGGGCGACCTCCTCGCCGCTGTCGGGCTGGCTGCGCAGCGCGGCCACCGGCGCGACCCGGGTCGCGCGGCGGGCGGGCAGCACGGCGGAGAGCACGGTCACCAGCGTGCCGACGGCGAACGCGGCCAGCACCGTCGTGACCGTCACGGGCAGCAGCACGGTGCCGTCCGCGCCGTCGAACGAGTAGATCACCCGTTGCAGCAGCGCGGACACGCCGATGCCGCCGAACAGGCCGATCACGGACGCGACCAGGCCCATGACCACGGCCTCGGCCAGCACGCCCCGGAACACCTGGGCCCGGCTCGCCCCCACGCAGCGCATCAGCGCCAGCTCGCGGGTCCGCTGGGCCACCAGGATGGTGAACGTGTTGTAGATGACCATGGCCGCGACGACGAGGGCGATGAGCGCGAACGCCAGCAGCACCGAGGTGAACTCGCCGGACTGCGCCTCCACCTGCCGCATCGTCTCCTCGGTCAGCTCCTGGCCGGTCTGGAGCTTGAACCCGCGGTCGCCGATGGCCCGCCGGACGTTGTCCACGACCTGCTGCTGCGTGAAGCCGGGCGCGGCGACGGCCACGACCTGGTACGGCGGCCGCTCCGGCCCCAGCGCCTGGAACGCGGCCGGCGTCACCCCGACGTGGTCGTAGCCGGAGAGGACCACCTGGTTGGTGCCCTGCTGGTAGGTGCCGACCAGCGTGAACTCGTGCCGCTGCTCCTCCTTGCCGAGCAGCACGACCGGTTGCCCGATCGACAGCTTGGCGGTGGCGGCGGTCCGCTTGTCGACCGCGATCTCGTCGTCGCGGGTCGGGTAGCGGCCGTCGACCAGGTCGAACTCGCGCAGCCGCTCGTCGGTCGCCAGCGGGACGGCCCACGCGGGCTTGGCCTTGCCGTTGGCGGTGACCAGCGGCACGGCCTCGAGGTCGCGCGGGTCGGCCGCGGCCACGCCCGGCGCCTGCCGGATCCTGGCCAGCGTCTCCGGCGTGATGCCCTGGACGTCGCCGGCGGCCCCTTCACCGGAGGCGGTGACCGAGACGTCCACGTTGCGCGCGCCCTTGGCGAACTCGTCGCGCAGGCTCGCGGTCATGGCGTCGCCGAGCACGAGCGTGCCGGTCACGAAGGCGACGCCGAGGGCGATCGCCACCGAGGACAGCACGAGCCGGGCGGTGCGGGCCCGCAGGCCCGCGAGGATGGTGCGCAGCATCCGCTCACGCACCCAGGTGCTTGAGGGCGGACAGCACGGAGTCGGCGGTCGGGTTGTCGATCTCGCCGGCGAGCCTGCCGTCGGCCAGCAGGACCACGCGGTCGGCGTAGGACGCGGCCACCGGGTCGTGCGTCACCATGATCACCGTCTGGCCGAGCTTGCGCACGGACATGCGCAGGAAGTCCAGCACCTCCGCGCCGGAGCGGGAGTCGAGGTTGCCGGTCGGCTCGTCGGCGAACACCACGTCGGGCCGGGCGACCAGGGCGCGGGCGCAGGCCACGCGCTGCTGCTGGCCGCCGGACAGCTCGGTCGGCTTGTGCTTGAGGCGGTCGCGCAGGCCGAGCACGTCGACGATGGTGTCGAACCACTCGCGGTCGGGCTTGCGGCCCGCCAGCTCCAGGCCCAGCAGGACGTTGGCCTCGGCGGTGAGCGTGGGCAGCAGGTTGAACGCCTGGAAGACGAACCCGACCCGGTCGCGGCGCAGCTTGGTCAGGTCCTTGTCGCCCAGCGACGTGATCTCGGTGCCGCCGATGTGGACGGTGCCGCCGTCGACGTTGTCGAGCCCGGCCAGGCAGTGCATCAACGTGGACTTGCCGGACCCGGACGGGCCCATGATGGCGGTGAACCTCCCCGCGGCGAACGCGACGCTGACGCCGTCCAGCGCCCGGACGGCGGTGTCGCCCTTGCCGTACACCTTCACCAGGTTCGCGGCGGCCACAGCGGTGCGGGTCCCGACGTCGGACACCAGTGCGGACATGCTCCCTCAATTCCTCGGGTCCTGTGCTGACGCCGAGAAAGCTAGGGCGCGCGGAGGTGGGCGGGCGTCACCTCGGCGGCGGAACCGGAGGTCAACCGGCGGGATGACGCGCGGTGGTACCGGGGGCTGACGGCCGGCCGCCGAACGGGTCCGGGCTCACCGCGCCGGCGGGTCGAGCGGCCCCGGGCCGAACCCGGCTCACCGCGCCGGCAGGTCCAGCAGGCCGCGGTCGAGCGCGGTGGCCACGGCCTCGGCCCGCCTGCTCGCGCCGAGCTTGGCCATGATCCGGCTCAGGTGCACGCTGACCGTCTTCTCCGAGATGTACAGCTCCTCGCCGACCTGCCGGTTCGTGCGGCCCAGCGCGACCAGCTCCAGCACCGACCGCTCCCGCGGCGTGAACGGGTCGACCCGGTCGCGCGGGTCGACCTCGCGCAGCGCCACCCTGGCCCGCCTGGCGACCAGGTCGAGCGCCTCGCGCAACGGCGTCGCGCCCAGCTCGTCGGCCACCGCGCCGGCCAGCCGCAGCTCGACCGCCGCCTCGTCGCGCCGGTCCGCGCCCAGCAGCGCCTCGGCCAGCCGCCAGCGGCACACGGCCTGCTCGAACACCGCCCCGAAGCCGAACCCGTCGACCGCGCGCCGCCACCGCGCGGGATCGCCGGGTCCGGTCAGCCGCGACTCCTCGGCCGCCGCCCGCAGCAGCCACGCCCGGCCCTCCGGACCGAGTTCCCCGGAGCGCGGCAGGCCCAGCTCGGCGGTCGTGCGCGCGTACTCGGCCAGCTCCCGGCCCGCCCGCACGGCCTCCTCCTCCGCCGCCCCGTCCTTGCGCCGCCGCGCCCGTGCCGCGAGCTCCGCCTGCCCGGCCACGCCGAGCGCCGCCAGCCGGATGCCGGCCAGCACCCACTCGCCCTCCTTGCGCGACCAGCTGATGGCGTCCCGCACCCGGTCCACGGCCAGCTCCGGCCGACCCCGCCACAGCGCCAGCTCCGCGCCCGTGCCGCCGGTGATCAGCGCGATCTGCAGGTCGCGGTGCCAGTCGGCGCGCAGCTCCCGGATCATCCGCTCGGCCTGCTCGAACTCGCCCCGGCTGACCGCCACGTGCGTGCCCGCCGCGGCCAGCCGCGCGGACACCGTGCTCGACACCCGCAGGCCGGGCGGTTCGGCGGCCGTGGCCGCGCCGTCCCACTCGCCGCGGTAGTACCTGGTGAGGACCTGGAGGATGCGCAGCTCCAGGCCGAACGAGCTCCACGTCAGCCCGGTCGCCTTGGCCCGCGCCACGCCCTCGTCGAACACCCGGCCCGCCTCGGCCAGCTCGCCGAGGTCGTAGTGGTGCAGGCCGAGGAAGTAGCGGGCCCGCAGCTCGGTGTTGACCGCGTCGGCCTCCATCGCGCACGCCACCGCGGCCGTCAGGTGCTCGCGCGCCCGGCGCACCTCGCCGTCGGGCTCCTCCAGCAGGCCCAACGTCGTCAGCGCGTCCGCCACGGCCGAGTCCGCGCCCGCGGCGCGGCCGTCCGCCACCGCCATCTCGGCCCGCCGCCGCGCCTCGGCGTACTTGCGGTCGTTGCGCAGCGACGCCGCCCACACGGCCAGCACCCACGCGCGGGCCGGGCTCGCGGGCCGGTCCCGGACCAGCCACCACGCCTCCTCCACCGCGTGGTACTTCTCGTCGTCGGTGCCGTCGACCACCTGCAGCGCCTGCGCGAAGCGCCGCCACATCTCGGCGGCGCCCTCGGGGTCGGTCTCGTCGACCGCGGTCGTGCCGGTGCGGGCGAACGCGATGGCCCGCTCCGGCTGGCCCGCCGTGCCCGCCGCCCACGACGCGCCGCGCAGCAGGCTCAGCTCGGTCAGCCCCGGCGGCCGCTGCGCCGCGGGCACCGCGTGCCACAGCTTCAACGCCTGCTCCAGGTGCCGCAGCGACTCGGCGGGCGCGCCCGCGGCCTGCGCCTCCTGACCCGCGTCGACCGACGCCCGCAGCGCGCGGGCCAGGTCGTGCGACTCCAGGCTGTGGTGGGCCAGCGCGGCGGCGGCGCCCCGGTGGTCGGACGAGGCGAGCCGGTCGGCGTAGGCGGCGTGCAGCCGCACGCGTTCGCCGGGCAGCAGGTCGTTGTAGACGGTCTCGCGCAGCAGCGCGTGCCGGAACGCGTAGACCTCGGCGCGGTCCACCAGCAGGACGTGGTTCTGCACGGCCTCGCGCAGCGCGGCGTCCAGCGCCACGTCGTCCATGCCGGCCACGTCGCGCAGCAGGTCGTGGCGGACCGACCGGCCGCCGACCGACGCCACGCGGACCACCCGCTGCCCGTCCGGCGACAGGCGTTCGATCCGGGTCAGGAGCACCTCGGCGAGCGTCCACGGCACCTCGCGGTCACCGCAGGCGGCGACGGCGATCAGCTCCTCGGCGAAGAACGGGTTGCCGTCCGAGCGCTCGGCGACCTCCAGCACCAGGTCGTCGGGCAGGTCGTCGGCCAGCGCGGCGACGAACGAGCGCGCGTCGATCGCGCTCAGCGGGGTCAGGTCGAGCCGCCGCACGGTGGGCAGCCGGACCAGCTCGTTGAGCAGCGGGCGCAGCGGGTGGCTGCGGTGCAGGTCGTCGGACCGGTAGGTGCCCACCACGAGCAGCCGCTGCGAGCGCAGCCGCGAGAGCAGGAACGACAGCAGGTAGCGGGTGGAGGCGTCGGCCCAGTGCAGGTCCTCCAGGACCAGCAGCACGGGCCGCCCCTCGGCCAGCTCGCCGAGCAGGCCGTGCACCGCGTCGAACAGCTGGAGCTGGCCGACGTCCTGCTCGGGGCGGCGGCCGACCAGGTGCGACGGCAGGCCGGACACCGTCGCGCCGCCGTCGCGCCCCGCGGGCAGCGCCAGCTCCGGCAGCAGCAGGCGCAGCGCGGGCCGGGCCGCGACGTCGAGCAGACCGGCCTGCCGCACGTGCCCCAACGCCTCGGTGAAGGGCAGGTACGGCAGGCCGGTCTCGCCCACGTCCAGGCAGCGCCCGGTGAGCACGAGCGCGTCGCCCGCGGTGGCGGACAGCTCGTCCACCAGCCGCGTCTTGCCGACGCCCGCGTCACCGGCCAGCAGGATCGCGCCCGCCTGGCCGCGGGCGGCGTCGTCGAGGGCGGCGCGCAGCCTGGTCATCTCCCGGCTACGCGCCACCAAGGGGATTCCGGAACCGAGGCGTGCCACACCAGGCATGCTGTCACACCTCAGGCGGCCTCGCGGTGGTCATTTCCCGCACCGGGTGCGTCCGGGTCGGTGCGGTGACCCCACCGCCGCCACCACGACCGCTTCACCGCGTGCGTCCGGCGGCCGACGCGGTAGTCGGCGGCGTCGGCGCGCAGGGCGGCCTGCCGGTAGTCGATCTCGGCCTTCAAGGACTCTGGCGTCCACTCCATGACGTGCTCCTCGTGTGCTTCGTCCTGGTGACACGAAGAGTCGCCCTGAGGCGCGGGACCGGGCATCGGTCGTTCACGCGGGTTCCGGGGCTGGTCCCCTTACCCGCCGCCGTAAGGGGTGGCAGACGGCGGGTAAGGGATGCCTCAGGTGCACGTCAGCGCACGGGGGAGGCCCTCAGCAGGCGCCGAGGTCGCGCCAGACGCCCCACTCGCCGGTCGTGCCGGGCTCGTCGCCCTGCGTCCACCACTTGGCCTGCCAGCGCTTGCCCTTGTGGGAGACCTCGTTGCCGCCGTTGTAGACCTTGGCGCGGTCCCACGCGGGCGTGGTGCAGCTCGGCTGGTTGGTCGTCGTGGTCGTGGTCGTCGTCGTGCTGGTGGTCGTGCTGGTCGTCGTGGTCGTGGTGGTGCCGCCGCCACCACCGCGCGGGTGGTCGGAGGCGATGGCGTAGGACTGGCCGCCGAAGGTGAGCTTGAAGTTCGACGGCGACGCGATCGGCAGCTGGTAGCTCAGCGCCACCTCGACCGACGCGCCGGGCGCGAGCGGCTGCCAGCTCGGCAGGGCCAGCTCCACGTGCTGGAAGTCGCCCTTGATGCCGCCGACGTTGGCGCCCGAGTGGCCCTTGGAGGTCACCCGCAGCCCGAAGCCGGACTGGTCGGCCATGCTGCCCGGCGCGCTGGTGCCGTAGTCGAACTCGACCTTCGTGCCGCCCGGCAGGGTGGTGGTGGAGTTGTTGGTCAGCTTGAGCTTCGGCGTGATCGGGTAGTTGTTGTCGCCGAGGGCGAACCCGGAGACGGTGGCGCTGACGTCGAGCACCTGGCCCGGCGTCGGGCCGGCGGCCTTGCGCGCACCGTACGGCGCCGCGCCGCGCAGCCCCTCGTTGATCTTGGTGAGCAGGGTGTCGCCGACGGTGTACTGGCCCTTGGCGCTGTCGAAGCGGTAGTCGCCCGCCAGCTCCCAGATCATGATGCCGCCGATGCCCTTGTCCGCCACGTACTTCGCCTTGGCCGCGATCGACTGCTCGTCCTCAGTGGACAGGAAGACCTTCTTGTCGGCGTTCCACAGCCACGGCGAGGTGAGCGTGCTGTCGTAGAACCGCTGGTAGGAACCCGAGATCCGGTCGGTCGGGTCGTTGGCCGGGTCCAGGCCGTGCTGCGCCAGGTAGTCCGGCGTGATCTCGTTCTCCAGGTTCTTGGCGTGCCACATGGGGTTCACGCCCGACGGCACCTCGGCGCCGCCCGCGGTCGAGTCGTGCCACAGGTTGTCGATGCCGACCGCGCCGTTGCCGCACGGGGTGGTCGAGCCGACGCTGGACCCCGTGCCGGCCGGGCACTTCGTCTGGTCCGGCAGCGCGGCCCGGCCCCACAGGCCGTTCGTGCCACCGGTGACGCCCTGCCAGCCGCGGGTGTAGAAGGGGACGCCGAGGTTGATCCGGCCGGCCTGCATCGCGCCGCGGTAGTAGTGGTAGGCCCAGTCGGTGTTCAGGTAGCCCATGCCCTCGTACTGCCCCGCCGAGTACACCCCGCCCGCGGCCAGCTCGCCGTCCTTGCCGTCGTCGTAGAGCGCGGCGTTGGGGCCGACGAAGTGGTTCCACGAGCCGTGCAGGTCGTAGCTCATCACGTTGAGGTAGTCCAGGTAGCGGGTCACCTGGTACGACTCCTGGCCGCGCAGCAGCCAGCCGGAGGCGGGCACGGCGGCGGTAAGCAGGTAGTGCTTGCCGTCCTGCTGCGAGGCGCGGTCCAGCTTCTCCCGCAGCGTCTTCATGATCTTCTCGTAGCCGGCCCACAGCGTGCCGCGGTTGGCGTTGGAGATCCAGAAGTCGTCGGGGTTGCCCGCGTAGTTGTTCGACGTGGCGTACTCGTAGTCGATGTCCACGCCGTTGAAGCCGTACGTGCGGATGAACTGCACCGCGGAGTCGGCGAAGGCGTCCACAGTGGCCTGCGGCTGCGCGCCGAGCTTGTAGAACCCGCCGGAGGCGTTGCGCGTGCCGTCCGGGTTGATGAAGCCGCCCGTCTCCGCCCAGCCGCCGACCGAGATCAGCGTCTTCACGTTCGGGTACTGCTTCTTGTACTTGTTGAGCAGGTTGAAGTGCCCCTTGTACGGCAGGGACGGGTCCAGCTCGACGCCGGGCCAGGTCATGCCGGTGGAGGGGTTGTCCGGCCCGTCGGGGCCCACGGACACCCGGTTCTGCGCGTCGACGTGCGCGAACGCGTAGTTGAGGTGGGTGACCTTGCTCCACGGGATGTCGGAGGCGAGGTAGGCGGGCGTGCCGTTGCGGCCCGTGCGCCAACTGGTGAAGTAACCGATGACCCGGCGGGTGCGGTCGCCGCCCAGCGACTCCCGCCCCTCGGTGTCGTAGACGGAGCAGTACGGCACGGCGACGCCGGGGGTCTGGTAGAGGCCGTCGGGGCGGCACTCCTCCCCCGCGGCGGAGGCCGGCGACGACGGTGACGCGACGGCGACGACGAGCCCGGCCACCGCGGCGAGCAGCGCCACGAGCGGCGACAACCTGGTTCTCCTGGACAAAGCCAGCACACCTCCTGCACGAGGCGGCGGCCACGACGCAGCACGGAAACCGTAAATAGGTCTAGACCTGTGTGTCAATAGGTCCAGACCACTAGGGGTACGGGGTCAGACGGCCGTGCCGGCGCGGGCCCGGGCCAGCCGTTCCCGCACCTGGTCCGACTCCGGCGCGCCCAGCTCGGTGAACAGCGCCAGCGCGCGTTGCCAGTGCGCCACCGCGCCGGGCAGCCCCTGCCGGTCGAACACCGTGGCGAGCCGGTCGTGCGCCATCGCCTGGTGGTACGGGCTGGCCGCGGCCGACGCCACCTCCAGCGCCGTGCGCGCCGACGTGACGGCGTCCTCGCCCTCGCCCGACTCCAGCAGCACCATCGCCAGGTCGGTGTGGCAGGTCGACTCGCCGCACTGCTCGCCGACCTCGCGGTACATCGTCACCGCCGCCCGCAGCCACGACTTGGCCTCGTCGTAGCGGCGCGAGGCCAGGTGCAACAGCCCGAGGTTGTGGTGGGCGTTCGCCTCGGCCCACCGCGACCCGGCCACCCGGCTCACCTCCAGCGCCTCCCGGTACGACGCCTCCGACTCGTCCACCCGACCGAGGAACTGGAGCATGTCCGCGACCGTGGTCAGCGCCCTGGCCTGCGCGTTCACGTCACCGGACGCCCGCGCCACCTCCAACGCCTCGCGGTGGCGCGCCAGCGACTCGTCCATCCGCTGGAACTGGGCCAGCGCGATGCCCAGGTTGAACAGCATCACGAACTTCGCCGCCGGGTCGCCCAGCGTCATGGCCGCCTCCAGCGCGGCCTCGGTCGTGCGCAGCCACGTCGTGCGGTCCGCCCGCAGCCACAGGAACCGCGACAGCGTGTACGGCAGCTGCCAGGCGTGCACCAGCCACTCCGGGTCCGCACCGGGCGCGGCGGCCAGCTCCGCGGCGGCGACGACGTTGGCCTGCTCGGCGTCCAGCCAGGCGATCGCCTCGGCCGAGGTCTGCAGCTTCGGCGTCTGCTCGGGCACGTGCTCGGGCGCGACCCGCACGCTGCCGCGCGCCACCGGCAGCCGCCCGTCGGCCAGGTCGGCGCAGTGCAGGTAGAAGTCGAGCATCCGGCTGGTCGAGTCGCGCCGCTCGGCGGCGGGCAGCTCGGCGGCCAGCGTGCGCATGTAGACGCGCACCAGGTCGTGCGCCCCGTACCTGCCGGACTCGTTGACCGACAGCAGGTTCGCCGCCGTCAACGCGTCCAGCGCGCGCTGCGCGTCGGCCACGCGCACCCGGGCCATGGCGGCGGCCACGAACGCCGTCACGTCCGGGCCCGGGTGCAGGCCGAGCAGCGCCAGCAGCCGCGCGGGCAGCGGCGACAGCGCCCGGCGCGAGGCGTCCAGCGCCGCCCGCACCGTCGAGTCCTCGTCCTCCAACCCCAGGGCGGCCAGCCTGCCGTGCTCGTCGTCCAGTTCGGCGACCAGCTCGGCCACCCGCAGCGTCGGCGCGACCGCCAGCCGGGCCGCGGCGATCCGCAGCGCCAGCGGCAGCCCGTCGCACAGCACGGCCAGCCGGCGCAGGGCGGCAGCCTCCGTGCCGTCCCGGCCGGCGACGCGGCTGACCACGGCCACCGACGCGTCCGGGTCGAGCATGTCCAGCTCCACCAGCCGCGCCTCGGCGTGCGCCACCAGGCCGACCAACCGCCGGCGGGACGTCACCAGCACGCACGACGGCGGTCCGGGCAGCAGCGGCAGCAGCTCGGTCGAGCCGCGGGCGTTGTCCAGCATCACCACCATGCGGCGGTCCGCGACGAGCGTGCGGAACAGCGCCGAGCGCTCCTCCACCGTGACCGGGATGTCCGGCGACGGCACGCCCAGCGTGCGCAGGAACCGGCTCAGCACCTCGCCCGCGCCCAGGGGCTCCTGGTTCGGGTCGTAGCCGTGCAGGTCCACGTACAGCTGGCCGTCCGGGAACTCCTCGCGCACGCGTTGCGCCCAGTGCAGCGCCAGCGCCGTCTTGCCGACGCCCGCGGGGCCCGTGACGACGAGGACCAGCCCGCCGTCCCGGTAGGAGGCCAGCAGGCCGTCCAGGCGGGCCAGCTCCTCGTCGCGGCCGATCAGGGACGCCGAGGCCCGCGGCAGCTGCGCCGGCGTGAGGGCGGACGCGGACTCGCCCACCGGGCGCAACACCATGGGCCTGGTCGGGCGGTCCGGCTCGGGGTCCTCCCCCGCCAGCACGGCGTGCTGGAGCTTGCGCAGCTCCGGGCCGGGCTCGACGCCCAGCTCCTCGACCAGCACCCGGCGGGCCCGCCGGTACACCGCCAGCGCCTCGGCCTGCCGACCCGCCTGGCACAGCGCCCGCATCAGCAGGCCGTGCCCGCGTTCCCGCAACGGGTGCTCGTCGACCAGCGCGGTCAGCGACGGCACCAGCTCCGCGCCGCGCCCGATCAGCAGCAGCAGCTCGGCCCGCTCCTCCAGCACCGCGACCCGGCGCTCGGCCAGCCGGCCGCGCTCCACCTCGGCGAACAGGCCCACGACACCGCCGAGCGGCTCGCCGCGCCACAGGCCGAGCGCCTCGTCCAGCGCGGTGGCGGCGGCGACCAGGTCCCCGGAGGCGCGCAGCCGGGCCGACTCCGCCACGCCGCGCTCGAACTCGTCCAGGTCGACCTGCTGGGGGTCGACGCGCAGCAGGTAGCCGTCGCCGACCGAGGTCAGCAGCTCGGCCGGGGCGCGGCGGGCCCGGCTGGGCTCCAGCGCGCGGCGCAGGCCGGCCACGTAGGTCTGCACCAGGTTGACGGCGCTGGTGGGCGTGTTGTCGCCCCACACCGCCTCGATGATCTGGTCGCGGCTGACCGGCGTGTTGCGGGCCAGCAGCAGCACCGCCAGCACGGCACGCTGCTTGGCGGCGCCGAGGTCGACCTCCCCGCCACCGCGCACCGCCCGGAGCAGGCCGAGCACCTCGAACCGCAAGCGCTCGCCGCCGCCGTCTGCCACCGACCGATCCTTCGCCGAGACGTTGAGACCCAGACCGAGCCTAGGAGATCACTTCAGTCCGACTCCAGTCGTCCTGTAGCCGCATTCTTACGCTAAGCGTGTCCGACCAACCACACAGGGCGAACCCCGGTGGGCGAGGTTGGACCAGACAGCGGAACATCCGCTGCTCTCCCCGAACGACGAGGGCAGGCCGGCGTGCAAGGGGCATCCAGCCCGCGGCGGCGGAACGCCGGCCCGCCCTCGTCCCCTTCTCCACCTGGAGACGGGTCATCCGGTAGGGGATGACCCACCTCCTTTGCCCTCCCCCAGTGGAAGGGGCCGCGGCCGGGACCCGAACCCCCGGCCGCGGCCCCTTCGACCACGTCCGGGGTCGGGCGGGACGGGCGTCAGGCCACCTCTTCCAGCTCCCGCGGCGCGGCGGTCGCCCTGGCCGCCTTGCGCCGCCGGCGCACCACCACCACGACGCCGACCACGGCGGCGACGCCCATCAGCACCCACATCGCGCCGTTGAACGCCGACTCGACGTACTTCGCCGAGGCGCCCGCGGCCGACCCGATGCCGATGTGCAGCGCGGACCAGCACACCGCGCCCGCGATCGAGGCGGGCAGGAACCGGCGGTACTCCAGCTTCGACGCGCCGGCCGACGCGGGCACCAGGGTGCGCACCACCGGCATGAACCGGGCGAAGAAGACGGCCCAGGCACCACGCCTGCGCAGCAGCGCCCCCGCCGAGTCCCAGTGCTCCTGGCCGAGCTTGCGCACGACCTTGCTCTCCCGCAGCCGGTCGCCGTACCGGCGGCCGAGGAAGTAGCCGATGCTGTCGCCCGCCACCGCGCACACCGACACCACGAGCCACATCACCAGGAACCGGGACGCGGTGGTGACCGTCGTGGCGGCCAGCAGCAGCGCGCTCTCGCCCGGCGCGATGAAGCCCACGCCCAGCGTGCACTCCGCCAACGTCAGCGCGCCCGTCACCGCGAGCACGGCGGGCTGCGGCAGGCCGGCGAGCCCTTCCAGGGCGTCGGTCAGCAAGGCCATCGTTCGTCCCCCTGTGGATTACGAGCACCGCGGATCACGAGCACCGGAGTGCAGGCTAAGGGGAGTCCACCGCACCGCCACCGGCGGGCGCATCGGACCAAGGGCTGACCCGACGCCCGACCAAGGTCGTACGACCAGTGGCCGAACCCCGGGGTGGCCGACCATCCGGGTGGCCGAACCTCCGGGTGGCCGAACCTCCGGGTGATCGCGGACCGGTCACCCCCGGTCGAACGCGCCGCCCTTCGCGTCATCGGTGAACCGACGCCACTGCGCGAGGCCGAAGCCCAGCTCGCCGCCGGTTCGGTCCTTCGAATCGCGCACCCCGGTCCCGTCCCGGTCGAGCGCGACCTCCACGCACTCCGGACCACCCGCGGACGACCGGCTGCTCCTGCGCCACTGGCGTTGCACGGCGTTCACCTCGGATTCAGGCGAGCTCGCGCGCCACCCGCCCGATCAGCGCGGACGAGGCGTCCGGGTCGAGCGATTCGGCGCCGAGCCGAGCGAACATGTCGGAGTACCTGGCGACGTCCGGCGGCTGTTCCAAGTAGACGTCGCCCCGCGGACTCTCGAGGTATACCACGGCGGGATCGGTCTGCTCGGGGAAGGACAGGATCACGAACGGGCCGTCCATCGCGGCGTGGGCGCCCGCCTCGAACGAGACCACCTGGAGGGTGATGTTCGGTCTCCTCCCGGCCTCGTCCAGCCGCCGGAGCTGGTCGGCCATCACCTCCGGGCCACCCACCAGCCGGCGCAGGGCCGCCTCGTCGACGACCGCGTGCAGGCGCAGTGGGTCGTCCTCCACGAGCAGCGCCTGGCGCGCCTGGCGCAGCTCGACCCGCCGGTCCACCTCGGTGGGCCCGGCGTGGGGCAGCACCGCCCGGATCAACGCCCTGGTGTACGCCTCGGACTGGAGCAGGCCCGGCACCGTGAGGCCCTGGTAGGTGCGCACCCGCTCGGCGTCCGCCTCGAACCCCACGTAGCGGCCGGGCGCGACGTCGCCGAACTCGTCCCACCACGCCCGCCGCCGCGCGTCGCGGGCGAGCTGCACCAGCTCGTCCAGCGTGCCGCGGTCGGCGCCGTACGCGGCCAGCATGTCCCGCACGTCGCGCGGGGTCACGCCGACCCGGCCGGTCTCGATGCGACTGATCTTGGACGCCGAGCACTCCAGCCGCGCGGCGACGTCCTCGATGGTGAGGTCGGCCGCCTCGCGCAGCCTGCGCAGCTCGCCGACCAACCGGCGCTTGCGCAGCGTCGGGCTGCTGCCCCGTGGCATGCGGACACCTTTCGCCAGGAGACCCCCGACCGGCAGGGCCGCCGTCCAGTTTGTGCCCGGCCGCGAACGGAGCAAAGGGAGGTCATCCATTCGTGTACTGCAACTTGCAGGCGGCCGGAGGCGGTAACAGGCTGCGTGCAGCACCCGCCCCAGGGAAGGAGCTCTGAAGGTGTCCACCACCGTCTTCAGCCAGCTCGACCGGTCCCTCCACGAGCACCTGGCCGCGCTGGTCCGCCTGGCCGCGACCGGCGACGACCGCACGGCGGTCGAACTGGCCCGCTCCGAGCTGCCGAGGGTGGTGACCGCGGTGAAGGCGCTGCTGGACGAGCACACGCCCGACGAGCACGGCCGCTGCCCCACCTGCCGCACGCGCCGCTGGAGCAGGCGCCTGCCCTCGCCGTGCCGGGCCTACCTCGGCGCGCAGCTCGCGCTCACCGTCGGCGGTGACGGGCGGTCCGACGGCCACCACGGGCACCTGCGCGACGCCGGCTAGCCCCTCAGCCGCACGGGGCCCGTCCCCGTGCCACCGGGCGACGCGACTCCCGGAACCGATCCCCACCCGCGCCGCCCGACCCGAACCGAGCCCGCCGCCGAACCGACCCCGCGACCCCCGACCGGGGTCGGACGGCAGGCCGAGGCTCGAACCGGGGTGGTCGGTCCACCAGCGGGCCGACCACCCCGCGACGGGGGTCAGACCCCCACCGGCTCCAGCCCGTCGCGCTCCGGGTCCACCAGGTACACCCGCGCCGCCGAGATGTCGAAGTACATGCCGACCAGGCGCAGCGACCCCGAGGCCACGGCCTCCCGCACGCTCCGGTAGGCCATCAGGTTGTCCAGCTGCTGCGCCACGTTCGCCACCGACAGCCGGTCCACCACCGGCAGGTCCGACTCGCCCGCGTGGAACCGGATCAGGCTCGGCTCGACCGCGCGCAGCCACGCGTTCAGCCGCGTGCCGGGCCGGGCGGAGCCGTGCACCACGGCCTTCATCGCGCCGCAGTCGGAGTGCCCGCACACCGCGATCGTCTCCACCGCCAGCACCTCCACCGCGTACTCGATCGCCGCGCCGACCGAGTCGTCGCCGTCCAGCGGCACCAGGTTGCCGATGTTGCGCACGCAGAACAGGTCGCCCGGGCCGCTCGTGGTGATCAGGTTGGGCACCACGCGGGAGTCGGCGCAGGTGATGAACAGCTGCCTCGGGCGCTGGCCCCGCTCGGCCAGCTCGGCCAGGAACGGGCGGACCAGCGGCGCGGTGCTGCGCTCGAACTCGCGCATGCCCCGGATCATCGGGTCGGCGTCGGCGCGCTGCCGGGGCAGGGCGACGTGCCGGTGGCGCTGCCAGTGCGACCACGGCGCGAACCACCTCGGCGGCGGTGACAGCGGTGTCTTGCGCAGCGCCGGGATGCCCTTGGTGGCCTTGCTGAACCAGGTGTCGTGCACCTCGTCCACCTCGACGTGGCCGCCCAGCCGCTCGTAGCCGGTGCGCCAGTCGTCGATCGCCTCGTACGCCCCGTGGTCGAGGAAGTCGATGTGCAGCTCCAGCACCACGCGCTGGCCCAGCGGGATGGCGCGCAGCCCGCGCACCAGGTGGCCGACGCCGAAGAACACCAGCGAGCCGCGGACCACCACGCGCCAGCCGTCGGGCTCCTGCTCCACGCGCAGCGAGGCGCGGGTCAGCCGGTGCAGCGACCGCAGCGCCGCCGCGCCCACGCCCAGCAGCACGCCCTCCACCAGCCCGAGCGCCACCACGCCCAGGAGGGTGACCGCGTAGGCGGAGAACTCGCCGTGCCGCCACAGGGCGCGCATCCGGCGCACGCTCACCAGCCGGAAGCCCACCACCATCAGCACCCCGGCCAGGGCGGCCAGCGGCACCAGCTCCAGCACCGAGCCGAGCACGAGCGCGGACAGCGCCATCCAGACGCCGTGCAGCACGGTGGAGGCGCGGGTGCGCGCGCCCGCGGCGACGTTCGTCGAGCCGCGGGAGATCCCGCCGGCCACGGGGACCGCGCAGAGCGCGCCCGCGAAGACGTTGGCCGTGCCCTGTGCGATCAGCTCGCGGTCGAGGTCCGCGCGCGGCCCGGCGTGCAGCTTGTCGACCGCCACGGCGGACAGCAGCGACTCCATGCTGCCCACCACGGCCACGGTGAGCACCGCGAACGCGATCCCGCCGACGTCGCCGACCGGCAGCTCCGGCAGCGTGAAACCGGCCAGCGGGTCGTCGGGCAGGTCGACGCGGGCCACGTCGAAGCCCGTCGAGGCGAGCGTCGCCACCAGTACGGCCACCAGCGGCGCGGGCACGACCGACGCGCGCGGCACCCGCGGCCACAGCACCAGCACGGCCACCACGAGCGCGCCGACGAGCAGGGCGGGCCAACGCACCTCGGTGCCGGCCATCTTCACGAGGTTGTCCACGACGGACGTGGCCGCCGTGCCGCCGAGCACCACGGCGAGCTGCCCGACCGCGATGCTCAGGCCGATGCCGGCCAGCATGCCGTGCACCACGGCGGGTGAGAGGGAGAGGGCGACCCGGCCGAGCCTGGCCAGGCCGAACAGCAGTTGCAGCACGCCCGCGCCGAGCGTGATGGCCGCCGTGGCGGGCCAGCCGTACTCGGCGACGAGCCCGCCGACGATCACCACCAGGCCGGTGGCCGGCCCGCTGATCTGCAGCGGCGCGCCGCTCAGGGAGCCCGCCACCACCCCGCCGATGAACGCGGAGACCACCGCGGCCATCAGGGGCGCGCCGACCGCGGCGGCCACGCCGAGCGAGAGCGGCACGGCGACCAGGAACACCACCGCGGAGGACGGCACGTCGTGCCGCAGCACGGCGGCCAACCCGCCCGGTGGTCCGGCCGTGGTGTGCTCGCCCGCGTGGGACTTGTTGGGGCGTGGGCGGTTCATGTCGGTCCTTCCGATCGGCACAGCGGCATCGCCCCGCGCCGGGTGCGCGGGGTGTCGTCGTCGGGGAGGGCGCCTACGGCCCGGTTAAGGGCGGCAGCGGACGCGGTCGGCGCGGGTCGGGTCGGGACCCGCCCCGGGCGCGGTGGTGGGGGCAGCCCAAGTGGCACCTCCGTGTCGGCACAGGGAGGACGTGTCGGCACAGCCCGCGTCGCAAGGGTCGCGGCCACACCATCATGACCGAGGCACCGGGTGGTCTCCCAGCGGTTCCACCCGGTCGTGTTGATCACGGGTGGGGCGTCACCCCTGGTGACGGACTCACCGGCCGACGGCCGCGTGGGCGCGGCCGACCGCGAACGCGCCGGCGCACAGTCCGATGAGGACCGCGGCGACGTGGCCCACGGCGGCGAACTCGGGCACCGCGCCGAACCACTCGGCGCCCGCCAACGGGTACGCCACGAGCAGCGCCAACCACGGCACGCGCAGCACCACCGGGGCGAGCGCGGTGACGGCGCCGGCCGCGGCGAACGCCACGTAGCCGACACCCACGTCGACCGCGTCGGCCAGGTCGGTCGGGTAGGCACCCGAAGAGATGACGACCGCCGTCGCCAGGGCCGCGCCGACGTGGCCGGCGAGGACCACCGCCGCCGCGCGCCACGGCCCGACCTCGCGCTCCAGCACGGCGAGGCAGACCGCCACCGCGGCCACGGCCAGCGCGGTGGTCACCAGGCCGTCGCGGGCGGGGTCGAGCACGAACGCGCTGCCCAGCAGCGCGTTGACCGGGTGGTCGGCGAGGTTGGTCGTGTTGGTGCTCAGCGACTCGCGCACCTGCGCGGACATGCCGTCGGCGAACACGAAGCGCATCAGCAGCGCGAGCCCCGCCACGGCCGACAGGTAGCCGGCCGTGACGGGGTTGCGGCGGAAGCGGTCGCGCACCCGGCCATGATCGGGCCGGTGGCCTCAGGCGTCCACTTGAGACCTGTCACCCGACCAGAGGGTGTGGAAGCTGCCCTCGCGGTCGGTGCGGCGGTAGGTGTGCGCGCCGAAGAAGTCGCGCAGGCCCTGGATCAGGGACGCCGGCAGGCGCTCGGACCGCAGGCCGTCGTAGTACGCCAGCGCGGAGACGAAACCGGGCGCGGGCACGCCCGAGGTGACCGCCTTGACCACGACGCGCCGCCACGCCTCCTCCGCCGAGCGCACCGCGTCGCGGAAGTAGTCGTCCACGAGCAGCGAGGCCAGCTCCGGCTCCTTGTCGTAGGCCTCGCGGATGCGGTCGAGGAACCGGGCCCGGATGATGCACCCGCCGCGCCAGATCGTGGCCATCGCGCCCAGGTCGAGGTCCCAGCCGTACTCGGCGCTCGCCGCGCGCATCTGGTCGAAGCCCTGCGCGTAGGCGACGACCTTCGACGCGTACAGCGCCTGCCGCACGTCCTCGACCAGCGAGGCGTCGACGTTCCCGACGACCTCGGCCGACCCGAACGCCTCCCGCACGGCCCGGCGCTGGCCCGCCCGCCCCGACAGCGACCGCGCGAACACCGCCTCGGCGATGCCGGTCACCGGGACGCCCAGCTCCAGCGCCTCCTGCACGGTCCAGCGGCCGGTGCCCTTCTGCTCGGCCTCGTCCGCGATCACGTCGACCAGCGCGGCGCCGGTCTCGACGTCCACGTGGCCGAGCACCTCGGCGGTGATCTCGACCAGGTAGGACTCCAGGTCGCCGGTGTTCCAGCCGCGGAAGACCTCGGCGACCTCGGCGGGCGCCAGGCCCCCGACCCGGTGCAGCAGGTCGTACGCCTCGGCGATGAGCTGCATGTCGGCGTACTCGATGCCGTTGTGCACCATCTTGACGAAGTGGCCGGCGCCGTCGGGCCCGACGTGCACGCAGCACGGCACGCCGTCGACCTCGGCCGCGATGTCCTCCAGCACGGGCCCCAGGTGCGCGTAGGACTCGGCGGACCCGCCCGGCATGATCGACGGGCCGTTGAGCGCGCCCTCCTCGCCGCCGGAGATGCCGGTGCCGACGAAGTGCAGCCCGGCCTCGCGCAGGGCCGCCTCGCGGCGGCGGGTGTCGGCGTAGTGGGCGTTGCCGCCGTCGATCACCATGTCGCCGGGCTCCAGCAGGGGCACCAGCTCGTCGATGACGGCGTCGGTGGGCGCGCCGGCCTTGACCATGATGATGATCTGGCGGGGCTTCTGGAGGCTCGCGACGAGCTCCTCCAGGGTCTCGGCGGGCACGAAGTCGCCCTCGTGGCCGTGCTCGGCGATCAGCGCTTCGGTGCGGGAGCCGCTGCGGTTGTGCACGGCGACGCGGTAGCCGTGCCGGGCGAGGTTGCGCGCCAGGTTGCTGCCCATGACGGCGAGCCCGGTGACGGCGATCCGCGCGGGTGCCTCGGAGGTGGTCATCTGCACAGCGTGCCGAAATCCGCGTTCGCGCGCACCTGTGCGACGCCCCTGACCACGGGGTTCCGCCGACCGCTCCGGCGGCCCTGTAACATCGTGAAACAGCGTGGAACAGGGGGCGGGATGACCAGGGCGACGGTGCGGGACGTGGCGCGGGCGACCGGGCTGTCCATCGCCACGGTGTCACGCGTGCTCAACGGCCAGGCCAACGTCGCCGAGCACACCCGCGAGCTGGTGCTGCGGGCCGTGGCCGGGATGGGCGCGGAGGCGCCGCGGACGCGGGGCGCGAAGCCGGCCGGCCCGATCTACGTGCGCTGCCCGTACCTGCTGACCGACTACTTCGGGCTGATCGTCTCCAGCGTCGCCGAGACGCTGGCCCTGCACCACCGGCGGGTCGTGCTCAGCGCGGGCGTGTCCGCGCAGCGGGAGCCCGCGCTGCCGGGCCTCGCGACCAGGTCCGATGTGGGCGGCGCGATCCTGATCCTGCCCCCGGAGCCAGCCGAGGAGCTGGTGCGGTTGCGGGACCGCCGCTTCCCGTTCGTGGTGGTCGACCCGCGCACCGAGCTGCCCCGTGACGTCGCGTCGGTGTCGGCGGCCCACTTCGCGGGCGCGCGCAGGCTGATGGCGCACCTGGTCGAGCTGGGCCACCGGCGGATCGGCATCCTCGGCGGGCCGCCCGACTGGCAGGCGAGCGACGGCAGGCTGGCCGGGTACGCGGCGGCGTTGTCCGACGTGGGCGTGCTGCCGTCGGCGGAGCTGCTGCGGCACGTGGACGAGCCGACCGAGGACAACGGCCACCGGGCCGCCCGGGACCTGCTGGGGCTCGCGGACCGGCCGACCGCGCTGGTCGCGTTCAACGACAAGATGGCCGTCGGCGCGCTGCGGGCGGCCCGCGAGCTGGGCCTGGACGTGCCGGGCGAGGTGTCGGTCGCCGGGTTCGACGACCTCGACCTGAGCCGCGCCACGCGGCCGGAGCTGACCACCGTGCGGCAGCCGTTGCAGGAGATGGGGCGGATGGCCGTGACGCTGCTGGCGCGGCTGCTCGACCGGCACGAGCTGGAGGCGCTGCACGTCGAGCTGGCCACGGAACTGGTGGTCAGGGCGTCGACGGGGCCCGTGCCGCGCGGCTGAGGTGCCGCGTTCCATTGCCGTTTCACGGTAATTACCGGTCTGAAAGCACGACCTTGACACGGGTTCGGCACCCATTGTTTCCTTCACGTGCGAACAAGTTCCACACAATGTTCCATTTTGTTTCAGGAGCTCCAGACTGCCGACCCCTGCCCACAACGTCGTGAAAGGAGTCCGGGGTGCCCTCTTCCCACCGTCGGGCTTTCACCAGCGCCGGCCTGGCCCTGATCACCGCCGCGGCCGCGCTCGCCGCCTCCTCGCCCGCGTCCGCCGCGGGTGAGACCGTCAACGTCTACCTCACCACCACCTCCGACAGCGGTGGCCGCGTCGTCACCCGCGGCCTGGCGCAGCAGCCGTCGATCGCGTTCGGCTCGAACGGCGGCAGCGCCACCCACACCATCACCGTCAACGAGGGCACGACCTACCAGCAGTTCGAGGGCGGCGGCGCGTCGATCACCGACACGACGGCCTACCTGCTGCGCGGCGGGCCCGTCTCCGCCGCGACGCGCGACGCGGTGATGCGCAGGCTGTTCCACCCGGTCGACGGCATCGGCCTGTCGTTCGTACGCAACCCGATCGGCGCGTCCGACCTGTCCCGGCCCGGCAACGTCTCGCTGGACGACACGTGCTGCGACCTCAACGACTGGGGCGCGAACGGCTACGACGCCAACGTGCGGCTGCTGACCCAGCAGGCCAAGCAGCTCAACCCGCAGCTGCGGGTCAAGGCCGTGCCGTGGAGCGCGCCGGGCTGGATGAAGGACAACGGCCGCATGGACCAGATGGGCTGGCTCAAGTGGGAGTACGCACCCACCTACGCCCAGTACTTCGTCAAGTACGTGCAGAGCTACCAGGCCGCCGGCGTCCCGGTCGACTACGTGTCGGTGCAGAACGAGCCGAACTGCTGCCAGTCCGGCAACCCGACCGCGATGGACTACCCCGGCATGAGCTGGAACCCGGCGGGCCTGGTCGAGTTCACCAAGAACAACCTCTACCCGGCCTTCCGCGCGGCCGGCATCACCACCAAGGTGCTGGTGCACGACTGGAACTACGGCGACTACGCCAACTTCGGCTCCGGCGTGCTCAACGACGCGGGCGTCCGCAACGACCCGCTGTTCGGCGGCATCGCCTGGCACGGCTACTTCGGCGACCCGGCCGTCGGCACGCAGGTGCACGACCAGTACCCGGGCGTGAAGCAGTTCAGCACCGAGCACTCCGGCGGCACGTGGATCTCGAACCAGCACAACGAGGACATGGCCGACATCGTCAACTACGCCCGCAACTGGAGCTCCAGCCTGGTCAAGTGGAGCCTCGCGCTGAACCAGAACATGGGGCCGCACAACGGTGGCTGCGGCACCTGCACCGGCCTGATCACGGTGCAGGAGGGCGGCTCGCGCGCCGGCCAGGTCGACTACACGATCGAGTACTACACGACCGGGCACCTGACGAAGTTCGTCCGGCCGGGCGCGTACCGGATCGACTCGACCGCGAACGGCACCGTGCAGAACGTGGCCTGGCGCAACCCGGACGGCTCCAAGGCCCTGATCGCGCACAACGGCGGCACGTCGTCCCAGTCGATCCGGGTCAACTGGGGCAACCAGTCGTTCACCTACACCCTGCCCGCCCGCACCACGGCGACGTTCACCTGGCAGGGCACGCCCGGCTCCGGCAACCCCGGCGGCAGCGGCGGCGCGATCACCGGCCTGGCCGGCAAGTGCGTCGACGTGGCGGGCGCGAGCAGCGCGGACGGCACGGCCGTGCAGCTGTACTCGTGCAACGGCACGGCGGCGCAGCAGTGGTCCCGGCCCGGTGACGGCACGTTGCGCGCGCTGGGCAAGTGCCTCGACATCAAGGACCGGGGCACGGCCGACGGCGCGCAGTTGCAGTTGTGGAGCTGCGCGGGCGGGGCGAACCAGCAGTGGACCCACACCTCGGGCCGGGACCTGGTGAACCCGGCCACCGGCAAGTGCGTGGACGTCACGGACAACAACAGCGCGGACGGCACGCGGCTCCAGATCTGGACGTGCACCGGCGCGGCCAACCAGAAGTGGACCATCGCCTGACCGCCGGGTGCGCCACCGCGGCGCACCGCGAGGGGAACCGGCCCGCCGCCGCTCGACCGGCGACGGGCCGGCACCCCGGAACGCCCGCGCCGCACGACCGGCGACGGGCGCTCGCTCAACCGGTGGCCCGGTAGGCCTCACCGGCCCGGTTGGGCGTTCCCCCGGGCAGGTACAGGCCCGTGCCCGGCTTGTCCGCGGGGAGCGCGAACCACGCGTAGCGCTCCAGGTAGGGCAGTCCTTCGAGCATCCGCGACGACGCGCCGGCGAAGTCGGCGAGCTGCCGCGCGTCCGGGTACCGCACCCCACCGCCGGAGAAGTCCGCCAGCGAGTACTCGGTGAGCCAGATCGGCAGGCCGTACCGGGCACGCACGGCGTCGAGGTAGTTCTCCAGGTGCCCCACCGCGTTCGGGCCGAAGTCCGAGCCGTACCAGTGCAGCGTGATGAAGTCGACCCGCAGCCCCCGCAGGCGCGCGCCCGCCAGGAACCGGTCGAGCCAGCCGCCCGCCTTGTCGGCGCTGTGGGCGACGGCCGGGCTGCCCAGGCGCATCCCCGTCGCCTGGAGCTGCGGCCACAGGTCGAGCGCCTGCTCCACCGTCATGTCCGACTGCTCGGCCAGGTCCGGCTCGTTGAACCCGAGCAGCGCGGTGCCCTGCCCCTTGACCGCGGCGAGGTTGCCCGGCGTCACCGCCTTCGCGCCCCAGATCATCGGCACGTACTCGACGCCGGCGGGCGCCTGCACGTCCTCCCTGGTCGGCGCCCAGTTGTAGAACCAGCCCGCGCCGACGTCGGACAACGCGCGCGTGACGCCGTCGAAGCGCCAGGTGCTCACACCCTTCTTCACCGACCTGGCCACCGGTTGCACGACCGGCGCGGGGGCCGGCGGCCGAGCGGTCGTCGTGGTGGTGGTCGTGGTCGTCGTCGTGGCGGTCGTGGTCGTCGGTGCGGTGGTCGTGGGCGCGAGCGCGGTGGTGGTCGTGGTCGAGGTGACGGCGACCGGTGCCGCCAGCGGCTCCGGCGCCCGCTCGACGGGCAGCAGCACGACCGCGCCCGCCACCGCCGCGACGGCCGCCGCCGCGATCAGCGGCTTGGTCGCGGCGTGCGCCCACCACCCGTGCTCCGCCACGGCGGCCACCGGTTCGGCGGCCACCGGTTCGGCGGGCAGCAGGTCGAACCCGGCGGGCAGCGGCACGAGCGGGATGCGCGCCAGCAGCCCGTCCACCGCCGCCAGGTCGTCGAACCCCCGCCCGCACCGGGAGCACTCCCGCGCGTGCCGCACGATCCGCTTGCGCCACAGGGCGCTCGGCCGCCCGTCCCAGTCGGCGAGCACCTCGGCCAGCTCGCCGCAGCGCGGCGCGGCCAGCACGCGCACCACCACCCGGGCGGCGTCGAGCTGCGCCTTCATCCGCTGCACCCGCACGGCCGCGTGCTGCGGCGTGAGGTCCAGCGCCCGCGCCAGTTCGGCGCGGGTGATCCGGCCGACCTGCTCCAGCCACCACAGCGACAGCAGCTCGCGCTCGTCGTCGCCGAGCCACCGGGTGGCCGCCACGACCTCCCGGCGCTGCCCGGTGAGCCGGAGGCGGGTGACGGCCAGGTCGGCGAAGTCCGCGCCGGGGTCGGCCACGTCGGCCGATTCGACGTCGGCGACCGGCGGCCTGCCCCGGTGGTGGTCGCGCACCTGGTTCAGCGCGATGGCCAACAACCACGACCGGAACGACTCGGGCTCGCGCAGCTTCGACAGCCCGTTGAGGGCGCGCAGCATCGTCTCCTGCACCACGTCGTCGGTGTCCGGGTGGCCGGCCAGCGCGTGGCCGACGACGTTGTAGACCAGCGGCAGGTAGGCCGCCACCAGCGCGTCCAACGCGCCGGGCTCGCCGCGTTGCGCGGCCACGACCGCCCCGGCGTCCCCTGGTGTGCGCATACCGCTCCTCTCCGAGTCCGGGCTCACCCACCGGAGACTCCGCGGCCGGCGTCACGATAACGAAAATCAGGCAGCGAGCACGGACGCGGCCATCCCGATCAGCGCGCCGCCGCACAGCCGCTCGAACACCGGCCGCACCCCGGGCCGCGCCAGCAGCGCCGCCAGCCGGCCCGCCAGCGGCACCACCACGGCCCAGAAGCACGCGAACACGCCCACCGCGACGCCCGAGAGCAGCGCCGCCTGCGGCAGCGGTGGCGCGGCCGGGTCCATCGCCTGCGGGACGAGGCTGAGGAAGAGCAGCATCACCTTCGGGTTGAGCAGGTCGCACAGCACGCCCCGCAGGAACAGCGACCGCCCCGACCTCGGTGCCGCGGCGACCGGCGCGCCCGCCCGTGCCGCCCGCAGCGTCATCACGCCCAGGTAGGCGAGGTACAGCGCGCCCACCGCCTTGACCGCCAGCAACGCCGCCGGTGCCGCCACGACCAGCGCGGACAGCCCCGCGGTGGCCAGCAGGGCGTGCACCAGCAGCCCGGTCACGACACCGGCCGCGGTCAGCGCGCCGTACCGCACGCCGCGCACCGCGTTGCCGGTCACCAGCACGAAGTCGGGGCCCGGCACGAGGGTGATGACGACGAGCGCGAGCAGGAAGGAAGTCCAGGCGATGTGCACGGCGGCATCCTCGGCGAGGCGTTCGGGTGCGTTCCACCTGACGACTACGGTGTTCGGTTGTGAGCGAGACAGCCGAACTGGATTCGGTCGACTGGCTGATCCTGGAGGAGTTGCAGAACGACGCGACGCTGCCGAACCGGAGCCTGGCCGAGCGGGTCGGCATCGCGCCGTCGACGTGCCTGCACCGCGTGCGCCGGTTGCGGGACCTCGGCGTGATCACCGGGTTCCACGCCGTGGTCGACCCGCGCACCACCGGACTGCCGCTGGAGGCCGTGGTGTCGGTCAACGTGCGCCCGCACACCAGGCCGGTGGTGGCGGCGTTCCGGCGGTTCGTGATGGCCCAGCCGGAGACGCGGTCGTTGTTCCACGTCAGCGGGCAGGCCGACTTCCTGGTGCACATCGCGGTGGCCGACAGCACGCACCTGCAGGCGTTCCTGATGGACAAGATCGCCTCGCGGACCGAGGTGCGGAACCTGACCAGCTCGGTGGTGCTGGAGCGGGTCGAGACCCGGGCCCTGACGCCCCCCGACGACCGGCGGCCCAGCCACCGCAGGCGGCGCGTATAGATTCCGGGCATGGACCCTGACGAGTTCCGCCGGATCGGGCACGAGGTGGTCGACTGGATCGCCGACTACCGCTCGCGCGTCGAGGACTTCCCCGTGCGCTCCCAGGTCGAGCCCGGCTGGGTGCGGGAACGGCTGTCCCCGCTGCCGGAGCGCGGCGAGGGCTTCGACGGGCTGCTCGCGGACCTGGACCGGGTGGTGCTGCCGGGGACGACCCACTGGCAGCACCCCGGCTTCTTCGCCTACTTCCCGTCCAACGCGTCGCTGCCCTCGGTGCTGGGCGACCTGCTCTCGTCCGGGCTGGGCGTGCAGGGCATGCTCTGGTCCACCTCGCCCGCCGCCACCGAGGTCGAGCAGCACCTGATGGACGAGCTGGTGGGCGCGCTGGGCCTGCCGCCGTCCTTCCTGGGCGGCGGCGTCATCCAGGACACCGCCTCGTCCGCGGCGCTGGTCGCCGTGCTCGCCGCCCTGCACCGGGCCTCCGGCGGGAAGTGGCGGCAGTCCGGCGTGGACGGGACCGAGGTGGTCTACGTGTCGTCGCAGACGCACTCGTCGCTGGAGCGGGCGGCGCGGCTGGCCGGCCTCGGCGAGCAGGCCGTGCGGGCGATCGGGGTCGACTCGCGGCTGGCGATGCGCGCGGACGAGCTGGCCGCGCGCATCCGGTCCGACGTGGCCGCGGGGCTGCGGCCGGTGCTGGTGTGCGCGACCGTCGGCACCACGGGGACCGGCGCGGTCGACCCGGTGCGCGAGATCGCCGCCGTGTGCGCCGAGCACGGCATCTGGCTGCACGTGGACGCCGCGTGGGCGGGCCCGGCGGCGCTGTGCCCGGAGTTCCGGCCGCTGTTCGACGGCGTGGAGCTGGCCGACTCGTTCACCGCGAACGCCCACAAGTGGATGCTGACCGCGTTCGACCTGTCGCTGTTCTGGACCGCGCACCCGGACCTGCTGGTGGACGCCCTCACGATCCTGCCGGAGTACCTGCGCAACACCGCGACCGACTCGGGTGCCGTCACCGACTACCGCGACTGGCAGATCCCGCTGGGCCGCCGGTTCCGGGCGCTCAAGCTGTGGTCGGTGCTGCGCTGGTACGGCCTGGAGGGCGTGCGCGAGCACCTGCGCGCCCACGTGGACCTGGCGGCGCTGCTCGAGTCGTGGGTCGAGGCGTCCGAGGACTGGGAGCTGGTCGTCCCGCGGTCGCTGTCCCTGGTCACCATCGCGCACCGGGACGGGGACGAGGCCACCCGCGGGGCGATGGACCGGGTCAACGCCTCCGGCGACGCCTTCGTCACGCACACCGTCGTGGCCGGCCGCTTCGCGATCCGCGTGGCGATCGGCGCGGAAGCGACCCGCGAACACCACGTCCGCGCCCTGTGGGACGCCCTGGCCGCTACCGGCTGAGCAGCGGGCCGAGGGCGAGCGCGACCGGGAAGGGGTCGGGCACGCCGAGCTCGCCCGGGCCACCGGCCACGCGCTCGTAGTGGCCGTCGACCAGGGTGAAGGCGGTGAGCGTGGTCGGTTCGTCGAGTTCGAGCAGCCGGAAGTGCGGGATACCCGCCTTGTCGTACTCGCGGGCTTGAGGACCCGGTCGGTGCCGCCGGCGCCCGGTGAGCCGATCTCCACCGCCAGGAGCACGTCGGCGGCGTCCACCCGCCGCGGACCTCCGTCGGCGGGCGGGCTCATCGAGTCGGCTCGCCAGGCGCGCCGCCACCGCCTGGTGCGGGCGGCGGCTCCGGCAGCGCGACGAGCAGACCCCCCATCACCGCGAAGCGGTGCGCGGGCGGCTCGGGCAGTGCGTCCCCAGCGTCGAGGGTGGGCAAGTCGAGGGGCCACGTGCCGATGCCCATCGATCGCGCGGCGCAGCCGGTCGACTACAGGACCCGGAGCAGGCCCTCCTGGACCACGGTGGCGACCAGGTGGCCGTCGTGGCTGTAGAAGCGACCCGTGGCCAGGCCGCGCGCCCCGGAGGCGGACGGCGAGGCGCAGTCGTAGAGGAACCACTCGTCGGCGCGGAACCGGCGGTGGAACCACATCGCGTGGTCCAGGCTCGCGCCCAGCACCTTGTCCGTGCCCCAGTACACGCCGTGGCGGACCAGGACCGAGTCGAGCAGCGTCATGTCCGACGCGTAGGCCAGCACGCACACGTGCAGCAGGTCGTCGTCGGGCAGCCGGCCGTCCGCCCGCATCCACACCTGGCTGCGCGCCTCGCCCGGTCCGTCCTCCCGGGCCCGCCACGGCGGCTCGGTCACGTACCGGATGTCGATCGGGCGGGGCAGGCGGGCCATGCCCACCTTCTGCAGGTACCCGGCCGCCGACTCGGCGTAGGTGGGCAGCGAGTCCGGCGGCGGCACGGACGGCATCGGCTCCTGGTGGTCCAGGCCCGGCTCGTCGAGCTGGAACGACGCCGACAGCGCGAAGATCGCCTTGCCGTGCTGGACGGCCACCACGCGCCGGGTGGTGAACGAGCGCCCGTCCCGGATGCGGTCGACCTCGTACACGATCGGCACGGCCGGGTCGCCGCCGCGGATGAAGTACGAGTGCAGCGAGTGCACCCGGCGCTCGGGGGGCACGGTGCGGCCGGCGGCGACGAGCGCCTGGCCGGCCACCTGCCCGCCGAACACCCGCACGGGCGACTCGGCGGGCGACACGCCGCGGAAGATGTTCTCCTCGATGCGCTCCAGGTCGAGCAGCGCGACGAGGCGGTCGAGCACGGGCTGCCCGTGCGGCACGCCGTCGGGGTCCAGCGGAACTCCGGAGAACCCGGCGGTTGCCGCGGCGCGGGCAGCCTCGGTCACGTCATCTCCTAAGCGTGGTCGTCCTCCCCCAGGCGGTGGACCCGGATGAGGTTCGTCGAGCCGATGGTGCCGGGCGGCGAGCCCGCCACCACGACGACGAGGTCGCCCGCCTGGTAGCGGCCGATGTCGATCATCGACTGGTCCACCTGGCGGACCATCTCGTCGGTCGAGTCCACCTTAGGCACCAGGAACGTCTCGGTGCCCCAGGTGAGAGAAAGCTGACTGCGCACGCTGGGCTCCGGGGTGAACGCCAGCAGCGGCAGCGGGGTGTGCAGGCGGGCCAGCCGGCGCACGGTGTCACCGGACTGGGTGAAGGCGACCAGCGCCTTCGCGTTCAGCCGCTCGCCGATGTCCCGCGCCGCGTACGAGATCACGCCGCGCTTGGTGCGCGGGACGTGGGTCAGCGGCGGCACCACGGTCGACTCCGTCTCGACCGCCTCGATGATGCGGCCCATGGTCCGGACCGACTCGATCGCGTAGCGGCCGACCGACGTCTCGCCGGACAGCATCAGGGCGTCCGCGCCGTCGAGCACCGCGTTGGCGACGTCCGAGGTCTCGGCGCGGGTCGGCCGGGAGTTCGTGATCATCGAGTCGAGCATCTGGGTCGCCACGATGACCGGCTTGGCGTTCTCGCGGGCGATCTGGATGGCCCGCTTCTGCACCAGCGGCACGTGCTCCAGCGGCAGCTCGACGCCCAGGTCGCCGCGGGCGACCATGACGCCGTCGAAGGCGAGCACGATCGCCTCGAGGTTGTCGACCGCCTCCGGCTTCTCGATCTTGGCGATCACCGGCTTGCGGCCGTGGCCCACGCGGTCCATGACCTGGTGGACCAGGTCGATGTCCGCGGGCGAGCGCACGAACGACAGGGCGATGAAGTCCACGCCCAGGTTGAGGGCGAACTCCAGGTCCTCGATGTCCTTCTCGGACAGCGCGGGCACGGACACGTCCATGCCGGGCAGCGAGAGGCCCTTGTTGTTGCTGACGGGGCCGCCCTCGGTGACCTCGCAGACCACGTCCGGCCCGTCGACCTCGGTGACGGTCAGGCCGACCTTGCCGTCGTCCACCAGCAGCCGGTCGCCGACCTTGGCGTCCTGCGCCAGCTGCTTGTAGGTGGTGGAGACCCGGTCGTGGGTGCCCTCGACGTCCTCCACGGTCACCCGGACGACGTCACCGGTGCGCCACTCCACGGGGCCGTGGGCGAACCGGCCGAGCCGGATCTTCGGGCCCTGGAGGTCGGCCAGGACGCCCACCGCGCGGCCCGAGGCGTCGGCCGCCGAGCGGACCAGGTCGTAGACCTGCTTGTGGTCGGCATGGCTGCCGTGGCTGAAGTTCATCCGGGCCACGTCCATACCGGCCGCTACCAGCTCGTTGACCTTGTCCTCGGTCGCGGTGGCAGGACCAAGCGTACAGACGATCTTCGCGCGTCGACTCACGTCTCAGCAGAGTAGTCCCTGTCACTGGACCGATCAGGATGTACCGGGGGGTAATCTCGGCGAAACAGGCAGAATCTGCCCCGTGGGCGTCAGAATCCTCCCGTTCGTGGTCGCGGTGTTGCTCAGCGTCATCGTGCTGTTCACCCCGGAGTCAGGTGTGCCCACGGCTCCGCCGGGCACCGACAAGGTGGTGCACTTCCTGCTGTTCGCGCTGCTCATGGGCACCGGGAGGTACGCGCGGTGGCCGGTCCGGCCGCTGGCGCTCGGTCTCGTCGGTTACGCGGCGGTCTCGGAAGTGTTGCAGTGGCTCATCACCTCGCTGGGCCGCAGCGGCGACGTGCTCGACGGCCTGGTCGACGTGGCCGGCGTCGGCCTGGGCTGGCTCCTGACCCGCCGGGTCGGCCACCGCGACCACACCCGTTCGGGGGACTGAGCGCCGGTCAGCGGCGGAAGCCCACCTCGGTGAGGCCGACGTGGTCGGCGCACCAGTCGACCAGCGGCGTGACCTGCCGCCACGCCTCGCGGACGCGGTCCAGGCAGTCCCGCTCGTGCAGCGCGTCGTCCGGCGGCCACACCCTGGCCGCGTAGAGGCGCTTGTGCTTGAGCAGCTCGATCCGCGGGTGCTCCACGTCGACCCCGCGCGGTGCCCGCTTGAGCTTGTCGCCGCGCAGCTCCCACCCGGCCCCGACCAGCTCGGCGAGCACCCGCTCCAGCGCACGGCCGCGCACGTCGTCGGCGACCGACTCCCGGTAGCGGGCGAGCTGGTCGGACGCCATGGCGAACGACCCGCCCGCCACGAACAGGCCCTCCGTGCCGAGCTGCACGTAGTGCGCGCCGCCGCCGCGGCCCAGTTCCACCACCCCGCCGCAGTGGTCCTTGTACGGCCTCTTGTCCTTGCTGAACCGCACGTCGCGGTAGGGCCGGAAGACCTTCCCCTTGCCGAACTCCGGCTCCAGCGCGGCCAGCAGCGCCTCCATGGGTTCCCGGACGTCGCGCTGGTAGACGTGCCTGTTGTCGTCCCAGTACGCCTTGGAGTTGTCGGCGACGAGCCCGTCGTAGAAGTCGACGGCGTGTTCGCCGAAGCCGGTGAATTCCACGGCGCACAGCTTACGTTCGTCCATTCGTGGCTCATTCGATCGCCTTATCGCAACGCGAGACCGGGCGATCACGTTCTGTGCATAATCGGCCCGTGGGTAGGAAATCGGCGCTGGCCGGATGGCTGCGCGAGCTCGACGCGGGTCAGATCCGGGACGTCCTGGCGCTGCGCAGGGACGCCGCCGACCGCCGTCCCCGCTCGCTGCGGGCGCTGGCGGACGAGTTGACCACCACGGCGTCGCTGCGCGCGGCCGTCGACGGGCTCGACCAGGCGTGCCGGGACGTGCTGGACACCGTGGTGCGGTCGGGAGACGAGGTCGGCGTGGAGGTGCTCGCGGAACGGTTGCGGTGCACCGGGAAGTCGTCGCGGGCGGAGCTGAAGCGGGCGCTGGGCCAGTTGCGCGCCAGGGCGCTGGTGTGGTCCGCGGACGGGCGGCTGGTCGCCTCGCCGGGCCTGCGGCCGCTGGAGGAGGAGCCGCCGCGACGCATCACGCCCGCGCCGCGCGCACCGCGCCGCGTGCCGCAGGACCGGGGGTTCGCCGACCGCGCGGCGACCACGCCCGCGACGTCCACCGTGGAGGGTGTGACGGAGCTGGTCGACCTGTGCGACAACGAGGTCGTGGCGTGCCGGGCGACGGGTCCGGGCCTGCGGGAGCTGCGGCGGCTCGCGGGCGCGCTGCGGGCGGACGAGGCGCTGACGCGGTTGTGGGTCGGGTTGGCCGTCGAGGCGCGGCTGCTCGCGGTGGACGACGGCAGGCTGGTGCCGACCGTCGGGTCCGACGCGTGGCGTGCCGCGTCGCCCGCGGAGCGGCTCACGGTGCTCGTCCAGGCGTGGCCGCGGCTGGCGTGGGCCCCCGGCGCACAGCGGCCGGCGCTGCCGGAGGCGTCCTCGTCGGACTCGGGCGAGGCGACCAGGCGCGGCCTGCTGGAGCGCTACGCGCGGCTGGCCGAGGACGAGGCGTTCGAGCACCGGCACGAGGTGGTGGCGGAGCTGGCCTGGGCGCGGCCCGCCGTGCACGGGCGGGTGGTGACGGAGGCGGCGCTGGTGGAGGCCGAGGCGCTCGGCCTGGTGGCGCTGGGCGCGGTGACCGCGCTGGGCCGCGCGGTGCTGGCCGACGCGGTGGCCGAGGTGGCGGGCCGGTTCGTGCCGCCCGCCGCGACGACCGCGCACCTGCGGCCCGACCTGACGGCCGTGGTGGTCGGGCTGCCGTCGCGGGAGCTGGCCGCGCTGCTCGACCTCGTGGCGGACCGCACGGCGACCGGGTGGCGGTTCAGCGGCGCAGGCGTGCGGCGGGCGCTGGACGCGGGGCGCGACGCCGACGACCTGCTGGCCCGGCTGGCGTCGGTGGCCGAGCACGGCGTGCCGCCCGCGTTGGCGGCCCTGGTGCGGGAGGTGGGGCGGGAGCACGGCCGGGTCGTCGTGACCCCGGTGGCGTGCTGCGTGCGGACCGGCGACCCGGCCCTGCTGGCGGAGATCGCGGCGCACAGGTCGCTGGCGCCGCTGTCCTTGCAGCCGCTGGGCCCGACCGTGCTGGCGTCGGCGAAGCCGGTCGAGGAGACGTTGGCGCTGCTGCGGGCGGCGGGTTACGCGCCGACGACGTCGGCCGCGGACGGCACGGCCGCGGTGGAGCGGGTGCCCAGGCGCCGCGTCGAGGCCGTGCCGCAGGCGCGCGGGACGACCGGCGGGTGGCGGGCGCCGCTGACCGAGCAGGAGCTGGCGAAGCTGGCGGCGGCGCTGGTGGAGCGGGAGCGGCCGCGGCCGAGGGTCGTGCTGCCGCCGCAGTCGCACCGGACGGGTGCCGTGCGGCTGCTGCGCGACCAGTCGCTCGTGCTGCGCGACTCCGAGGTGGTGCTGCTGGCGGAGGCGCTGGCGAGCCGCACGTCGGTGGAGATCGCCGTCGCGAACGGGCCGCGCAGCACCGTCAAGCACGTCATCACGCCGGTGGACCACCTGGCGGGCAACCTGAAGGCGAACTGCGCGCCCCGCGGCGAGCACCGCGAGTTCCTGGTCAGCCGCATCCGCTCGGTGCGGGCGGTCACGGGCGTCTGACGCGCGGGGAGCCGCCCCGACGGCGCTGTCGGGGCGGCCGGGGCACTCACACCACGGCGAGCGGCAGCATGTTGGGCAGCACCGGGGACGGCAGGTCGGACGAGCCGGTCAGGTAGCGGTCCACCGCGTTGGCCACCGAGCGGCCCTCGGCGATCGCCCACACGACCAGCGACGCGCCCCGGTGCGCGTCACCGCAGACGAACACGCCGGGCGATTGGGTCTGCCAGTCCGAGCCGCACGAGATCGTGCCGCGCGCGGTGAGCCGGATGCCCAGCCCGTCCAGCAGCGGCAGGTGCTCGACGCCCTCGAAGCCGATGGCCAGCAGCACCAGGTCGGCCGGCAGCACCTCGACCTCCTCGGAGGTCGGCACGACCCGGCGGACGCCGGCGGCGTCCTTCTCCACCCGCACCTTGCGCAGCTTGATCTGCCGCACGTGGCCCTCGTCGTCGCCGAGGAACTCCTCCACCGCGACGGCGAACCTCCGCTCACCCGCCTCCTCGTGCGCGGGGTACGTGCGCAGGATCCACGGCCACACCGGCCACGGCGAGCGGTCGTGGTCGCGGGTGGACGGCGGCATCGGGTACTGGTCGAGCTGGAGCACCGAGGCCGCGCCCTGCCGGGTCGCCGTGCCGTAGCAGTCCGCGCCGGTGTCGCCGCCGCCGATGATCACGACGTGCTTGCCCGCCGCGTCGACCTCGGCCGGGCCGTCGCCCTCGCACGCGCGGTTGGCGGGCACCAGGTGGTCCATGGCCAGGTGGACGCCCCGCAGGGACCGGCCGGGCGTCGTCGTGTCGTCACGGCCGCGCAGCGCGCCGACCGCGAGCACCACGGCGTCGAACCGGGCCCGCAGCTCCTCGACGGTCAGGTCCACCCCGACCTCGCAGCCGGTGACGAACTTCGTGCCCTCCTTGCGGAGCTGCGCGAGCCGCCGGTCGAGGACCTTCTTCTCCATCTTGAACTCGGGGATGCCGTAGCGGAGCAGCCCGCCCAGCCGGTCGTCCCGCTCGAAGACGGTGACCTCGTGCCCGGCCCGGGTGAGCTGCTGCGCCGCCGCCAGCCCGGCAGGCCCGGAGCCCACTACGGCGACCTTGCGGCCCGACGACACCTGCGCCTGGGTGGGCCGCACGAGCCCCTGGTCCCACGACACGTCGGCGATGGCCTGCTCGACCCGCTTGATCGCGACCGGGCCGCCCGCGTCGTGGCTGATCGACAGCACGCACGCCGCCTCGCACGGCGCGGGGCACAGCCGCCCGGTGAACTCCGGGAAGTTGTTGGTCGCGTGCAGCCGGTCCGACGCGGTCTCCCAGTCGCCCCGGCGCACCAGGTCGTTCCACTCGGGGATCAGGTTGCCCAGCGGGCAGCCCGCCGACCCCGAGTGGCAGAACGGGATGCCGCAGTCCATGCACCGCGTCGCCTGCGTGCGCACCTCCGCCTCCCGCTGCTCGGTCGGGAGGTCGAGGTACACCTCGTTCCAGTCGGTGAGCCGCTCGGCGGCGGGCCGCTTCTTCGGCTCGGACCGGGAGTGCTTGAGGAAGCCGTACGGGTCAGCCACGGGATGCCTCCATGATCGCCTGGTCGACGTCCCTGCCCTCCGCGCGGGCGAGCCTCATCGCTTCGAGCACGCGCTGGTAGTCGCCGGGCATGACCTTGGTGAACGACGCGGAACGCCGGGGCCAGTCGCCGAGCAGCGACGCGGCCACCGCCGAACCGGTGAGCTGGTGGTGGCGCTCCACCACCTCGCGCAGCCAGCGCAGGTCCTCCGCGCCGGGGCGCTGGAGCTCGACCATCGCGGTGTTCACCGCGGCCGGGTCGAGCTCCAGGACGTAGGCGATGCCACCGGACATGCCCGCCGCCAGGTTGCGGCCGGTCGGCCCGAGCACCACGGCACGGCCGCCGGTCATGTACTCGAACGCGTGGTCGCCGACGCCCTCGGCCACGGCCAGCGCGCCCGAGTTGCGCACGCAGAACCGCTCGCCGACCCGTCCGCGCAGGAAGATCTCGCCGGACGTGGCGCCGTAGCCGATCACGTTGCCGGCGATGACCTGCCGCTCGGCGGCGAAGGGCGCGTCGGGGTGCGGGCGGACCACGATCCGGCCGCCGGACAGGCCCTTGCCGACGTAGTCGTTGGCGTCGCCGATCATCTCCAGCGTGATGCCGCGCGGGATGAACGCGCCGAGCGACTGGCCCGCCGAACCGGTGAACGTCACGTGGATCGTGTCGTCGGGCAGGCCGTCGCCGCCGAACCGGCGGGTCACCTCCGCGCCGAGCAGCGTGCCGACGGTGCGGTTGACGTTGCGCAGCGGCAGTTCCAGCCGCACCGGCCGGGCGTCGTTCAGCGCCGCGTCGGCCAGTTGCAGCAGCGTGCGGTCCAGCGCCTGCGCCAGGCCGTGGTCCTGCTCGCGGACCTTGCGCTTGGCCGTGCGGTAGGGCGTCTCGGGCACCTCGAACACCGGGGTCAGGTCGAGCCCGGCCGCCTTCCAGTGCTCGACGGCCTCGTCGGTCCGCAGCAACTCGGCGTGGCCGACGGCCTCGTCGATCGTGCGGAAGCCGAGCGAGGCCAGCAGCTCCCGGACCTCCTGCGCCACGAAGTGGAAGAAGTTCACCACGTGGTCGACCTGGCCGGTGAAGCGCTTGCGCAGCTCGGGGTTCTGCGTGGCGATGCCGACTGGGCACGTGTCCAGGTGGCAGACCCGCATCATCACGCAGCCCTCGACGATCAGCGGCGCGGTCGCGAAGCCGAACTCCTCCGCGCCCAGCAGCGCGGCCACCACGACGTCGCGACCCGTGCGCATCGCGCCGTCCACCTGCACGGTGATCCGGTCGCGCAGGCCGTTGAGCAGCAACGTCTGCTGCGTCTCGGCCAGGCCGATCTCCCACGGCGTGCCGGCGTGCTTGAGCGAGTTCAGCGGCGACGCGCCGGTGCCGCCGTCGTGGCCGGAGATCAGCACGACGTCCGCGTGCGCCTTCGCCACGCCCGCCGCGACCGTGCCGACGCCGACCTCGCTGACCAGCTTCACGTGCACGCGGGCCTGCTCGTTGGCGTTCTTCAGGTCGTGGATGAGCTGCGCCAGGTCCTCGATCGAGTAGATGTCGTGGTGCGGCGGCGGCGAGATGAGGCCGACGCCCGGCGTGGAGTGCCGGGTCCGCGCGATCCACGGGTAGACCTTGTAGCCGGGCAGCTGGCCGCCCTCGCCGGGCTTCGCGCCCTGCGCCATCTTGATCTGGATGTCGGTGGCGTTGACCAGGTACTCGCTGGTGACGCCGAACCGGCCGGACGCCACCTGCTTGACCGCGCTGCGCCGCTCCGGGTCGTACAGGCGCTCCGGGTCCTCGCCGCCCTCGCCGCTGTTGGACCGGCCGCCGAGCCGGTTCATGGCGATGGCCAGCGTCTCGTGCGCCTCCGCCGAGATCGACCCGTAGGACATCGCGCCGGTGTTGAACCGCTTGACGATCGAGGAGACCGGCTCCACCTCGTCGATCGGGATCGGCGTGCGGCCCTCGGTGCGGAACGAGAACAGGCCGCGCAGCAGGCCACCCTGGCGGGCCAGCTTCTCCACCTCGTCGGTGTAGCGCCGGTAGACCTCTTCGCGACCGGTCTTGGTGGCGTGCTGGAGGAGGAACACCGTCTCGGGCGTGAACAGGTGCAGCTCGCCCTCGCGGCGGTAGGCGTACTCGCCGCCCACCTCCAGGCGGCGGTGCACGCGGTCGGTCGGGTTGTCCGGGTGGGCGCGGCGGTGGCGCAGCGCCACCTCCTCCGCCAGCACGTCCAGGCCCGCGCCGCCGAGCTTGGACACCGTGCCGGTGAAGTACTCGTCCAGCAACTCCCCGGACAGGCCGACGGCCTCGAACACCTGCGCCGCGGTGTACGCGCCGACGGTCGAGATGCCCATCTTCGACATGATCTTCAACGTGCCCTTGACCAGGGCAGTCACGTAGTTCCGCACGGCCTTGCGCGGCTCGATGCCGGTCACCGCGCCGGTGTTGATCATGTCTTCGATCGTCTCGAAGGCCAGGTACGGGTTCACCGCCGCCGCGCCGTAGCTCAGCAGCGCCGCGACGTGGTGCACCTCGCGCGCGTCGCCGGTCTCCACGACCAGCGCCACGCGCAGCCGCTCCTTGGTCCGCACCAGGTGGTGGTGCACCGCGGAGACGAGCAGCAGCGACGGGATCGGCGCCATCCGGTGGTCGGAGTCGCGGTCGGACAGCACCAGCGTGCGGGCGCCGTTCGCGATCGCCTCGGACGCCTCGCGCCGCACCCGCTCGACCGCCGCCGCCAGCGCCGGGCCGCCGCCGTCCACTTCGTACAGTCCGGACAGGACGGTGCACGCGAAGCCCGGCAGGTCGCCGTCGTCGTTGATGTGGATGAGCTTGGCCAGCTCGTCGTTGTCGATCACCGGGTAGGTCAGCTTGATGTGCCGGCAGCTGACCGGGCCCGGCTCCAGCAGGTTCTGCTCCGGGCCCATCACCCGGGACACGCTGGTGACGATCTCCTCGCGGATGGCGTCCAGCGGCGGGTTGGTGACCTGGGCGAAGTTCTGCACGAAGTAGTCGTAGAGCAGCCGGGAGCGCTGCGAGAGCGCCGCCACCGGGGTGTCGGTGCCCATCGAGCCCAGCGGCTCCGCGCCCGCGGTGGACATCGGGGCGAGCAGGACCCGCAGCTCCTCCTCGGTGTAGCCGAACGTGAGCTGGCGGCGCACCACGGACTCGTGGCTCTGCACCACGTGCTCCCGGTCGGCCAGCTCGGCCAGCTCCAGCAGGCCGGCGTGCAGCCACTCGTCGTAGGGCCGCTCCGCGGCGAGCGCCGACTTGACCTCGTCGTCGTCGACCAGGCGACCGGCGGCGGTGTCGACCAGGAACATCCGCCCGGGCTGCAACCGGCCCTTGGCCACGACCCGGTCGGCGGGCACGTCGAGCACGCCGGTCTCCGAGGCGAGCACCACGCGGCCGTCGGCGGTCTGCCACCAGCGGGCCGGGCGCAGGCCGTTGCGGTCCAGCACCGCGCCCACCAGCGAGCCGTCGGTGAACGTGACGCACGCCGGGCCGTCCCACGGCTCCATCAGGCTCGCGTGGAACTCGTAGAACGCGCGGCGCTTCGGGTCCATCGAGGTGTGGTTCTCCCACGCCTCCGGGATCATCATCAGCACCGCGTGCGGCAGGCTCCGGCCGCCCAGGTGCAGCAGCTCCAGCACCTCGTCGAAGCTCGCCGAGTCCGAGCCCTCCGGGTGGCAGATCGGGAACAGCCTGGTCAGGTCGCCGGGGATCAGGTCGGAGGCCAGCAGCGCCTCGCGGGCCCGCATCCGGTTCCGGTTGCCCCGCACGGTGTTGATCTCGCCGTTGTGGGCGACGTACCGGAACGGGTGCGCCAGCGGCCACGACGGGAACGTGTTGGTGGAGAAGCGCGAGTGCACCAGGGCGATCGCGCTGGCCAGCCGCTCGTCGCGCAGGTCGGGGAAGAACGCGGGCAGCTGGCCCGTGGTCAGCATGCCCTTGTAGACGATCGTGCGCGACGACAGCGACGGGAAGTACGTGCCGACGTGCGCCGCCGCGCTCTCGTGCTCGACCCGCTTGCGCAGGGCGAACGTAAGGCGGTCCAGCTCGACGCCGGTGCGGCCCCTCTCGGCGCGGACCAGCAGCATCGCGAAGTGGGGCATGACCGACCGGGCGGTGGGGCCGACGCCCGCGTGGTCGGGCGCCGTCGGCACCTCGCGCCAGCCCAGGACCTCCAGGCCCTCCTCGGCCGCGATGCGCTCGGCCAGCGCGACCGCCTTCGCCCGCGGCTCCTCGTCGGCGGGCAGGAACGCGATGCCCGCCGCGTACCCGCCCGGCTCGGGCAGCTCGAAGTCCAGCACCTCGCGCAGGAACGCGTCCGGCAGTTGCAGCAGGATCCCGGCGCCGTCGCCGCTGGTGGGCTCGGCGCCCGCGGCGCCGCGGTGCTCCAGGTTGGCCAGCGCGGTGAGCGCGTCGACGACGATGTCGTGCGAGCGCCGGCCCTTGATGTCGGCGACCATCGCCACACCGCAAGCGTCACGTTCCGCGGCGGGGTCGTAGAGCCCCTGCGGGGACGGGATGGCGGAGAAGATCACTGCGCAGACCTCCTTCGTCGTCCTTGGTGAAAGAACGAGTCCTCGTGTCCAGGTCCTGGAATCCGGGTGCTGGGCACGGGACGACGATGGCCCGCGTGTTGACGCGACTTTAACAGTCGCGAAACCGAACCACACCATCCTTCGGGTGATCCCGGTCGGCGACGGGTAACGATTCGGCCCGTCCGAGCGATACCGGGGCCGGCTTGTTACGCGTTGTTAAGCATAACGGAGGGTCGACCCGCCGGCGCGTCGGTGAGAGCCAGGCGACACGTCCGGCGTGGGCCTGATTCCAGGTGAACGCGCAGGTGAGCCCCCGTGCCGCCGGCGGAGGGCGACGACCGCGGGGGCTCACCCGACCGGGTCAACGGGTGCCGGCGGTCACCGCCTCGCGCTCCGTGGCGGCGCCGTCACCGTGCTGCCGGTCGAGCAGGGCGTCCACGTCCACCCGTGACGGGTCGTCCAGCACCTCGCGCAACCGCTCGCGGTCCAACTGGCCCTGCCACCGCGCCACCACGAGGGTGCCGACGCCGTTGCCGATGACGTTGGTGATCGCCCGCGCCTCGGACATGAACCGGTCGATGCCCACGATCAGCGCGATGCCGACCGCCGGGATGGCGCTGTTGCCCTCGAACGCGCTCAGCGAGGCCGCCAGCGTCACCAGGCCCGCGCCCGTGACGCCCGCCGCGCCCTTACTGGCCAGCAGCATGAACAGCAGCAGCCCGACCTGGGTGCCCAGGCCCACGTCCGTGCCCGTCGCCTGGGCGATGAAGATCGCGCCCATGGTCAGGTAGATGCACGTGCCGTCGAGGTTGAACGAGTAGCCGGTCGGGATCGTGAGCCCCACCACCGACTTGTCCGCGCCCGCCGCCTCCAGCTTCACCAGCATCCGGGGCAGCACCGTCTCCGACGACGACGTGCCGAGCACGATCAGCAGCTCGTCCTTGAGGTAGCGGAGGAACTTGAGGATCGAGAATCCGGCGAACAGCCCCACCGCGCCGAGCACCACCAGGACGAACAGCAGGCAGGTCGCGTAGAACGAGCCCATCAGCCACGCCAGCTTGCCCAGGATCGAGCCGCCGAACTTGCCGATCGTGTAGGCGATGCCGCCGAACGCGCCGATCGGCGCCGCGTACATGACGATCCTGATGACGCCGAACATCACCTTGGCGGTGGTGTCCAGCGCCGAGACGACCTTCTCGCCGCGCCTGCCCATGCCCGCCACGGCCACCGCGACCAGGATCGCGACCACCAGCACCTGGATCAGCTGGCCGTCGGTGAACGCGCCGAGGAACGACTTCGGCACCAGGCCCAGGATGAACCCGGTCACGCCGGTCTCGGCCGTCTTGGCGTCGGCGAGCGTCTTCTCCGCCGCGCCGTCGTTGATCGGGATGGGCGCGCCGTGGTGGCCCGGCTGGACCACGTTGACCACGAGCAGGCCGATCGCCAGCGCCACCGTCGTCATCGCGGTGAAGTAGAGGATGGTCCGCAGCGCCAGCCCGCCCGCCTTGGCGAGGTTGCCCAGGCCCGCGATGCCGACCACGACCGTGCAGAAGATCGTCGGCGCGATCACCACCTTCACCAGGGCGATGAAGAAGTCGGCCAACCACTTCATCCCCGACGCCTGCGCGGGGAAGGCGTACCCGACGACCACGCCGAGCACGATCGAGACCAGCACCCAGAAGTAGAGGTGCCGGTAGACCGGTGTGCGCTCCCGTGTTTGCGCGCTGACCACGTCTCCTCCTAGCAAGGGGGACCACTGGGGTTGGTTGGTGATCCTGGGCACAGCCCGGGACCCCGACAAGGAGCGGGGCGGAAACTTCAGATCCCTCTGACGTAACACCCCGTTCACCTCGGCGGCACGGGTGCGCCGACGCGCCCGGACCGATGCCGACGGCCACGGGGTGCGGCCGCGGCGGGTTACGCTGCGCCCCGTGCGGGTCTCCCGGCGTTCGGTGCTGCTGGCCGCCCTGGCGGGCGCCGTGCCCGCGTGCTCGGCCACCGCTCCCCCGGCCCCCGCCGAGCTGGTCCTGGCGACCGGCCCGGACGGCGCGGTGTTCCGCGAGGTCGGCGGCGCGCTCGCGGCGGCGCTGGCCGACGAGCTGCCGGCGACCCGCGTGGTGGACCGCCAGACGGGCGCGTCGGTGGAGAACGTCCGGCTGCTGCGCGAGGGGCGGGTCCACCTCGGACTGTCCTCCCTGGACCCGCTGGTGGACGGCGCGCTCCTCAGCGCCGAGGACCCCGGCGGCATCAGCGCCGTCGGCCGGCTCTACGACAGCTTCCTGCAGGTCGCCGTGCCCGCCTCGTCGCCGCTGCGGGGCCTGGCCGACCTGGCCGGCCGCACGGTGTCGTTCGGCCCGTCGGAGTCGGGCACGGAGTTCACCGCGACCCGCCTGCTGTCGCTGCTGGGCATCGAGGTGGACGCGCGGCGGATGACGCACGCCGAGGCGGCCCGGCGGCTGGCGTCGGGCGGGCTGGACGCGGTCCTGGCCCTCACCGGCATCCCGACGCCCGCGATCACCGACGCGCTGCGCGCGTTCCCGCTGCGCCTGCTGGACCTGCCCGCCGAGGCGGAGCGGCTCGCGCGGGCGTACCCGGGCCCGTACGTGCCGGCCACCATCCCGGCCACGACGTACGGCGACCTCGGCCCGTGCCACACCTTCGCCGTGCCGAACCTGCTGCTGGCGCGCACGGCGCTGGACGACGACGTGGTCGAGGTGGTGACGCGCACCGTGTTCACCCAGTCGGCGCGGATCGCGGCCGGCCACCCGGAGGCGAGCCGGATCAACGTGCGGACGGGCATCGCCACCGGCCAGGTGCCCCTGCACCACGGCGCGGAGCGCTGGTTCCGCTCGACCAAGCGCTGAGGTTCAGCACCGAGGCCCAGCGCCGAAGCCCACCACCGAGGCTCAGCCGGCCGGCTGCGCGGTGAGGCGGACCACGGCGTCCAGGCCGTGCGGCGGCGCGGGCCGCAGCACCAGCTCGCCGCCCGCCGACTCGATCAGCTCGGCGCAGATCGCGAGCCCCAGGCCCGTGCCGGGGGTGTTCTGGTGGCGCGGCGCGCGCCAGAAGCGGCGCATCGCGTCGACCCGCTCGTCGTCCGCCAGCCCCGTGCCGTCGTCGGTGACGTGCAGCTCGACGTGATCCCCGGCGGTGGCGCCCCAGATCCGCACCCGCGTCCCGCCGGAGAGCCGGATGGCGTTGCCGACGAGTTCGTCCAGCACGCTGCCCAGCCCGCCGGGCGGCTCCAGCACGCGCAGGCCGGGCGGGACGGTGACCTCCAGGTCCAGGTCGCCCGCCAGGGCGCGCCAGCCGGGGACGTGCGTGGTGAGCAGGGCGTCCACCTCGACCGGTTCGGCGGCGGAGGCGCTGTCGAGGCGGGTGGCGGCCAGCAGGGCGTCCAGCACGCGGCCCATCTCCTCCGCCTCGTCCACCGCGATGCGCTGCGCCTCGCGGCCCGCCTCGCCCACGACGTGCGGCTCCAGGTTGTCCACCGCCAGGCGGAGGCTCGCCAGGGGGTTGCGCAGCTGGTGGGAGGCGTCCGCGACGAACGCGCGCTGCCGGCGCAGGGCCCGGCCGACCACGTCGACCATGGCGTTGAAGCTCGCGGCGAGGCGGCGCAGCTCCGGCGGGCCGCCCACCTCGTCGGCGCGGGCGTCGAGGTGGCCGCCCGCCACGGCGGCGGTCGCCTCGTCGAGCTTGCGGACCGGGCGCAGCACCCAGCGCGACATCGGCCACGCGACCGCCACCACCCCCAGCATGGGCACCAGGCCGATCAGCGCGAGCACGCCCCACTGGCGCAGGACCGCCGAGCGCAGCCCGTCGGTCGGGGAGATCGTCACGACCGCGGCCACCACCTCGCTGTCGCGGCCCACGGGTTCGACCACGACGAGGTCGACCCGCTCCCACGGCCACACCGACTGGTCCGTGTCGCCGCGGTACCCGCCGAACGCCGCCTCCAGGCCCACCCGCACGGTCGGGTCCGTCAGCGGGAACGGCCGGCGCGACGACTCCAGCACCGTGCCGTCGGTGCCGACCAGGGCGGCCGGGATGCCGTAGAGCCGGTCGTAGCGCACCAGCTCCTCGCGCAGCGCGGTCAGCCGGTTCGACGCCAGGGCGTTCTCGGCCAGCGACGCGAACCGGCTCGCGTCACCCAGCCGGTCGAGGTAGGTCTCCTGGCTCTCCCGCTGCACCACGGCGAACGCGAGCGGCACGCCGAGGGCCGCCACCAGGGCGACCAGCAGCGGCACGACGAGGGCGAGCAACCGGCGCAGCACGCGGGGGCAACCTCCCGGAGGTGGTGCGCGTCACAATCGGTGTGGGCCGGTTCCGGCCCGCGGAAGGGGGAATGAGCATGCTACGCAAGATTGCGCTGACGCTCGCGGCGGTGACCGCGATCGCGGTGGCGGCGCCGCTGACGGCGTCCGCCGCACCCGCCGCCTGCGCACCGGTCGACTGGGGCTCGGGGGCCAAGGTCGCCACCCAGACCACCACCGGTGCGCTGACGAACATCCGGGCCGGTCAGCAGGAGTGCTACGACCGGCTGGTGTTCGACTTCGCCGGCACGAACGACGGTTACGCGGTGCAGTACGTGTCCGAGGTCGTCCACGAGGGCTCCGGCAAGCCGGTGCCGCTGCGCGGGGGCGCGAAGCTGCAGATCACGGTGAAGTCGCCCGCCTACGACCAGAACGGCAACCCGACGTACACGTTCCCGAACGGGTCGGAGCTGGTCGACGTCACCGGCTACCAGACGTTCCGGCAGGTGGCGTGGGCCGGGTCGTTCGAGGGGCAGACCACGGTGGGGCTCGGCGTGCGGGCCCTGCTGCCGTTCCGGGTGTTCACGCTGAGCAACCGGGTCGTGGTGGACGTCGCCCACACCTGGTGACGACCGGTCAGGGGGTGTGGGCCGCCACCCGGTAGCCCACACCCCGGATCGTCTCGATGCGCAGGGCGTCGCCGAGCTTGCCGCGCAGGGCGGCGATGTGGGTGTCCAGCGTGCGCGAGGGCGCTTCCCAGTGCGCCTGCCACACCTGGTCCACGATCAGGTCCCGGCTGACGACGGTGCCCGCGCGGCCGACGAGCAGGGCGAGCAGGTCGAACTCCTTGCGGGTCAGCGCGACCGGCTCGCCGTCGACCCGGGCCTCGCGGGTCGCCGGGTCGAGGGTGAGGGGGCCGAGCGTGACCTCGCGCTCGCGCTCGGCGGCCCGGGCCGCACGGGTGCGGCGCAGCACCGCCTCGATGCGGGCCAGCAGCTCCGCGGTGCCGAACGGCTTGACCACGTAGTCGTCCGCGCCGAGCCGGAGCCCGAGCACCCGTTCCCGCTCCTCGCCGCGGGCGGTGACGGTGATGATCGCGGTGCCCGTGCGGTGGCGCAGCCCGCGCAGCACGTCGAGGCCGTCGCCGTCGGGCAGGCCCAGGTCGAGCAGCACGACGTCGGCCGGTGGGGCGGTCAGCGCCGCGGCGGCCGTGCCCACGCGGTGGACCTCGTAGCCCGCGTGCCGGAGCGCGGTGAGCAGGCCGCGCGCCACCCGGTCGTCGTCTTCGACGACGAGGATGCGCACGGCTCGCCTACTGGTCCGACTTGTCGCCGGTGTCCGCGGGCCGGTCGGGCGTGGCCTTGGTGTCGGGCACGGTCGACCGCCGGACGTCCGCCGGGCGGTCGGGAGCGGCACCCGCGTCCGGCGCGGACGACCCTTGGGCGTCCACCGGCCGCTCGACGTCCCCGTCGGCGCTCCCGCCCGTGGAGCCGGCGGTCGTCTCCGCGGTCGTTCCGGCGGTCGTCTCCGCGGCCGTCCCGTCGGCCGGCTCGCGCACGATGACCTCCCGCTCGCCCTTCCTCGCGGCGATCAGGAAGTAGGCGACCGCCCCGAGGAACACCACGACCGACGTGATGACGTTGATGCGGAGGCCGAACACCTGGGTCGCCGGGTCCGTGCGCATCAGCTCGATCCAGAACCGGCCCGCCGTGTAGCCCGCCACGTACAGCGCGAACACGCGGCCGTGGCCGAGGCGGAACCTGCGGTCGGCCCACACGATGAGCAGCGCGACGCCGAGGTTCCACAGCAGTTCGTAGAGGAACGTCGGGTGCACGACCTCGATCGGCGTGTGGTCGAGCGCCACGCCGCCCAGCTCGTCCTTGAAGCCGGTCTCCGGATCGACCCGCTCGTAGATCTCCAGGCCCCACGGCAGCGTGGTGGGACCGCCGTAGAGCTCCTGGTTGAAGTAGTTGCCGAGGCGGCCGATCGCCTGCGCGGTGACGATGCCGGGCGCCAGCGCGTCCGCCATCGCGGGCAGCGGGATGCCCTTGCGGCGGCACGCGATCCACGCCCCGACGCCGCCCAGCGCGATGGCGCCCCAGATGCCGAGGCCGCCGTTCCAGATGGCGAGGGCCTCCAGGGGGTTGCGGCCTTCGCCGAAGTACTTCTGGTGGTCCGTGGCGACGTGGTAGAGCCGGCCGCCGACCAGGCCGAACGGGACCGCGAAGACGGCGATGTCGGTGACCTCGCCCTTGAGCCCGCCCCGCGCCACCCAGCGGCGCTCACCCCACCAGATGGCGAGGATGATGCCGAGGATGATGCACAGCGCGTAGGCGCGGATCGGGATCGGCCCCAGCTGCCAGACGCCCTGGTCCGGGCTCGGGATCGTCGCGAGGTAAGTCGTCACCACGGCCACCACCGTAGTGGGTGCCGCCGGTCGCCCTACCGGGACAGCTCGATTGTTACCGGGAAGGGTCGTTCGAGCTCCAGCACCCCACCCGTGCTGCGCACCACCTCGACGTACTCCACACCGTCCAGCTCGTACAGGGTCGCGACCGAGTCGCCGTGCTTCGGATCGGCGATCAGGTAGAACGGCACGCCTGCCTCGGCGTAGAGCTGCTTCTTGAGGACGAGGTCCTGCAGGCGCGTGCTCGGGGACAGCACTTCGCCCGCCAGGAGCAGGTCCTCCACCGGTAGCAGGAGCCCGCGGAACCCCGCCGAGTTGACGGTGAAGTCCGGGATGATCATCCGACCGCCCGACAGGCCGACGTTGACGCCCGGCATGACCTCATAATCCGACGGACAGGCCGCTCGCAGTGCGGCGTAGAAGTCCCCGACCAGCATCTGGTGCCGGCCCGTGCCGAGCGGGCTCACGAGGAGCGCCCCGTCGACCACTTCGATCCGCTGCGAAGGATCCTCGGGCAGCGCGAGGACCTCTTCGACGGTCCACGGCCCCTCGTGCCGGAACCAGGGAGCGGCCTGGCCGGGGTCGTGCCCGTGGTCCGCCGGCAGAGCCATGCGCCATCACCTCCGGGAGCAGCCCGACGCACGCCAGTGTCGCACGCCGGGTCGTGGATGAGCTTGATCACGAGCCCAGCATGCCGACGCGCACCGACGAAGAAGCCGCCTCAGCGCCTCCGGACGGCGCAGTTCACTCGAACGTGCGTGCTAAACGGCTGCCGCCGCCTGGCGCACCCCGGTGGCCAAGTCGACCGTCAGGGCCTCCACGGTCCCGTCCTGCACCGCCGACACGAACGCCGAGCCCACGATGACGCCGTCCGCGAACGCCGCCAGCTCCGCCGCCTGCGCGCCGTTCCGCACGCCCAGCCCGACCCCGATGGGCAGGTCCGTGTGCTCGCGCACCCGCTCGACCAGCGCCGGGGCGGCCGACGACACGACGTCGCGCGCGCCGGTGACGCCCATGACGGAGGTCGCGTACAGGAACCCGCGCGACGAGCGGGCCGTCAGGTCGATCCGCTCCTCGGTGGACGACGGCGCGACCAGGAAGATCCGGTCGAGGTCGTGCGCGTCGGTGGCCTCGATCCACGCCGCGCCCTCGTCGGGCACCAGGTCGGGCGTGATCACGCCGAGCCCGCCGGCCGCCGCCAGGTCGCGCGCGAACCGGTCCACCCCGTAGGCCAGCACCGGGTTCCAGTACGTCATCACGACCGCGCTGCCACCCGCCGTCGCCACCGACTCGACCACGCCGAACAGGTCGCGCACCCGGAACCCGCCGCGCAACGCCTGCTCGGCCGCGCGCTGGATCGTCACGCCGTCCATCACCGGGTCGGAGAACGGCAGGCCGACCTCCACCACGTCGCACCCGGACGCCACCATCGCCCGCAGCACGTCCTTCGAGCCCTCGACCGAGGGGTAGCCGGCGGGCAGGTACCCGATCAGCGCCGCCCGCGACTCCGCCCGACAAGCCGAGAAGACCGGACCAAGCCTGCTCACGACTCCACCCCCAGCCCGAACCACTTGATCGCGGTGTCCATGTCCTTGTCGCCGCGCCCGGACAGGTTGACCAGGATCAGCCCGTCCGGTCCCAGCTCGCGGCCCAGCACCAGCGCGCCGGCCAGCGCGTGGGCCGACTCGACCGCCGGGATGATGCCCTCCTCGCGGGAGAGCAGCGCGAACGCCTCCATGGCCTGGGCGTCGGTCACCGGCCGGTACTCCGCGCGCCCGCTGTCCTTGAGGAACGCGTGCTCGGGCCCGACGCCGGGGTAGTCCAGGCCGGCCGAGATGGAGTGCGCCTCGGCGATCTGCCCGTCGTCGTCCTGGAGCACGTAGGACATCGCACCGTGCAGCGAACCGGGCGTGCCGGCGGTCAGCGTGGCCCCGTGGCGGGCCGTGTCGATGCCGTCACCGCCCGGCTCCAGGCCGACCAGCCGCACGGACGGGTCGTCGATGAAGCCGTGGAAGATGCCGATCGCGTTCGACCCGCCGCCGACGCACGCGGCGACGACGTCGGGCAGCCTGCCCGCCTTCTCCAGGATCTGCTCGCGCGCCTCGGTGCCGATGATCCGGTGGAAGTCGCGAACCAGCACCGGGAACGGGTGCGGGCCTGCGGCCGTGCCCAGCAGGTAGTGCGTGTCGTCGACGTTGGCGACCCAGTCGCGCAGCGCCTCGTTGATCGCGTCCTTGAGGGTCCGCGAACCGGTCTTGACCGGGATGACCCGCGCGCCGAGCAGCCGCATCCGGGCCACGTTGAGCGACTGCCGCTCGGTGTCGACCTCGCCCATGTAGATGACGCAGTCCAGGCCCATCAGGGCGCAGGCGGTGGCCGTGGCCACGCCGTGCTGGCCCGCGCCGGTCTCGGCGATGACCCGCTTCTTGCCCATCCGCTTGGTCAGCAACGCCTGGCCGAGCACGTTGTTGATCTTGTGCGACCCGGTGTGGTTGAGGTCCTCGCGCTTGAGGAACACCCGCGCGCCGCCCGCGTGCGCGGCGAACTTGGGCGCTTCGGTGAGCAGCGAGGGCCGCCCGGCGAAGTCGCGCAGCAGCCGGGCGAACTCGTCGAGGAACTCCGGGTCGACCCGCGCCTTCTCGTAGAACGCGGCGAGCTCGTCCACCGCGGCGATGAGCGCTTCCGGCATGAACCGGCCGCCCCACGGCCCGAAGTGGCCCCGCTCGTCGGGGTCGTGGGGTGTCGGAGCCAACTGGCCGCGCGCCATGCGCTCTCCTCCTGCCGGTGCTGCCGGCTGTGACTTATCGACTGGGCCGGGGACACGCGGGGTGGGAGCCCGCCGTCACCAGCTTGTTCACCGCGACCTTGGGGTCGCCGCTGGTCACCAGGCTCTCGCCGACCAGCACCGCGTCGGCGCCCGCGCCGGCGTAGGCCATCAGGTCGCCCGGACCCGAGACCCCGGACTCGGCGACCTTGATGGTGTCGAAGGGCAGGCCGGGCGCGATCCGCCCGAACACGTCCTTGTCCACTTCCAGGGTGTGCAGGTTGCGCGCGTTCACGCCGATGACGCTCGCGCCCGCCTCCAGCGCGCGGTCGGCCTCCTCGGCCGTGTGCACCTCGACCAGGGCCGTCATGCCCAGCGACTCCACCCGGTCGAGCAGGGACACCAGCGCGTTCTGCTCCAGCGCCGCCACGATGAGCAGCACCAGGTCCGCGCCGTGCAGCCGCGCCTCGTGCACCTGGTACGGGCTGACGATGAAGTCCTTGCGGAGCAGGGGGACGCCCACCGCCGCGCGCACCGCGTCGAAGTCCTCCAGCGACCCGCCGAACCTGCGCTGCTCGGTCAGCACGCTGATCGCCCGCGCGCCGCCCAGCTCGTACTGCGCGGCCAGCTCCGCGGGCTCCGGGATGTCGGCCAGCTGCCCCTTGGACGGGCTGCGCCGCTTGACCTCGGCGATCACGCCGACGCCCGGACCGCGCAGGATCGACATCACGTCCTGCGGCGGCGGCACCTTCGCCGCCTTCTCCCTCAGCACGTCGAACGGCAGTGCCGCCTCGCGCTCGGCCAGGTCTTCGCGGACGCCCTCGATGATCGATTCCAGCACGGTCATCCGAGCACCTCGCTCGACTCCGTCACGCTTTCCGGTTCAGTCGCAAGCTCCCGCACGTCATGCTCCCCTTCCCGCCACGAGGATGCTAACCCCGCCGCGAACCGCGTCCGGCCACAGGGTGGGCACGTTCGCCCAGTTGACGAAGGCTGTCGCGAGCCGACGTGCGCAAACGTGCGGCGCCCGCGCGTCAGCCCGCGGTCAGCGGCCGGTCAGTCCCGGTCCGTGGGATCGTCGCCGCGCTCCAGCGCGTTCCACAGCTCGCGCTCGGGATCGGCGGTCCGCTTGGCCGCGCCGGGCGTCTGGTAGCCGCCACCCAGGCGCGGCATGGCCGAACCGCGCAGGACGAGCAGCGCGCCCGCCGCCACCACGAGCAGCGCGCCGAGCAGCACGAGCCCGCGACCGGTCACGGGGCCGTCGGCGTCCACTCCTTGGAACCCCGCGGCCAGGCCCGCGAGCAGGACGACGACCCCGAGCACGCGCCGCACCCAACCGCTCAGCGCCACCACGGCGGCGATGGCGGCCAGGCACAGCAGCGCCAAGGGGGTGAGCGCGGGCACGACCTCGCCGCCGCTTCGGTGCGCCGAAGCGTCCCAGGTCATCGCGGAAGCGCCCCACAGCGCGACCGCGCCGAGCAGCAACAGTGCCACCACGATCCACAGTGGACGCCTCCCGGGCCGGGCGGCGGGCGGGCGCGGTTCGGGCAGGTCCGATGCGGCCGGTTCCGATGCGGCCGGTTCCGATGCGGCCGGGTCCGATGCGGCTGGGTCAGACACGGGCCGGGTCCACCGCCGGGGCCATCGTCTGCGCGGTCGCGATGGCGGACAGGACCGCGCCCGCCTTGTTCAGGCACTCGTTGTCCTCGGCGACCGGGTCGGAGTCGGCCACGATGCCCCCGCCGGCCTGCACGTACGCCACGCCGTCGCGCACCAGGGCGGTGCGGATGGCGATCGCCGTGTCCGCGTCGCCCGCGAAGTCCAGGTAGCCCACCACGCCCCCGTACAGGCCCCGCCGGGTCGGCTCCAGCTCCTCGATCAGCTCCATCGCGCGCGGCTTCGGCGCGCCGGACAGCGTGCCCGCCGGGAAGCAGGCCGCCACCGCGTCGAACGCCGTCCGCCCCTCGGCCAGCTCGCCGCTGACCGTGGACACGATGTGCATCACGTGGCTGTACCGCTCGACCTTGAAGAAGTCGACCACCGTCACCGAACCCGGCTTGCACACCCGCCCGAGGTCGTTGCGCCCCAGGTCGACCAGCATCAGGTGCTCGGCGCGCTCCTTGTGGTCGGCCAGCAGGTCCTTCTCCAGCAGCGCGTCCTCCTCGTCGTCCACACCGCGCCACCGCGTGCCCGCGATCGGGTGGGTGGTCGCCTTCCCGTCGCGCACGGTGACCAGGGACTCCGGGCTGCACCCGACGATGTCGAAGTCGTCCAGCCGCAGCAGGTACATGTACGGGCTCGGGTTGGACGTGCGCAGCACCCGGTAGATGTCGAGCGGGTCGGCGGTGGTGCGCATCTCGAACCGCTGCGACAGCACGACCTGGAACGCCTCGCCGGCCCGGATGGCCTCCTTGGCCCGTTCCACGACGGCGTAGTGCTCCCGCTGCGTGCGCCGGCGGGTGAACTCGGGCTTCGGCCGGGCGAACACCGCGACCGTGGGCGGCGCGGGGCTCTGCAGGTCCTGCGTCATCGCGTCGAGGCGGGCCACGGCGTCGTCGTAGGCGGCGTCCACCCGTTCCGGCGAGTCGTCCCAGTTGATGGCGTTGGCGATGAGCGTGACGGTGCCCTCGTGGTGGTCCAGCGCGGCCAGGTCGGTGGCCAGCAGCATCACCAGCTCCGGCACCTGGAGGTCGTCCTCGGCCAGCGACGGCAGCCGCTCCAGCCGCCGCACGGCGTCGTAGCCGATGTAGCCGACCATCCCGCCGGTCAACGGCGGCAGGCCGGGCAGTGGGTCGGTCCGCAGCACCTCGATGGTCTCGCGCAGCGCCACGAGCGGGTCGCCGCCCTCGGGCAGGCCCACGGGGCGCGGTCCGAGCCAGAACGCCTCGCCGCCGGTCGCGGTCAGCGCGCCGGCGCTGCGCGCGCCGACGAACGACCAGCGGGACCAGGACCGACCGTTCTCGGCCGACTCGAACAGGAACGTGCCCGGCCGGTCCGCCGCGAGCTTGCGGTACAGCCCGACGGGCGTCTCCGCGTCCGCCAGCAGCCGCCGCACCACCGGGATGACCCGCCGCTGCGCGGCGAGCTCGCGGAACTCCTCGCGCGTCGGGCTGACCTCGCCCAGACCCGCACCTGCACCGATGACGCTCACCATGGCGACATTGTGCAGGCCGTACCTATACGGGTGCTCGACCGGGCCCTATTTCAACGTACGTTGAAATCCGGGCGGCCATCACGCATGATGATGGACGTGAACGAGGGCTCCCACCACACCGAACCCAAGCGCCGCGGTCGCCGCACGGGCGGCGAGGACACCAAGGCCGCGCTCCTGGCCGCCGCGCGCGAGGTGTTCGTCCAACGCGGCTACGAGGGCGCGACCGTCCGGTCCATCGCCGCGCGGGCGGGGGTGGACGCGGCGATGGTCAACCACTGGTTCGGCGGCAAGGAGGCGCTGTTCGCCAAGGCCGTGCTCCAGGTGCCGATCGACCCGAACGCGCTGGTCGAACGCCTGCTCGACGGCCCGGACGAGGAGATCGGCGAGCGGATCGTGCGCAACTTCATCGGCATCTGGGACCCGATCGGGGGCGGCCAGTTCGCCGCGATGGTGCGCAGCGTGACCTCGCACGACCAGGTGGCCGAGGTGCTGCGCGGGTTCTTCGTGCAGACCCTGCTCAAGCGGATCGTCACGCACCTGGGCGCCCCGGACGGCGAGCTGCGCGCGACCCTCGCGGCCAGCCAGATCTTCGGCATGGGCATGGTCCGCTACGTCGTGCGGTTCGAGCCGTTCGCCTCGGCGGACGTCGACACCATGGTCAAGGCCATCGCGCCCACCCTCCAGCGCTACCTGACCGGCGACCTGGGCTGAGCGGTCAGTCGGCCGGCCCCAGCAGCACGGTCGCGTCGAAGCAGGTCGCGTCACCGGTGTGGCAGGCCGCGCCGACCTGGTCCACGACCAGCAGCAGCGCGTCGCCGTCGCAGTCCAGCCGCACCTCGTGCACGTACTGCGCGTGCCCGGACGTCTCGCCCTTCACCCACAGCTGCTGCCTGCTGCGCGAGTAGTACGTGGCGCGGCGCGTGGTGAGGGTGCGGTGCAGGGCCTCGTCGTCCATCCACGCCACCATCAGCACCTCACCGGTGCCCCGCCGCTGCACCACCGCGCACACCAGCCCGTCGGCGGTGCGCTTGAGGCGGGAGGCGATGGACGGGTCGAGCGCGCTGGTCAACGCTGTCCTCCGAAGAAGTAGAGCCGGGCGGGCTTCGTGTTGAGCAGCACCACGGCGAAGACGTGCGCCGCGGACAGCAGGCCGGACAGCACCCGCAGCCACACCGGGCCCTGGTTGAGCACGGCGAGCAGGTGGATGAGCGCCACCAGGCCGAACACGAACGCGGCGGTCAGCCGGGCCGGGCGCCAGCCGGCCACCAGGCCGCCGACGGCGAGCAGCTCCAGCACCGCGACGATCACCGGGAACCTGACCCAGGTCGGGTCGTCCTCGACCTGCCACTGGACGAGGCCCATGAGCACGAACACGAGGCCGCCCACCGCGCCGATCAGCGTGGCGAGGAACGCCTCGGTGGGCGCGTTGCGCGGGGTGAGCATCAGCGCACCTCCACGCCGGCGTCCCGCAGGCTCCGCTTGACGTCGCCGATGCGCAGCGTGCCGAAGTGGAACACGCTGGCGGCGAGCACGGCGTCCGCGCCCTCGGCCACGGCGGGCGCGAAGTGCTCCACCGCGCCCGCGCCGCCGCTGGCGATCAGCGGCACGTCGACCACCTCGCGGGTCAGCCGGATCAGCTCCAGGTCGAACCCGGCCTTCGTGCCGTCGGCGTCCATGGAGTTGAGCAGGATCTCGCCGACGCCCAGCTCCTGGCCGCGCGCGGCCCACTCGACCGCGTCGATGCCGGTGCCCCGGCGACCGCCGTGCGTGGTGACCTCGAAGCCCGAGGGGGTCGGCGGCTCGCCCTCGGGCACGCGGCGGGCGTCCACCGACAGCACGATGCACTGCGCGCCGAACCGGCGGGACAGCTCGCCCAGCAGCTCGGGGCGGGCGATCGCCGCGGTGTTCACGCTCACCTTGTCCGCGCCCGAGCGCAGCAGCTTGTCCACGTCCTCGGCGCTGCGCACGCCGCCGCCCACGGTCAGCGGGATGAACACCTGCTCGGCCGTGCGGCGGACCACGTCGAACGTGGTCTCGCGGTCGCCGGAGGAGGCCGTCACGTCCAGGAACGTCAGCTCGTCCGCGCCCTCGGCGTCGTAGGCGCGGGCCAGCTCGACCGGGTCGCCCGCGTCGACGAGGTTGGTGAAGTTCACACCCTTCACCACCCGACCGCGGTCGACGTCCAGGCAGGGGATCACGCGCACCGCGACTGACATGGGTAAAAGCCTACGTGGGGACGCGCGGCGGCCCTCCGCCGGTGCCCGGGCGCGGCAACGCCCCGGAACACGAACGTGGGATTCGCGGGCCGGGTGGGCGACGTGGACGGGAAAAGTGTGGTTGACTGGTGGAGGTCGAAAGTTTTGTGTTCGTGTCATCCACGCTCGCGAAACGCGTTTGAGCGTGTGATTCCTCAGGGTCAGCGTTTGGACCGGCCTCAGCGGGTGCGTTCGCCCCGTTGGCAGCTTTTTGAGGAGTACAAGATGGCGCAGGGCACCGTGAAGTGGTTCAACTCGGAGAAGGGCTTCGGCTTCATCTCCCCCGAGGACGGTGGCGCGGACGTGTTCGTGCACTACTCGGAGATCCAGAGCGGCGGCTACCGCAGCCTGGAGGAGAACCAGCGCGTGAGCTTCGACGTGGGCCAGGGTGCCAAGGGCCCCCAGGCCACCAACGTGACGGTCATCTGACCCACCGCGGCTCGGCGAAAGCCCCGCTCCCCCCTCGGGAGCGGGGCTTTCGCGCGTTTCCCGACTACTGTCGGCGGACATGGACCTGGCAGCCGGCAAGTACCTGTTGTTGACCACTTTCCGCAAGGACGGCACCGCCGTGCCGACACCGGTGTGGGTCGCGGGCGACGGCGGCGCGCTGTACGTGTGGTCCGCCGCCGACGCGGGCAAGGTCAAGCGCATCCGCCGCAGCGGCGACGTCCGGATCGGGCCGTGCGACGTGCGCGGCAGGCCCACGGGCGAGCAGGTGCCCGGCACCGCCCGGTTGCTCGACCGGGCGGGCAGCGAGCGCGTGCGGTCCCTGATCGCGCGCAAGTACGGCGTGCTCGGCAGGCTGACGCTGTTCGGCAGCCGCCTGCGCCGGGGCCGGGAGGGCACGGTCGGCATCGAGGTCCGCCCCGCCTGAACGTCAACCCGCGGTTGACGCCCGCGTCGGCGTCAACCTACAGTTGACGGATGACCGCGCCGCCGCTCCAGCTCACGGACCTCATCGTCCTGGTCGCGGCCGAGCACCCCGACGTGATGGGCCGGCTGTCCGCCGCCGTGGAGCTGAGCGGCCGGCTCGACGAGCTGGGCGACCACCTCATCGGCCACTTCGTGGACGAGGCGCGGCGCGCGGGCGCGAGCTGGACCGAGATCGGCGAGAGCATCGGCGTCACCAAGCAGGCCGCGCAGAAGCGGTTCGTGCCCCGCGAGTCGCCGGACCTGAAGCCGAGCTTCGACCGCTACACCGAACGGGCCGGGCGGGTCATCGCGCTGGCCCGCCACCACGCCCGGTTCAGCGAGCACATCGGCACCGAGCACGTCCTGCTCGGGCTGCTGGACGAGTCCGGCGGCCTGGCCGCCAGGACGATCGCCGCGCTGGAGGCCGCCGAGGGCAGCACCCGGATGGCCGTGCTCGGCGAGCTGGACGGCACGGTCCGGCAGCGCCCGGAGCCGCAGCCGTTCACCGCCCACTGCCGGAAGGCGCTGGAACTGGCCGTGCGGGCGTCGCTGCGGCACGGGCACACGTTCGTCGGCACCGAGCACCTGCTGCTCGGGCTGCTCGCCGTGGGCGAGGGCGCGGCGGCCCGGGCCCTGACCCGCACGGGCGTGACCGAGCGGGCCGCCGAGGACCACGTCCTCGAGGAGATCAACTCCGCGATCGCTCGCGGACCGCGGTCAGGGCCTCCGGGAGCGTGAACGCGCCCGCGTAGAGCGCCTTGCCCACGATCGCGCCCTCCACGCCGTCGCGCGACAACGCGGCCAGCGCCACCAGGTCGTCCACGCTGGACACACCGCCGGAGGCGATCACCGGCGCGTCGGTGCGGGCGCACACCTCGCGCAGCAGGTCGACGTTCGGGCCCTGGAGCGTGCCGTCCTTGCCCACGTCCGTGACCACGTAGCGGGCGCAGCCGTCGCGGTCCAGCCGCTCCAGCACCTCCCACAGGTCACCGCCGTCCTTGGTCCAGCCGCGCGCGGCCACCCGGTGGCCCTGCCCGGTGATCCGCACGTCCAGCCCGACCGCGACCTTCTCGCCGTGCTCGGCGACGACCTTCGCGCACCACGCCGGGTCCTCCAGCGCGGCCGTGCCCAGGTTCACTCGCGCGCACCCGGTCGCCAGCGCGGCGGCCAGCGACTCGTCGTCGCGGATGCCGCCGGACAGCTCGACCCGGACGTCCAGCTCGCCGACCACGCGGGCGAGCAGGTCGCGGTTGCTGCCGCGGCCGAACGCGGCGTCGAGGTCCACCAGGTGCACCCACTCCGCGCCGTCGCGCTGCCACGCGAGGGCGGCGTCCAGCGGGTCGCCGTAGTTGGTCTCGGTGCCGGCCTCGCCCTGTACGAGCCGAACGGCCAGGCCATCGGCCACGTCAACGGCCGGGAGGAGCGTGAAAGTCACGCGTTCAGCCTAGTTGACGCTCTTGAGCCAGTTCTCCAGCAGGTGCGCGCCCGCGTCGCCGGACTTCTCCGGGTGGAACTGCGTCGCCCACAGCGGTCCGTTCTCCACCGCCGCGACGAACCGGTCGCCGCCGTGCTCGGACCACGTCACCAGGGGGGCGCGCAGCGAGTCGGACCCGGCCAGCTCCCACCGGCGCACGCCGTAGGAGTGCACGAAGTAGTACCGCGTGTCGGCGGGGAGGCCGGCGAACAGCGCCGTGTCCCCCGGCGCGCTGACGGTGTTCCACCCCATGTGCGGCACGACGGGCGCGTCCAGCCGCTCCACCGTGCCGGGCCACTCGCCGCAGCCCTCGGTGAGCACGCCGTGCTCGATGCCCTGCTCGAACAGCACCTGCATGCCGACGCAGATGCCGAGCACGGGACGACCGCCGGCGAGCCGCTGCCCGATGAGCCGGCCGCCCTTGATCGCGTCCAGCCCCGCCATGCACGCGGCGAACGCGCCGACACCCGGCACCACCAGGCCGTCCGCGTCGAGCACGGCCCGGTGGTCGGCGGTCACCTCCACGTCGGCGCCGACGCGCTGCAGCGCGCGCTCGGCGGAGCGGATGTTGCCGAATCCGTAGTCCAGCACGACGACCTTGGGCACCCGACCAGCGTACTAGGGCGAGCGGCCCGGTCACGGCTCAGGCGAGCCCGCCCTGCGTGACCGGGACCACGGGCAGCACGGTGTTGATCGGCAGGCCCGTCTTGGCGGGCAGGGCGGTCACCCACGTGTCCGCGCGGCCCTCGTCCACCAGCGACCGCACCTCGGCGACGTCGGGGGGCAGCTCCGCGGGCCGCGGCCGGGCGTCGAGCCGCCACCAGCGGACCAGGCCGACCAGGCGCCGCGCCGACCCCGTGGACCCCGCGCGCTCGCCGTCGGTCCACACCTCGGCGCCCGCCGACCACCTCAGCAGCAGCGCCGCCGCCCCCGTGCCCCGGACCTGCTCGGCCAGCCGGAGCGCCGCCGCGAACCCGATCTGCCTGCGCGGCAGCAGCACCGTGCCGGACGCGACCGGCACCAGCGCCGCGGGACCCGCGGTGGCGCGGTGCAGGTTCAGCTGGAGCTCGGCGGTCGGCGCGGGTGTCCAGATCAGGGTTCTCGGCACGCTCACAGGCGGAGATCATGCCGCAGCGCCCGGGTGGCCGAACATCCGACGCACGGCCGCGGCGACGCCCGGCACGTCGAGGTCGTGCGCCGAGTCGTGGTCCTCGGCCGTGCCGTAGGCCCGCAGCTCCGCGTCCCGCCGCACGCCCAGCGACCGCGACCGGTGCGGCACGTCCGCCAGCGCCTCGGCGACCAGGTGCGCCGACGTGCCCTCCAGGTACGGCTCGACCAGCAGCACGTCGGCCCGCTCGGCCCGCGCCACCGCCGCCAGCAGCCCCGCCGCGTCGAACGGCCGCACGGTGGTCGCGTAGAGCACGGTCACGTCGGCGTCCCGGGTCGCCGCCAGCGCGGTGTCGAGCATCGGCCCGACGGCCACCACCACGCCCCGCCGGCCGCGCCGCACCTCGGTGAACCCCTCGACCACCGGGTGCGGCGCGGCGTTCTGCCGCAGGGAGAGCCGGATGTACACGCGGTCGTCACGCCGCAGCGCGTCCCGCACGAGCGGTCCGACCTCCCCCGGGTGGCCGGGCACGCGGACCGTCCAGCCCGGCAGCGTGTCGAACAGCGCCACGTCGCCGGGCGCCTGGTGCGTGCGGCCCCACGCCGGGTCGTCGTACGAGCCGCCGACGCTGACGAGCACCCCGCCCAGGTCCTGGTGGCCGAAGTCGAGCTTGATCTGCTCGAACGGCCGCTCGACCAGGAACGGCGCGTAGGTGTGCACCACGGGCCGCAACCCGCTCAGCGCCAGCCCCGCGCCCACGCCCACCATCGCCTGCTCGCGGATGCCGACGTTGATCACCCGCTCGTGCGGGGCGAAGGCGTCCCGGGAGATCTCGGCCAGCACGACCGCGACCCGCTCGTCGTGCCGCATCACGTCCTCGACGGTCTCCACGAACACCTGCCGCATGGAGGTCATCGCCGCCGCCCCCCGTCGACCTCCGCCACCACGGCGAGCGGTCGTCCCGGGTGCTCCCGGGTGAACGCCGCGTGCAGCGCCGCGTGATCGCGCCCGTCCACCGCGGAGGTCTGCCAACCCTCGACCTCGAACCGCTTCGCGATCCCGCCGGGCCAGCCGTGCGTGCCGGAGGCGTTGTCGACGACCACGGTCACCAGCCGGTCCAGGCCGAGCCGCCCGGCCAGCGCGATCGCCTCGTGGTTGCTGCCCTCGTCCAGCTCCGCGTCGCCGACCAGCACGAACGTCCGCGCGGTCCGGCGTTGCAGGCGCAGGCCGAGCGCGGTGCCGATGGCGATCGGCAGGCCGTGGCCGAGCGAGCCGCTGCTGATCTCGACCCCGTTGACCAGCACGCGGTCCGGGTGCTGCCCGAGCGGCGACTCGAACGCCGTCCAGTTGTCCAGCGTGGACGGTTCGAGGTAGCCCTTCGCGGCCAGCACGGCGTAGTACGCCATCGGACCGTGCCCCTTCGACAGCAGGAACCGGTCGCGGTCCGGGTCGTCCACCCGGTCCGGCGAGACGTCCAGCACCCGGTCGTAGAGCACCCACAGCACGTCGAGCGTGGACGCCGCGGCCCACTCGTGCTTCTCGTCACCCGTCATCCGCCGGAACAACGCGGGGAGGTCCGCGAAGCCGGCTCTGTCCCTGACCGCCATGGCACCACGAAACAACTTCGACTTAAGTCGAGGTCAACCCATAAGATGCGCAGGTGAGCAAGTTGCCGGAGATGTTGACCATCGGTCAGGTGGCCGAGCGCAGCGGGGTGCCGCACACGGCGTTGCGGTTCTACGAGGAGCGGGGGCTGATCACCTCCGAGCGCACGGCGGGCAACCAGCGCCGCTACCCGCGGCACGTCCTGCGGCGGCTGGCGTTCATCCGCACCGCGCAGCGGGTCGGGCTGTCGCTGGAGGACGTGCACGCGGCGCTGGCGACCCTGCCGGACAACCGCACGCCGACCAAGTCCGACTGGAGCAGGCTGTCGGCGAGCTGGCAGGTCGAGCTGGACGCGCGGATCGACGCGCTGCGCCGGCTGCGCGACCGGCTGACGTCGTGCATCGGTTGCGGGTGCCTGTCGCTGCGCAGCTGCTTCCTGCACAACTTCGACGACGAGCAGGCCGCCGACGGGCCCGGCGCGCCCAAGCTCAAGCCGGCCGTCGAGGGCGGCACCTGAAACCGGTTGTCCCCCGTGGTGCACTGGGGTCGTGCGGGAGAAGGAGCGGGCGGTCCGCTTGTCCAAGCGGATGTCCAAGGTGCTGCGGCACGCGCCGGAGGAGGTCGGGCCGGCGCTCGACGCGGCCGGGTGGGTCGACCTGGACGACCTCGCGCGCGCCCTGGGCGTCACCCGGGCGCGGGTGCTGGAGGTGGTGGCGGACAACGACAAGCAGCGGTTCGCGGTCGAGGGCGGGCGCATCCGGGCCAACCAGGGCCACACGGTGCCGGTGGCGCTGGACCTGCCCGTCGCCGAGCCACCCGCCGAGCTGTACCACGGGACGGTGAGCCGGTTCCTGCCCGACATCCTCCGCGATGGGCTGCGGCCGATGGCGCGGCACGACGTGCACCTGTCGGCGACGGTGGAGACGGCCGTGCGGGTCGGGTCGCGCCGGGGCAGGCCGGTGGTGCTCGCGGTCGACGCCGCCGCCATGGCCGCCGACGGGCACGAGTTCCGGGTCAGCGCCAACGGCGTGTGGCTGACGGCCGCCGTGCCGCCTAACCACCTGCGAGAACACGCCTCGTGAGCCAGTCGAGGCCCGCGAGGACCTCGTCCGGGCCGAGGCCGCGCACGTGCCGCTGGTACTGGTAGACCTCCGGCGCCAGCGGGGCCATCAGCGCGTCCGCCACGGCCGGTGGCGCGCCGTCCACCAGCGAGGCCACGTGCCGCCGCCAGAACCCGTAGGACCCGGCCCGGAACCGCGCCCGACCCGCCTCCGCGCCCAGCACCAGGTGCAGGTGCCGTTCGAGCAGCACGACCATCGCCCGGTAGAACGCGGCCAGCCGCTCCTCCGGCGGCGCGCCCGGGCCCAGCGGCGGCGGCCCGGTGAGGATGCGGTCGCGGATGCCGGCCTCGTGCTCGTCCAGCAGGGCCTGCGCGATCGACGTCGTGTCCGGGTAGCGCCGGTACAGCGTCGCCCGGCCCACGCCCGCGGCCCGTGCGATGTCCTCCATCGTGACGCCGTGCGACCCACCGGCTGCGGCGAACACCTCTTCGGCGGCGGCGAGCACGCGGGCCCGGTTGCGCGCGGCGTCGGCCCGTTCCCGGGGTCGACCGGCGGTGGTGGCGGCCTCGGCCGGTGACGACATGTGACCAACCATACGCAGACAGCCAATCCCGCGCCCGAACGTTGAACTCACCTGCTCCGAACGCAGGACTCTCGCGCTCCGAACGTAGGACTCTCGCGAGAGTCCTACGTCCAGGTCGCGTGAGTCCTACGTTCGGGACCGTCGAGTTCTACGCTCGGGTCACAGGAGCCAGGCGAGGGCCGCGCCGACGGAGACCAGGGTCAGGACCAGCAGGACGACGGCCAGGCCGCGGGCCGTCTTCCAGGTGCTGTAGACGCCGCCGCCCAGGAAGCCGGCCAGCGCGAGCAGCCCGATGACCACGTACTCCTTCGGCATCTACAGGACGCCCTTGGTCGACGGCACGCCCCCGACGCGCGGGTCCGGCTCCACGGCCGCCCGCAGCGCCCGCGCGACCGCCTTGAACTGCGCCTCCGCGATGTGGTGCGGGTCGCGCCCGTACTCGACCCGCACGTGCAGCGCGATGCCCGCGTGGAACGCCAGCGAGTCGAACACGTGCCGGTTCAGCACGAACGGGTAGTTGCCGCCGATGGTGAAGGTGTGGAACCGCTCCGGCTCCCCCACGTGCACGCAGTACGGCCGCCCCGACACGTCCACCGCCGCGTGCGCCAGCGTCTCGTCCATCGGGATCCACGCGTCACCGAACCGGCGGATGCCCGCCTTGTCGCCCAACGCCTCCCGCAGCGCCTGGCCGAGCACGATCGCCACGTCCTCCACGGTGTGGTGCGCGTCGATGTGCACGTCGCCGGTCGCCCGCACGACCAGGTCCAGCGACCCGTGCACGCCCAGGGCGGTCAGCATGTGGTCGTAGAACGGCACGCCCGTGTCGACCTCGACCTTCCCGGTGCCGTCGAGGTCCACCTCGACGTGCACCGACGACTCCCTGGTCGTGCGCTCCACCTTGCCGACCCGGCTCACCGGCCAACCTCCTTGCTCGCCGCGAGGAACGCGTCGTTCTCCTCGGGAGTCCCGACCGTCACCCGCAGATGTCCGACGATGCCGACGTCCCTGATCAGCACACCGCGCTCCAGGTACGACCGCCACGTGGCGCGCGCGTCCTCGAACCACCCGAACAGGACGAAGTTCGCGTCGCTGGGCACCACGGAGAAGCCGAGGCCCGCCAGCGAGTCGACCACCCGGTCGCGCTCGGCGGCCAACTCCGCCACCGAGCCCAGCGTCTCGGGCGCGTGCCGCAGCGACGCCCGCGCCGCGGCCTGCGTCAGCGCCGACAGGTGGTACGGCAGCCGCACGAGCTGCAACGCGTCCACCACGGCGGGCGCGGCGGCGAGGTAGCCCAGCCGGCCGCCCGCGAACGCGAACGCCTTGCTCATGGTCCGGCTCACGATCAGCTTCGCCGGGTGCTCGTCGAGCAGCGCGACGGCGCTGGGCCGCGACGAGAACTCCGCGTACGCCTCGTCCACCACGATCACCCCGGGCGCGGCCTCGACCAGCACGCGCAGGTCGTCCGGCGGCAGGCTCTGCCCGGTCGGGTTGTTCGGGCTGGTCACGAACACCACGTCCGGCGCGCGGGAGGCGATGACCTCGGCCGCGCGGGCCACGTCCAGCGAGAAGTCCTCGCGCCGGGGCGTCGGGGCCCACTCGGTGCGGGTGCCCGCCGCGATGATCGGGTGCATCGAGTACGACGGCTCGAAGCCCAGCGCCGTGCGGCCCGGCCCGCCGAACGCCTGGAGGATCTGCTGGAGCACCTCGTTCGACCCGTTCGCCGCCCACACGTTCGCCGAGGTCAGCGGCACGCCCGTGGACGAGGACAGGTAGCCGGCCAGGTCCTCGCGCAGCGCCGTCGCGTCCCGGTCGGGGTAGCGGTGCAGCTCGCCCGCGATCGCCGCCACCTCCCGCACCACGTCCTCCACCAGGGCGGGCGTGGGCGGGTACGGGTTCTCGTTCGTGTTCAGCCGCACGGGCACGTAGAGCTGCGGCGCGCCGTAGGGCGTGCGCCCGCGCAGGTCTTCCCGCAGGGGGAGGTCGCTCAGCTCCACCCGGTCGCCGAGGGGCCTCATCCGCCGAACCTCGCCGTCACGGCCTCGCCGTGCGCGGGCAGGTCCTCGGCGTTCGCCAGCGCCACGACGTGCGGCGCGACCTCGCGCAGCGCGTCCTCGCCGTAGTCCACCACGTGGATGCCGCGCAGGAAGGTCTGCACCGACAGCCCCGACGAGTGCCGGGCGCAGCCGCCGGTGGGCAGCACGTGGTTGGAGCCCGCGCAGTAGTCGCCGAGCGACACCGGGGAGTGCGGCCCGACGAAGATCGCGCCGGCGGCGCGCACGCGGGCGGCGACCTCGCGGGCGTCGGCCGTCTGGACCTCCAGGTGCTCGGCGGCGTAGACGTCCACCACCCGCAGCCCCTCGTCCAGGCTCGACACCAGCACGGTGCCCGACTGCTTGCCCTGCAACGCCGTGCGCACCCGCTCGCTGTGCCTGGTCGCGCCGGACCGGCGGTCCAGCTCGGCGTCGACGGCGTCGGCCAGGGCCTCCGACGTGGTGACCAGCACGCTCGCGGCCAGCGTGTCGTGCTCGGCCTGGCTGATCAGGTCCGCGGCCACGTGCACCGGGTCGGCCGTGTCGTCGGCCAGGATGGCGATCTCGGTCGGCCCGGCCTCGGAGTCGATGCCGATCAGGCCGCGCAGCAGCCGCTTGGCGGCGGTCAGGTAGATGTTGCCCGGCCCGGTGACCAGGTCGACCGGCTCCAGGGCGGAGCCGTCGGTGTCCGTGCCGCCGTACGCGAGCAGCGCGACGGCGAGCGCGCCGCCCACCGCCCACACCTCGGTCACGCCCAGCAGCGCGGCGGCGGCCAGGATCGTCGGGTGCGGCAGCCCGCCGAACTCCGCCTGCGGCGGCGAGCACACGACCAGCGACCCGACGCCGGCGATCTGGGCCGGCACCACGTTCATGACCACGCTGGACGGGTAGACGGCCAGGCCGCCGGGCGCGTAGAGGCCGACGCGGGGGACCGGCACCCAGCGCTCGGTGACCGTGCCACCGGGCACGACCCGGGTCGTCGTGTCGACCCGGCGCTGGTCGGCGTGCACCTTGCGGGCCCGGGAGACGGACTCCTCCAGCGCCGCCCGCACGGCCGGGTCCAGCTCGGCCAGCGCGCGCTCCAGCTCGGCGGCGGGCACGCGGACGGACTCGGGGCGCACCTTGTCGAACCGCTCGCCGTGCTCCAGCACGGCCGCCACGCCCCGGTCGCGCACGTCCTCCACCAGCGGGCGGACCTGATGCAGCACCGCGTCCACGTCGACCTCGGCGCGCGGCAGCGCGGCGCGCAGTTCGGCGGCTGACGGGACCCGACCTCGCAGGTCGATGCGGCTGAGCATGCCCTCAAGGGTAAGGCGTCGCCAATTCCGTCAACTGTCACCCCGCACCCCGGTGGGGAACCCGACAAACGGCGGCTACCTCGACCGGTGAGCGGCGAGCGACGCTGTGTGGGCTCTCCCTGCCCGATCGCTCAGCTCCGTCGCAAACCCTGCTGATGATGGAGGCTCGATGTTCACCAAGCGGCGCGGCCTTGTGGCCGCCGCGCTGTTCGCGAGCGTGGCCCTGGTGCTCCCCGCGCACCCCGGGTCGGCGCAACCGGCGACCGCGCAAACCCACGACCGGACCGTGTTCGAGGTCACGGCACCCACGCCCGAGGCGCGGACCAAGGTCGCCAAGACCGGCGTCGACATCCTCGGCCAGAGCGGCGACACCCTCACCGTCATCGCGGAGCCCCGCCAGCAGTGGCTGCTGCGGGCCACGGGCCTGCCGGTGAAGAGCACCGGTGACGCGGACGCGCAGCTCGCGGGCCTGGGCAAGGCGGACTTCGCCGACCCCCAGCTCGGCACCCTGGACTTCCCGTCGGGCTACACCGGCTACCACAACTACGCCGAGATGGTCGCCGAGCTGAACCAGACCGTGGCCGACCACCCGAACCTGGTCACGCTGCGCAGCATCGGCAAGTCGTACGAGAACCGCGACCTGTGGGCGCTGAAGATCAGCGACAACCCGACGGTCGACGAGTCCGAGCCCGAGGTGCTGTTCACCTGCAACCAGCACGCCCGGGAGCACCTGACCGTGGAGATGTGCCTGCACATCATCAAGCGGTACACGGACAACTACGCGTCCAACTCGGCCATCAAGAACACGGTCGACAGCCGGGAGATCTGGGTCATCCCCAGCGTCAACCCCGACGGCGCGGAGTACGACATCGCGACCGGCTCGTTCCGCGCCTGGCGCAAGAACCGGCAGCCGAACTCCACCTCCACCGGCACCGACCCCAACCGCAACTGGGGCTACCAGTGGGGCTGCTGCGGCGGCTCCAGCGGCAGCGGGTCGAGCGAGACCTACCGCGGCCCGTCGGCGTTCTCCGCGCCGGAGACCGCCCGCGTCCGGGACTTCGTCGGCACCCGCGTGGTCGGCGGCGTCCAGCAGATCAAGACGCACATCGACTGGCACACGTACTCCGAGCTGATCCTGTGGCCGTACGGCTACACCTACAACGACACCGCCGCGGGCCTGGACGCCACCCAGGCCAACGTGTACCAGACCATGGGCCGGCAGATGGCGTCGCTGAACGGCTACACCCCGCAGCAGGCCAGCGACCTCTACATCACCGACGGCAGCGTGGACGACTGGATGTGGGCCCAGCACAAGATCTGGAGCTACACGTTCGAGATGTACCCGGCGTCGGCGAGCGGCACCAGCGGCTTCTACCCGCGGGACACGCAGATCGCCACGCAGACCACGCGCAACGACACCGCGGTGCAGCTGTTCCTGGACTACTCCGACTGCCTCCCGCGCATCACGGGGCGCACCTGCTGACGGCCGCCACGGCCTGATCGACCTGCGCGGGCTCGACGAAGTAGTGGGGCGAGGCCCTCACCACCTCGGCGAGCCCGCGCCGGGTCATGTCCAGCAGCGTGGACGACGCGGTGCTCACGGTGACCGTGACGCCCTCGTCGGCCAGCCGGTCGCGCACCTCGGACGCGGGCACCCCGTCCACGGTGAACGTGACGATGCCCGCCTTGCGCACGCCCGGGTCGCGCACCGCGACGCCGGGCAGCGCGGCCAGTCCCCCGCGCAGCCGCCGGGCGCGTTCGCCGACCTCCCGCTCGATCACGTCGACGCCCCTGGCCAGCGCGTACCTCGCGGCGGCGATCAGGCCGAGCCGGTCGGCGACGCTCGACTCCCAGATCTCGTGCACCCGCGCGTCCTCGCGCAGCCGGAACTCCCCCGGCGCGGTCCACTCGGCCCCGTGCAGGTCGATCAGCCGCGGTCGCAGGCGGGCGGCGGCCTCCCGGCGCACGACCAGCACGCCGGTGCCGCGCGGTCCGCGCAGCCACTTGCGCCCGGTGCCCGTGATGAGGTCGACGCCCAGCTCGTCCGCGCGCACCGGCAGCTGCCCGATGGACTGGCAGGCGTCCAGCAGCACCAGCGCGCCGACCTCGTGCGCGGCCTCGGCGACCTCGCGCGCCGGGTTCACCAGGCCGCTGTTGGTCGGCACGTGCACCAGCGACACCAGCTTGACCCGCTCGTCCAGCAGCTCCCGCAGCGCGGCCACGTCCACCTGCCCGGACGCGTCGGACGGCACCACCTCGGCGGTCGCGCCCACCTCCCGGGCCCGGCGCAGGATCGGGATCGCCGCGCCCGCGTACTCGGCCTCGCTGAACAGCACCCGGTCGCCCGCGGCCAGCGGCACGGCGTCGAACGCGGTCAGCCAGGAGCGGGTGGCGCTGTCGGTGAACGCCACCTCGTCCGGCTCCGCGCCCAGCAGCTCGGCGAACACCCGGTACCCGTCGTCGAGGTCGTCCTGCCGCTCGCGCGCGGCGACGTACCCCCCGACCTCCGCCTCCCGCCGCAGGTGGCCGATCACCTCGTCCAGCACCTCCCGCGGCGGCAGGGACGAGCCGGCCGAGTCGAGGAAGATCGGGTTGCGCACGGTCGACCTCCGGTGCTCCTGGCCGGTCCGGCGGTTCCGGTCGGCCCACTGCCCTTCCTCGTGTACACCATGTCGCAGGGACGTGGCGAGAGCGGAGCGGTGCGATGACCGGTGGGCGGGACGACGGCGACCCCTCGGCCACCAGGAACGACCTCGACGCGGGCCACGTGCGCAACGCGGTGCTGGCGGGCCGGATCGGCCGGCTGGTCCTCAACCACCCGCCGCAGCTCTACCTCGCGCTCGTCACGGGCGCGGCGCTCGCGCTGGCCGGCGCGGTCACGTGGGCCGCGCTGGCCGGTGGCGGGTCCACCCCCGATCCCGTCGCCGCGGTCACCACCACCACGACCGCGGCGGCCGAGCGCCCGACCATCACCCGGCCGACCACCACGACCGCCGAACCGCCGCCGGCCGAACCCGCACCCACCGAGCCCTCGCCCACCGAACCCGCACCGACCACCACCGCGCCGAAGCCGCCGCGCCCGAGGCCGACGCCCGCGCCGGTCGAGGTGCTGTGGCAGGGCACGGTGAAGGTGCGCGGCGACGGCGGCCCGGGGAGCGGGTGGTTCTTCGACCAGCCACCGCCGCGCGAGGGGTCCAGCCTGGGCGACCTCGCCTACGGCGACGCCACCACCGTGACCAGCGACAAGGTGGCCGACCTGCCGGACGATGCCGTGCCGGACCAGGCCCGGTGCGCCGAGCTGCTGAACGCCACCGCCGGGATCACCAGGGCGTCCAGCCGCGTCGGCAACGCGTTCTGCTTCACCACCCGCGGCGGCCGGGTCGGCCACGCCGTGGTGACGGGCACGTCGCCGCGCGACCCGCTGGACCCCTCGACCACGCTCGACGTCGTCGTGTGGGACCTGGCGCGCTGACCTAGCGGGGCGTCCACTTCTCCAGGTTCCACCACGGCCCCCACGACAGCGCGCCGTGCACGTGCGGGTCGACGACCTCCTGGTAGCCGTTCCAGTTCTCCCGCACCACGTACGTGTGCTGCACCGCGGCCAGCACCACCATGCCGGGCGCGGCCGCGTAGGCGCGCTGGAACTGCTTGTACGCCGCCGCCCGCTGCGCCGGGTCCAGCAGCGTGCGGCCGACGTCCAGGGCGGCGTCGACCTGCGGGTTGGAGTAGCCCCACGGGTTGGGCGTGTGCAGCGACCGGTAGGTCATCAGGTCCGGGTCGAACGGCGTGCCGCCGCCGTGCAGCAGCGCGTCCGCGCCCAGCCTCGGCGTGACCGCGTCCCAGCCGAGCCCGGCGAGCTGCACGTCGATGCCGACCGCCTTCGCGTCCGCGGCGAACGCGGTGGCCAGGTCGGCGCGCACCACGTCGCCGATCGGGTACATCAGGGTGAACCGGGCGGCCACGCCGTCGCGGGTCCGCACGCCGTCCGGGCCGCGCAGCCAGCCCGCCTGGTCCAGCAGCAGCTCGGCCAGCGCCTTGTCGTGGGCGAACCCGGCCCCGGTCTCCACGAACTCGGGCAGCGCGTCGGGCACCGGCGTGCTCGCCGCCGAGCCCTTGCCGCCGAGCAGGTTGTCGACCATGCCCTCGCGGTCGACGGCGTGGTTCAGCGCCATCCGGATCGCGCCGTCACCGGTCACCGGACCGCCGGGCAGCGTGACCGCGCGCAGGTCGGCGCTGCGGTGCGTGAGCACCGTCATGCCGTTGGCCGTGCCGGACGACGCGGCCAGCCGCGGCGGCAGCTCCGTGCCGTCGAACTCACCCGCCCGCATCCGCTGCGCGCGGGTGTTGTCGTCGGGCACGAACACGACGGTCAGCTTGCGGATCTCCGGCTCGCCGCCGAAGTAGGACGGGTTGGCCTCCAGCACCAGCCGGTCGCCCTTGCGCCACTCCACCAGCTTGTACGGGCCGGTGCCGACCGGCCGCACGTCGCGCAGCGGCCCGCCGAGCGCCTCGCTGGGCAGGATGCCGAGCACGAGCGCGTGCGGGAACGCCGCCCACGGCCGGGCCAGCGTGAAGCGGACCGTGTGCACGTCGAGCTGCTCCACCCCGGTCAGCTCGGCGTACGCGGCCCGCTCGGTGGAGCCCGCCGCCGGGTCCAGCAGCGCCCGGTAGGTGGCCACCACGTCCTCGGGCCCGAACGACGTGCCGTCGCTGAACGTCACGCCCTCGCGCAGCGACACCGTCCAGCTCAGGCCGTCGGCGGCCGGCGTGGGCGCCCGCGCCGCGAGCTGGGGCCGCACGGAGCCGTCGGCGCGGTGCTCGACCAGCCCGTCGTACAGCTTCGACACGCCCTCCCGGCCGTAGCCGAGCAGCGGGTTCAGCGAGGTCGGCTCGACCGGGTCGGCCAGCACCAGGGCGCTGTTGTCCGACGTGCCCTCCGCGCTCGGTGTCGTGGTGCCCGTGCACCCCGCGGCGGCGAGGAGGGCGGCGACCACGAGCGGGGGCAGGAGGGAGCGCACGAGACCCGACACTACCTAGAGTGGGCCGCATGCGTGTCGCCCTCTGCCAGATCACCTCGTCCAGCGACCCGGCGGCGAACCTCGACCTGCTGCGGTCGGAGACGAAGCGCGCGGCGGCCGGCGGCGCGCGCCTGGTCGTGTTCCCCGAGGCCGCGATGTGCCGGTTCGGCGTGCCCCTCGGCCCGGTGGCCGAGCCGCTGGACGGCCCGTGGGCGAGCGCGGTGCGCGACCTGGCCGACGAGCACGGCGTGGTCGTCGTGGCCGGCATGTTCACGCCGGCTCCCGACGGCCGGGTGGCGAACACGCTGCTGGTCACCGGCGGCGGCCACCACCTCGGCTACGACAAGATCCACCTGTTCGACGCGTTCGGCTTCACCGAGTCGCGCACGGTCGCCCCGGGCTCCGAACCGGTGGTGGTCGAGGTGGACGGCGTCGCGTTCGGCCTGGCCACCTGCTACGACGTGCGGTTCCCGGAGCTGTTCCGGGCGTTGGCCGACCGGGGCGCGACGGCCGTGCTGGTCTGCGCGTCGTGGGGCGCGGGACCGGGCAAGCGGGAGCAGTGGGAGCTGCTGGTCCGAGCCCGCGCGCTGGACTGCACGTCGTGGGTGCTGGCCTGCGGGCAGGCCGACCCGGGCGTCGACCACGGCGGCGCCCCCACCGGCATCGGCTTCAGCACGGTCGCGTCCCCGCTGGGCAAGGTGGTCGGGCGGTTGGCGGGCGAGCCCGGCCAACTCCTGGCCGAAGTGGACACGGAGAGTGTCACGCGCACGAGGGAATCGCTGCCCGTCCTCGTGAATCGGCGACTCTGAATCCCTTTCGCAGGACGTTGCCTCACACGAACGGGTGGCCGCCGAATAGGCGGCCCTTCACGTCGGGAAGCCCTTTGCGGGACCACAACCGCAACGCGAAGGGACCCGGCCATGATCAACCAGGCCGAAGTGGACCGCCTGTACGACTGCGAGGTGATCGACGAGCACGGCGAGCGCATCGGCTCCGTGAAGCAGGTGTGGCTCGACGACCGGGACGGCACGCCCATGTGGGCCTCGGTGCACACCGGGCTGTTCGGCCTCAAGGAGTCGTTCGTCCCGATCCAGGACGCGACCCTGGGCAACGGCGTCATCACCGTGCCGGTGGACAAGCAGCAGGTCAAGGACGCGCCCCGGATCGACGTGTCCGACCAGCACATGTCCGACCAGCAGCAGGACGAGCTGTACTCCTACTACGGCTTGATCCCGTCCCACCGCTCCGGGGACCACGACAAGCTGCCGAACCGCGGGCGCGACGAGACCAAGCCCATGCCGATGCCCGGCGCGGGCCGGACGTCCGGGCTGACCCGCGGCGAGATGCGCGGCGGCGGCGCGCCCGGCGAGACCCGGCCCGAGGGGCGCGGCCAGGCCGTCACCGGCGGCCGGGCAGGCACGAGCGGGCAGGCCGGCACGACCGGGCAGACCGGCACGACCGGGCAGGGCGGCAAGCACCGCACCCGTGACGACGGCTCGGTGACCCGCTACGAGGAAGAGCTGGACATCAGCACGCGCGAGGTCGAGGCGGGCCGGGTGCGGCTGGTCAAGCACACCGTCACCGAGCAGAGGGACGTGTCGGTCCCGGTGACGCACGAGGAGGTCCGCGTGGTGCGCGAGCCCGCCGAGGGCGCGCCCACCGACCGGGCGTTCGCCGAGGAGGAGACCGAGGTGACGCTGCACCGGCAGGAGCCGGTGGTGGAGAAGACGACCAAGCCCGTCGAGAAGGTCCGGCTGGACAAGCAGACCGTGACCGAGGAGGAGCACGTCCGCGGCGACGTGCGCAAGGAGCAGGTGGACGTGGAGCGCGACGACCGCACCGGGCGGCGCGACTCCTGAACGGGGCGCGCCCGCGCCGATGCCCCTGGCGCGGGCGCGCTCCCGTCCGGCTCAGCGCAGGTCGAGCCCCAGGTCCAGCGCCGGGGCGGAGTGCGTGAGGCCGCCGACGGCCAGGTAGTCCACGCCGGTCTCGGCGTAGGCCCGGGCCACGTCCAGGGTGAGCCCGCCGGACGCCTCCAGCTCGACGCCGCCCGCCCGGCGCACCGCCTCGGCGCACTCGGCCGGGGTGAAGTTGTCCAGCAGCACGAGCCGCGCGCCCTCGGCGACGGCCTCGTCGAGCTGGTCCAGCGAGTCGACCTCGACCTCGCACGCCAGGTGCGGGGCGCGGGCCCGCACGGCGGCCAGCGCCGCCCGCACCGAACCGGCGGCCCGCACGTGGTTGTCCTTGATCAGCACAGCGTCGCCGAGGCCGAGCCGGTGGTTGACGCCGCCGCCGCAGCGGACCGCGTACTTCTCCAGCAGGCGCAGGCCCGGCAAGGTCTTGCGGGAGTCGCGCACCCGCGCTTCGGTGCCCGCGACCGCGTCGACCCACGCGGCGGTGAGGGTGGCCACGCCGGACAGGTGGCACAGCAGGTTCAACGCGGTGCGCTCGGCGGTGAGCAGGCCGCGCACCGGCCCGCGCAGCACCAGCGCGGGCTCGCCCGGCACGGCCTTGTCGCCGTCGTGCCGCCGCTCCAGCACCTCCACGTCGGCGACCTGCCGGAACACCTCCAGTGCCACCGGGATGCCCGCCAGGACGCCGGCCGCGCGGGGCGTCAGCTCCGCCACGGCCACCGCGTCGGCCGGCACGGTCGCCTCGGTCGTCGCGTCCGGGCCGTACCGCAGGTCCTCTTCGAGGGCGGTCGCGATCACGCGCCGCGCGTCGGCCAGGTCCAGGTCCAGGTCCAGGTCCATGGTCACGCCACTCCCCTCGCCACCGCGGGATCGGCCAGCACCGGCTGGCCGGACGGGTTGAGCCGGACGACCTGGCTGCGCTGCCACGCCACGTCGTCCCGCTCGGTGAAGTCCGTGCGCACGTGGCAGCCGCGCGACTCCTCGCGCCGCGCCGCCGCCGCGATCAGCGCCCGCGCGGCCACGGTGAGCGCCGCGTCCTCGACCAGCGCCCGGCTGTCCAGCGTGCGGTCCGCGGTGGACAGGTCGAGCACCGAGCCGACCACGGCCAGCCCCTCGGCGTCCCGGCCGATCGCCGCGTACCGGGACATCACGCGCTGCAACGAGTCCCGGTCCGCGACCGGCGCGGTCGGCAGCTCAGCGGTGGCCGCCGCCGACGGGCGGGCCAGCACGCCCAGCGCCAGGTCCGTCGCGACCGCCTCGGCCGCGCGCGTGCCGACCACCAGGCCCTCGAGCAGGCTGTTGGACGCCAGGCGGTTCGCGCCGTGCAGCCCCGTACGGGCCACCTCGCCCGCCGCGTACAGCCCGGTCACGCCCGTGCGCCCGTCCACGTCGGACACGACACCGCCGCACGCGAAGTGCGCCGCGGGCGCGACCGGGATCGGCTCGGCCGACGGGTCGACGCCCGCCGCGAGGCAGGCCGCGTGCACGGTCGGGAACCGGCGCGCGAAGTCGGAGATGCCCGTGGCGTCGAGGAACACGTGGTCGTCCACACCGCCCGGAGCGCCCGCCACGTGCCGGGTGATCGCGGCGGCCACCACGTCGCGCGGTGCCAGGTCCTCCAGCGGGTGCACGCCCCGCATGACCCGCGCGCCGGTGGCGTCGACCAGCACCGCGCCCTCGCCGCGCACCGCCTCGGTCACCAGCGGGCAGCGGCCGCGCGCCCCGCGCCCGGTGTAGAGCACGGTCGGGTGGAACTGCACGAACTCGACGTCCGCCGCCACCGCGCCCGCGCGCAGCGCCAGCGCCAGGCCGTCGCCGGTGGCCACCTCCGGGTTCGACGTGGCCTGGTAGAGCTGGCCGAGGCCGCCGCTGGCCAGCAGCACGGCGGGCGCGCCGAGCACGCCCGGCACGCCGTTGCCGTCCAGCACCAGCAGGCCGCACACCTGGCCCAGCGGCGTGCGCACCGCGTCCACCGCGACGTGGTCCTCCAGCACCGGCACGCGGCCGTCGGACGCCGCCGCGAGCAGGGCGCGCTCGACCTCGGCGCCGGTCGCGTCACCGCCCGCGTGCACCACGCGGAACGCGCTGTGCCCGCCCTCGCGGGTGCGGGCCAGCCCGCCGGTCGGCGCGGCGTCGAACACCGCGCCCCGCTCGCGCAGCCGCGCCACCGCCGCCGGCCCGCCGGCGATGATCGCCGCGACCGCCGTCTCGTCGCACAGCCCGGCGCCGGCGACCAGCGTGTCGCGGACGTGCGCCTCGACCGAGTCGCCCTCGTCGTGCTCGCCGGGCAGCACCACCGCCACGCCGCCCTGCGCCCACCGGGTGTTGCCGTCCGCGCCGGCGGCCTTGGTCACCACCAGCACCCGCAGGCCCAGCTCACGCGCGCGCAGCGCCGCCGTCAGACCGGCCACGCCCGTGCCGACGACCAGCAGGTCGGCCCGCGCCTCCCACAGCGGCGTGCTCATTCGCCGCCGCCGGGCTGCCCGATCTCGATCATCCGCTGCACCGCGCCCTGCGCCCGCTTCGCGGTCTCCAGGTCCACGTGCACCTCGTCCTTGCCCTCGCGCAGCCCGCGCAGCAGGGCGGCCGGGGTGATCATCTTCATGTAGCGGCACGACGCCCGGTCGTTCACCGCGCGGAAGTCGATCTCCGGCGCGGCCCGGCGGAGCTGGTGCAGCATGCCGATCTCGGTCGCCACCAGCACCGACTTCGCGCTGGTCCGCCGCGCGGCGGTGATCATGTCGCCGGTCGAGAGGATCTTCACCTTCTCCGCCGGGACGGTGCCCTCGCCCGCGAGGTAGAGCGCCGAGGTGGCGCAGCCGCACTCGGGGTGGATGAACAGGTCGGCGTCCGGGTTCGCGGCCGCGCGCTCGGCCAGCTCCGGGCCGTTGATGCCGGCGTGCACGTGGCACTCGCCGGCCCAGATCCGCAGGTTCTCCCGGCCGGTCTCGCGCTTGACGTGCGCGCCGAGGAACTGGTCCGGCAGGAACAGCACCTCCCGGTCGGCGGGGATCGACCGCACGACGTCCACCGCGTTGGACGAGGTGCAGCAGATGTCGGTCTCCGCCTTCACCTCGGCGGTCGTGTTGACGTAGGAGACGACGACCGCGCCGGGGTGCTCGGCCTTCCACGCGCGCAGCTGCTCGCCGGTGATCGAGTCGGCCAGCGAGCAGCCCGCCCGCTCGTCCGGGATGAGGACCGTCTTGTGCGGGGCGAGGATCTTCGCCGTCTCGGCCATGAAGTGCACGCCGCAGAACACGATCGTCGACGCGTCGCTCGCGGCCGCGATGCGGCTGAGCGCCAGCGAGTCGCCGGTGTGGTGGGCGATGTCCTGGATCTCGGGCAGCTGGTAGTTGTGCGCGAGGATGACCGCGTCCCGCCGGCGGGCCAGCTCCAGCACCTCGGCGCGCCACGCGGCGTCCGGCGCGATCCCGTCGTAGGCGCCGTCCGAGGTTCGCTCCACGTAGGCGGTAGCGACCATGGGTTCCTCCCTTGAGCCAGGTTTTCGCCTATCGGTCGAAAACGTGGCCGATAGTATCAGCCGAGTGGGACTGGCGGGTCACGAAGTGCTGGCAGCGGTGCTCCAGGTGAGAGCCGGGTCACTCCAGGTCATGCTGTGGGAAAGGGCCCGGGAACCGCACGCCCGCCGCTGGTCACTGCCCGGTGGCGGGCTCGGCGACGAGGAGGACGTCGAGGCGTCGATCCGCCGCCAACTGGCCGAAAAAGTCGACGTGCGACAGTTGTCACACGTCGAGCAGCTGGCCGTGTTCAGCAACCCCGAGCGCGTGCCGGGGCCGCGCCGGGTGGTCGCCACGGCGTTCCTCGGCCTGGTCCCCTCGCACATCGACCCGGTGGTGCCGTCGGACACCGGGTGGCACCCGGTGGACGCGCTGCCCGCGACCGCGTTCGACCACGAGGCCATCTGCCGCCGCGCCCGCAGCCGGCTCACGTCCAAGCTGTCCTACACGAACCTGGGCTTCGCGCTCGCGCCGCCGGAGTTCACCATCTCCGCCCTGCGGTCGCTGTACTCCGCCGCCCTCGGCTACCAGGTCTCGGCGACCAACCTCCAGCGCGTGCTGTCGCGGCGCGGGCTGCTGGAGCCGACCGGCGGCACCGTGCAGCCCGGTCCGTCCGGCGGCAGGCCGGCCGCGCTGTTCCGGTTCGTGTCCGGGGAGATGCGGGTCACCGACCCGTTCGCCGTGCTGCGACCACCGTCCACCCGTAGCTTGAGTCCGTGACCACGACGCTCCCCCTGTTCCCGCTGGGTACCGTGCTGCTGCCCGGGGCGTCCCTGCCGCTGCACGTGTTCGAGCCGCGCTACCGGCAGCTGACCGTCGACCTGGTGACGGGCGCGGTGCCCGAGCGGACGTTCGGCGTGGTGTCGATCAAGCAGGGCTGGGAGGTCGGCGCGGAGAACGTCCAGGCGCTGGCCGAGGTCGGCTGCGCGGCCGTGCTGCAGGAGGCGCGCCGGCTGCCGGACGGGCGGTTCGACCTCACCACGAGGGGCGATCGGCGGTTCCGGCTGCTGGAGGTGGACGAGGACAGCGCGCCCTACCTCGTCGCCACGGTGCAGTGGCTGCCGGACACGTCCGCGCCGCCGGAGGTCGAGGCGCTGCTCCCGCTGCTGGCGGAGAGCGCCCGGGCGGCGCACGGGCGGTACCGGCAGGCGGCGTACCAGAGCGTGGGACGACCGCCCGGTCCGGACACCCCGGTGGCCGACCTCGCCTACTCCCTGGCGGGCGACTGCCTGCTGACGCTGGAGGACCGCCAGCGGCTGCTGGAGGAGACCTCGCCCGCGCGGCGACTGCGAATGGTGCGCAAGGTGCTGCACCGCGAGGCGGGCATTCTGGACGCGTTGAGCGCCGTGCCCGCGCCGTTGTCGGAATTGGGCCACCTGCCCCATCGCAACTGATCCGGTCGGCCGATCGGTGTAGTATCCCGCGCGTGAACGCCCTGCGCGCGCTGCTGGAACTCGACCTGCCCCTGATCGCGGTGAGTTTCGCCGACGACGACAACGAGCGGGCCGCGGCGGAAGCGCGTTCCGCGGGCGTGGACGTCGCGGAATTGCGGATCGACCGGTTCTCGCGGACCGACGTCGACCACGTGCTGGGGCAGGTGCGCGCGTTCGCCGGCCTGCCGGTGCTCGCGACCGTGCGCTCGGCGGCGGAGGGCGGCGGCTGGCAGGGCGGCGAAGCGGCGCGGTTGGAGCTGTTCCGGCAGGTCGCACCCCTGGTCGACGCCGTGGACGTGGAGCTGTCGTCGCAGGAGGTCCTGGCGGACGTGGTCGCCGCCGCGCACGCGAACGACGCGCTGGCGATCGTCTCGTACCACAATTTCGACCGCACTCCCGAAATCGGCGAGCTGCGTGCGACCGCACGTGCCGCGAAAGAGGCGGGCGCGGACGTGGTGAAGATTTCCACGATGGCGACGGCGAGCGCCGACCTCCGCGTGCTGGCATCGTTGTTGGTGGATTCCGAGGACACCGAAATGGTGGTGATCGCCATGGGTGAAATCGGTACCGCGTCCCGCATCTTCTTCCCCGCGCTCGGCTCGCGGCTCACCTACACGTTCATCGGCCACGAGCCCACGTCCGGCCAACTCGATTTCGCCGAGACTTCCCGACTCGTGCGCAAGTTCCACCCCGGCTACGACCGGCACAAGGCCTCGGTGCCCGCCTGAGCGCCCCTGACCTGCGGCTGACCGTCCGCTGACCGATACGGCGAACCGAACGTTCCTCCCCTTTTCTTCGACCGATCCGCCGCGTACCTCTTCCGGGACGACGAAATTCCGGAGGGAACCCCGATGACCCTGCTCGCGGCACCGCCCAGTCCCATCGGGGCCCACCCGATGCTGGTCTTCCTGCTCCAGCTCACCGTCCTGCTCGGCGTCGCGTTCGCGCTGGGCAAGCTGGCCACCCGGCTCAACATGCCCGCCGTGGTCGGCGAGCTGGCGGCGGGCGTGATCCTCGGCCCGTCGCTGCTCGCGCACGTCGTGCCCGGCCTGTCGACCTGGCTGTTCCCGGCCGACGCCGAGCAGATCCACCTGCTCGACGCGGTCGGCCAGCTCGGCGTGCTGCTGCTGGTCGGCTTCACCGGCATGCACATCGACATGAAGCTGGTGCGCCGCAAGGGCCGGACCGCCCTCTACGTCAGCCTGGGCGGGCTGCTCATCCCCCTGGTGCTCGGCGTCGGCGTGGGCCTCGTGCTGCCCTCCGCGCTGCTCTCGGGCGGCAAGGGCGACCTGGTGTTCGCGCTGTTCCTCGGCGTGGCGATGTGCGTGAGCGCCATCCCGGTGATCGCGAAGACGCTGGTGGAGCTGCGCATCCTGCACCGCAACATCGGTCAGCTCACCATCGGCGCGGCGGCCGTGGACGACATCGTGGGCTGGTCGCTGCTGTCGGTCGTGTCCGCGATGGCCACCACCGGCCTGCGCGCCGGGCACCTGGCGCTGACCATCGGCAGCCTGGTCGCCGTGCTGGCGCTGACCTACTTCGTCGGCCGCCCGGTGGTGAAGGCCGGGCTGACCATGGCCAACAGGTCGGCCGACCCGGCGGTGACGATCGCGGTCGTGGTCGTGATGCTGCTGGCGTGCGCGGCGGGCACGCACGCGCTGGGTCTGGAGCCGATCTTCGGCACGTTCCTGTGCGGCATCCTCATCAGCACCTCGGGCATCCTCGACCGGACGAAGATCGCGCCGCTGCGGACGTTCGTGATGGGCGTGCTCGCGCCGATCTTCTTCGCCACCGCGGGCCTGCGGATGGACCTGACGCTGCTGGCCGAGCCGCAGGTGCTGCTGGCCGCGGCGGTGGTGCTGGTCATCGCCATCTGCGGCAAGTTCGTCGGCGCGTACCTGGGCGCCCGGTTGGGCAGGCTCAACCACTGGGAGGGCCTGGCCCTGGGCGCCGGGCTCAACGCGCGCGGCGTCATCGAGGTGATCGTGGCCATGGTCGGCCTGCGGCTCGGGGTGCTGACCACCGCCGGCTACACCATCGTCGTGCTGGTCGCGGTGGTGACGTCGCTGATGGCGCCGCCGATGCTGCGCTACGCCGTGAAGCGGATCGAGACCACCGAGGACGAGCGCGAGCGGGAGCGGGAGTACGCCGCTTCCTCGCAACCCTCCTGAGGTCGGGACGACGACGGGGGTCCGCCACCGCGGCGGGCCCCCGTCGTCCTGCGCGCGGGGTGGTCCCCTACCGCGGCGACCGCACACCTCCCGGCTCCGCCACGACGCGCCCCGGTCGGCCCGGGGCGGTACCGCTAGCCCAGCCGACGGCCCAGGTCGTCCAGGCCGTTCCACGCGGCCAGGCAGCCGTACGCCAGCGCCGTGCCCAGGGGCCACGCCAGCACGCCCCACCACGTCTCCAGCACGGGGGCCAGGGAGATGACGTCACCGGCCGCGGGTGCGGCGTCCAGGGCGTACCGGCTGCCGGCCGCGCCGGTGCCCGTCGACTGCGCCAGGTAGGCCGCCACGAGCGCGCCGAGCGTGGCCGCCAGCATCACCACCGGGCCGCGCCGCTCCCGCAGCAGCCACACCGCGATGCCCGTGAGCAACCCCGCGGCCAGCCCGATCAGCACGAACAGCATCAGCCCGTCGAGCCGGTGGTAGCTCTCGCCGGTGACCGGGATGAACGACCCGTCCTGCTGCGCCACCACGTTCTGCGGCGGCGCGAGCCACGCCCACAGCCATCCGGCGGGCAGGCCGGACAACGCGATCGCGGACAGCACGGAAAACGCGGGGAGCAAGTCGCGCTTCACCACGACCCGCGGCCGCTGCACCACGTAGTAGTGCTCGAACGCCGGCGCGGGTGGCACGCGAACGGACGCCGCCCGCTCGTCCACCGGTTGCTCCGCCACCCGACGACCTCCCCGCACCCGTGACCAGATGCAGGGCAGGTTACCGCGCGGAGGTGATCTCGCCGTGACGGCTGCACGTGGCCGTCCACCCGGCGGGCGTCACCTGCACCACCATCCGGCGCGCGCACTGGGCGCAGAACCGGGGCGGGTCGATCACGCCCAACCGGGACGCGCACGCGGAGTGGTCGCCCTCCGCGCGCGCCTTGCCGCAGAACCCGCAGTACGTCACGGCCTCCACCCCGGTGGTCACAGCGTCTTGCTCAGTTCCTTGATCGGCATCGACAGCTCGGACAGCATGTCGAGGTCGTCCTGCGCCGGCCTGCCGAGGTTGGTCAGGTAGTTGCCGACGATGATCGCGTTGACCCCGCCGAGCATGCCCTGCTTCGCGCCCAGGTCGCCGAACGTCAGCTCGCGGCCGCCGGCGAAGCGCAGGATCGTGCGCGGCAGGGCGAGCCGGAACGCGCCGACCGTCCGCAGCGCCTCCGGGCCCTCGACCACCGGGTAGTTCTCGTACGGCGTGCCGGGGTTGGGGATGAGGAAGTTCAGCGGCACCTCGTCGGGCTCCAGCTCCGCGAGCTGCACGGCGAACTCGGCGCGCTGCTCCAGCGACTCGCCCATGCCGATGATGCCGCCGCAGCAGACCTCCATGCCGGCCGCGCGGATCATCTTCAGCGTGTCCCACCGCTCCTGCCACGAGTGCGTGGTGACCACGTTCGGGAAGTGGGAGCGGGCCGTCTCCAGGTTGTGGTTGTAGCGGTGGACGCCCATCTCCACCAGCTCGTCCACCTGCTCCTGGGTGAGCATGCCGAGCGAGCACGCGATCTGGATGTCGTTGCCGTCCTCGCGGATGGCCTTGATGCCGTCGCGCACCTGGGACAGCAGCCGCTTGTCCGGCCCGCGCACGGCCGCGACGATGCAGAACTCGGTCGCGCCGGTCTCGGCGGTCTGCCGGGCGGCCCGCACCAGGCCGGGGATGTCCAGCCAGGCCGAGCGCACCGGCGAGGGGAACTGCCCGGACTGCGAGCAGAAGTGGCAGTCCTCGGGGCAGCCGCCGGTCTTCAGCGAGACGATGCCCTCGACCTCGACCTCGGGCCCGCACCAGCGCATCCGCACCGCGTGCGCCAGCTCCAGCAGCTCCGGGATGCGCTCGTCGGGCAACCGCAGGACTTCGAGCACCTGCTCCTCGGACAGCCCGACGCCCTGCTCCAGCACCTGCTCGCGGGCAACGCCGAGGACATCGACCTGTTCGGGGGCTGCGGTCACGACTTCTCCCTCGTCAACTCCGGCGGTGGTCCGTCGTGCAGTCTGCCGCACTCACCCCGGCGGACCCCAGCGATGTGCGTCACTGGTTCGGTCGAGCACGGCGCGGACGACGTCAGCAGGCGTGCGGCGCGGCGAACTTCTCCGGGTCGAACGTGCCGCCGAACCACGGCGACAGGCCGTCCCGCGCCGCCTCCACGAACTCGTCGCGGCCCAGCGCCGCCGCGCCGTCCGGCAGCACGCCCAGCAGCGGCGCGCCCGCGGCCTCGGGCAGGTCGACCAGGTTGGTCCGCGCGGCCAGGTCCGGGTTCGCGGGCCACCGGCCGACCACGACGCCGACGGACTCCAGGCCGCGGCGCAGCAGCGCCTCGGCCGTCAGCGCGGTCATGTTCAGCGTGCCCAGGCCCGGGTGGGCGACGACCAGCACCGGCGCGTTGAGCGCCCACGCCGCGTCGGCGATGGTCGAGCCCTGGTCGTCGAACCGCACCAGCAGCCCGCCCGCCCCCTCGACCAGCACCAGGTCGTGCGTCTCGTCCAGCGCCGCGGCCGCGGAGGCCACCTCGCTGGGGTGCACGGTGGGCAGGCCCGACCGGCGCGCGGCCGTGGCGGGTGCCAGCGGTTCCGGGTACCGGCGCAGCTCGCGGGTGGTGACGGGCCCGGCGAGGCGGACCACCTCGGCGAGGTCTCCCGGTTCGCCGTGGGCGATGCCGGTCTGCGCGGGCTTGAGCACGGCGACCCGTCGACCGTCGGCCGCGGCCAGTGCCGCCAGGGCGGCGACGACCACGGTCTTGCCGACCTCGGTGCCCGTGCCGGTGATCACGAGGACGCTCACGGAATCTCACCCTATGCCTACACGGAGCGTTGCGGACCTCCGCGTTCTACAGTCACCGCTATGAGTGAGATCGTTCTCTACGGGGCGAACTGGTGCGGTGACTGCCGGCGGGCGAAGGCGTGGCTGCGGGAGCACGAAGTGCCCTTCACCGACGTCGACGTCGAACACGACGACGCGGCTCGCGACAAGGCGATCGAGATCGCCGGCGGGCGCAAGAACATCCCGGTGGTCGTGCTGCCCGACGGCCGCGTCCTGGTGGAGCCGACCGACACCGAGCTGGCCGCCGCGGTCCACGGCTGACATGGGCCGGAGCGGCAGGCGCAAGCGGCGTCGGCAGCGGACCGGGCGCGCGGTCGCCGGGACCACCGCGGTCGAGCCGGTCGCGCGGGGGAACTGGTTCCGGCGCCAGGGCGGCGGCGTGCAGACCCTCGTCGTCCTGGGCGGCATCGCGCTCCTGGTCGTCGGGCACGTGCTGCTGTGGGGCACGGTGTTCCCCGCCGTCGGCGCGGTCGTCGGCCCGGTGCCGGTCGTGTCGACGGTGACCGGGTGGCTGTTCGGCGGCGGCGCGTTCCTGGCGTGGGGCGTCTACGCCGTCAACCACGACACGGCGAAACCGGAAGCGGTGCGCCGCCTGCGGACCGTCGCGTGGGTGTGGAGCGCGGTCGCCGCGCTGTGCGTCCCGACCGGCTACGCCGACGGCATCAGCCTGCCGGTGGACTTCTGGGCCGGCGTGTACGCCGGCGCGTACGGCGTGGTCGCCGCCCCCCTGGCGGTCGGCGTGGTGGCCCTGGGCTGGTGGCTGCTGGTCACCAAGCTCGCCCGGCGCAGGGGCGAGCCGAGCCACCAGGCCATCGGGTGGATCTGCGTCGGCTACGCCGTGCTGCTGCTGGTGTGGGGCTCAACGCTGCTGCGCCTGTGACGCCTCGGCCGCGGCGACGACGGCGTCGGCGATCGCGGCCACGTCGTCGTCCGTGCTGATGAACGGCGGCATGGTGTAGATCAGGTCGCGGAACGGGCGCAGCCACACGCCGCGGTCGACGGCCGCCGCGGTGGCGGCGGCCACGTCCACCGGGTGGTCCAGCTGCACCACGCCGATCGCGCCGAGCACCCGCACGTCGCCGCGCGCCCCCGCGAGGCCCGACCGCAGCCCCTCCTCGATCCGCCGCACGGACGACCGCCAGTCCTGCGCCAGCAGCAGATCGGTGGACGCCAGCGCGACCGCCGAGGCCAGCGGGTTGCCCATGAACGTCGGCCCGTGCGCCAGCACCGGCACCTCGCCGCGCGAGATGCCGTCGGCCACCGCGGGCGTGCACAGGGCCGCCGCCAGGGACAGGTAGCCACCGGTCAACGCCTTGCCGACGCACATGATGTCGGGGCTGACGCCGGCGTGGTCGGCGGCGAACAGCTCGCCGGTGCGCCCGAAGCCCGTGGCGATCTCGTCGAAGATCAGCAGCACGTCGTTGGCCAGCGTCAGCTCCCGCAGCACGTGCAGGTAGCGAGGGTCGTGGAACCGCATGCCGCCCGCGCCCTGCACCACCGGCTCCACGATCACCGCGGCCAGCTCGCCGGCGTGCCGCTCGACGAGGTCCGCCAGCTCCTGCACGTACGCGGTCTCCAGCTCGCGCGGCGGCGCGGGCGCGAACACCTGCTCGGGCAGCACGCCCCGCCACAGGGCGTGCATCCCGCCCTCCGGGTCGCACACCGACATCGGCTGGAACGTGTCGCCGTGGTACCCGCCGCGCCACGTCAGCAGCCGCCGCTTCTCCGGTCGCCCGCGCGAGCGCCAGTGCTGCAGCGCCATCTTGACCGCGACCTCGACCGACACCGACCCGGAGTCGCACAGGAACACGTGCCGCAACGGCTCGGGCGTGATCTCGACCAGGCGCGCGGCCAGCGCCACCGCGGGCTCGTGGGTGAGGCCGCCGAACATCACGTGGCTCATCCGGCCGAGCTGGTCGCGCACCGCCGCGTCCAGCACGGGGTGCCGGTAGCCGTGGATCGCGGCCCACCACGACGACATGCCGTCGACCAGCTCGCGCCCGTCGTCCAGCCGGAGCCGGACACCCTCGGCCGAGGAGACGACCAGCGGCTCGTGGGTGCCCGGCATCGGGCCGTACGGGTGCCAGACGTGCGCCCGGTCCAGCTTCAGCAGCTCATCGCGCTCCACGGGGAGTCAGGCTAACCGGCAGCGATTCCAGGCCGCGGATGAGCGTGCCGTCCCGCCACCGCAGCGAGTCCGGGTCCGCGGCGGGCTCCACGTCGAACCGGTCCAGCAGCGACCCGATGGCGATCTCGCCCTCCATCCGGGCCAGCGGCGCGCCCAGGCAGTAGTGGATGCCGTGGCCGAACGCCAGGTGCCCGGCCGCCTGCCGGGTCACGTCGAACCGGTCCGGGTCCGGGAACCGGGAGCCGTCGCGGTTGCCGGCGGCCAGCGACACCACCACGACGCTGTCCTTCGGGATCACCACGTCGCCCAGCTCCACGTCCTCGTTGGTGTAGCGGAACGTGGCCTGGTTGACCGGGCTCTCGAAGCGCAGGACCTCCTCGACCGCGCCGGGCAGCAGCGACCGGTCGGCGCGCAGCTTCTCGAGCTGGTCGGGGTTGCGCAGCAGGTGGTGCACGCCGTTGGCGATCAGGTTGACCGTCGTCTCGTGGCCGGCGACCAGCAGCAGGAACGCCATCGCGATGAGTTCCATCGGGGCGAGCCGGTCGCCGTCCTCGTCGGCGTGCACCAGGGCCGAGAAGAAGTCGTCACCGGGGTTCGCCCGCTTGTGCGCGACCAGCTCCTGGAGGTAGGCGGCCATCTTGGCGCCCGCATCCTGGAGCGCCCCCGGTGTGCGGTTGCCCCCGCTGACCAGGACGTTCGACCAGACGCGGAACTCGTCGCGCCGGTCGAGCGGCACGTCGAGCATCTCGCAGATCACCGTGATCGGCAGCGGGAACGCCAGCGCGTCGACCAGGTCGACCTCGCCCTTCTCCCCCGCCTCGTCCAGCAGCCGGTCGGTGATCTCCTGGATGCGCGGCCGGAGCTGCTCGACCCGGCGGGCGGTGAACGCCTTGGTGACGAGCTTGCGCAGCCGGGTGTGGTGCGGCGGGTCCATGTTCAGCATGTGCTGCACCAGGGACTCGTCGAACAGCGACGGCTCGTTGTCCGCCAGCTGGTTGTGCGCCATGACCTCCGGGAAGCGCTCGAAGTGCTTGCTGAACCGGGCGTCGGCGAGCGCGAGCCGCGCCTCCTCGTACCGGGTGACCAACCAGACCCTGGTGCCGCGCGGCAGCACCACCTGGCTCGCCGCCGCCTCCCGGCGCAGCCGCGCGTGGTAGGCGTGCGGGTCGGCGAAGTAGTCCTCGCCGAGCACGTCGAGACCGGCGATCTGCTCCCCCAAAGGGATCCCCTCCTCGTTTGAGTTAACCCTGTTCACTCAAACGAACCGAGGCCCCCTCTTGTCCCCGCCGACCCACTATGTCACCCGATCAGCCCAAGCACCCCGGGCCGAGCAGAGCCTTCAAATCGCCCATCAGGGACGGAGTGGGAGTAACCCGAAGGGCGTCGTCCAGCTTGAGCAACGTGTTGCGGCTGCTGTTGATCACGAGGTTGAGGTGCACCTCGGTGGTGCCGGGGTGCGCGGAGAGCACTTCCTTCAACGACGTCACCAGCTTCGGGTCGCAGCGCGACGCCGACACCTTCAACTTCAGCGCCTGCGCGCCCAGCTCCGACAGGTCCGGCACGACCAGGTCGTTGGCGATCAGCGAGATCCGGTCCTCCCGCTTGGCCACCCGCGCCTTCACCAGCACGATCGCGTCCTCGGCGACCGACATGCCGTGCACGACGTAGCTCTTGGGGAAGAACAGCACCTCGATGCCACCGGCCAGGTCCTCGAGCTGCGCAGACGCCCACGGCTCGCCGTTCTTGTTCACCCGGCGGGTGACCGACGCGAGGATGCCGCCCAGCGTGACCTGCGTGCCGTCGGGCACGTCGCCTTCCAGGATGCGCGGGATCGTGGTGTCCGAGTAGGAGCCGAGCACCTGCTCCACGCCGTTGAGCGGGTGGCCGGAGACGTACAGGCCCAGCATCTCCCGCTCCAGCGTGAGCTGGTGCTTGGACTCCCAGTGCTCGTCGGGGATCTTCACGTCGAACACCGACGTGCCCTCGTCGCCGCCCGCCTCGCCGAACAGGTCGAACTGGCCGCGCGCCTCTTCCTTCTTGGTCAGCATGATCGCGTCGACCGCCTCGACGTGCACCATGTGCAGGCCCTTGCGCGGGTGGCCGAGCGAGTCGAACGCGCCCGCCTTGATCAGCGACTCGACGACCTTCTTGTTGCACGCCTGCACGTCGACCTTGCGCAGGAAGTCGGAGAAGTCCGCGAACTTCCCCTTCTCCTTGCGGGTCTTGATGATCGCGTCGACCACGTTCGCGCCGACGTTGCGGATCGCGCCCAGGCCGAACCGGATGTCGTCGCCGACCGCGACGAACTCCCGCTCCGACTCGTTGACGTCCGGCGGGAGCACCGTGATGCCCATCCGGCGGCACTCGGCCAGGTAGACCGCCGACTTGTCCTTGTTGTCCGAGTTCGTGGTGAGCAGGGCGGCCATGTACTCGCCGGGGTAGTTCGCCTTGAGGTACGCCGTCCAGTACGCGATCAGGCCGTACGCGGCGGAGTGCGCCTTGTTGAAGGCGTAGTCGGCGAACGGGACCAGGATGTCCCACAGGGTCTTGATGGCCTCCGGCGAGTAGCCGTTGTCCAGCATGCCCTGCTCGAAGCCAGTGAACTCCTTGTCCAGGATCTCCTTCTTCTTCTTGCCCATCGCGCGGCGGAGCAGGTCCGCTTGGGCCAGCGAGTAGCCCGCCACCTTCCGCGCGATCGCCATGACCTGCTCCTGGTACACGATCAGGCCGTAGGTCGTGTCCAGGATCTCGGCCAGCGGCTCGGCCAGCTCCGGGTGGATCGGCACGATCTCCTGCTGCTTGTTCTTGCGCAGCGCGTAGTTCGTGTGCGAGTTCGCGCCCATCGGGCCCGGCCGGTAGAGCGCGATGACGGCCGAGACGTCCTCGAAGTTGTCCGGGCGCATCAGCCGCAGCAGGTCGCGCAGCGCGCCGCCGTCGAGCTGGAACACGCCCAGGGTGTCGCCGCGGCCGAGCAGGTCGTAGGTCTTCTTGTCGTCCAGCGGCACGGTCGAGATGTCGACCTCGCCCTTGCCGTTGAGCGCGATGTTCTTCAGCGCGTCGTCGATCGTGGTGAGGTTGCTCAGGCCCAGGAAGTCCATCTTCAGCAGGCCGAGCGTCTCGCACGTCGGGTAGTCGAACTGGGTGATGATCGACCCGTCCTGCGGGCGCATCCAGACCGGGATGTGGTCCGTCAGCGGCTCCGCGGACATGATCACCGCGCAGGCGTGCACGCCCGCGTTGCGGATCAGGCCCTCCAGCCCGCGGCCGGTGTCGATGATCTCCTTGACCTGCGGGTCCGTCTCGTACAGCGCCCGGACCTCGGCGGCCTCGGAGTAGCGCTTGTGCGCCGGGTCGAACACGCCCGCCAGCGGGATGTCCTTGCCCATGACGGCGGGCGGCATCGCCTTGGAGATGCGGTCGGCCACCGCGTAGCCCGGCTGCCCGTACAGCACGCGGGCGGAGTCCTTGATCGCGGCCTTCGCCTTGATCGTGCCGAACGTGATCACCTGGGCGACCTTGTCGACGCCCCACTTCTCGGTGACGTACCGGATCACGTCACCGCGCCGGCGCTCGTCGAAGTCGATGTCGATGTCGGGCGGGCTGACGCGGTCGGGGTTGAGGAACCGCTCGAAGATCAGGCCGTGGGCCAGCGGGTCGAGGTCGGTGATGCCCATCGCGTACGCGATCAGCGCGCCCGCGGCGGACCCGCGGCCGGGGCCGACGCGGATGCCGTTGGCCTTGGCCCAGTTGATGAAGTCGGCGACCACCAGGAAGTAGGACGGGAAGCCCATCTGGAGGATGACGCCGATCTCGAACTCGACCTGCTGCCGGTGCACCTCGTCGACGCCGTCGGGGAACCGGCGGCGCATGCCCTCCCACACCTGCTCGCGGAAGTAGTCGGCCTCCGACATGCCCTCGGGCACGGGGTAGCGCGGCATCAGGTTCTGGAAGGCGAACATGCCGGTGGTGTCGACCTTCTCGGCCACCAGCAGGGTGTTGCGGCACCCCTCCTGCCACGGGTCCGAGGAGTCGATCGCGCGCATCTCCTCGGGCGACTTGAGGTAGTAGCCCGTGCCGTCGAACTTGAACCGGCTGGGGTCCTGCAGCGTCTTGCCGGTCTGCACGCACAGCAGCGCCTCGTGCGCCTCGCGGTCCTCGGCGTAGGTGTAGTGCGAGTCGTTGGTCACCACGAACGGGATGGCGAGCTTCTTGGCGATGTCCAGCAGCCCGCCCCGGACCCGGCTCTCGATCTCGATGCCGTGGTCCATCAGCTCGACGAAGAAGTTGTCCGCGCCGTAGATGTCGCGCCACTTCGCGGCGGCCTCCAGGGCCTCCTTCTCGTGGCCGAGGCGGAGCCTGGTCTGCACCTCGCCGGACGGGCAGCCGGTCGTGGCCATCAGGCCCGCCGAGTGCTCGGCGATCAGCTCGGCGTCCATCCGGGGCCACTTGCCCAGCTGGCCCTCGGTGGAGGCCCGGCTGGAGAGCTTCATCAGGTTGTGCAGGCCCTCGTTCGTGCGGGCCCAGATCGTCTGGTGGGTGTACGCGCCGCTGGCGGAGACGTCGTCGGCCTTCTGCCCCGGGTCGCCCCACGTCACGCGCTTCTTGTTGAAGCGCGAGTCCGGGGCCAGGTACGCCTCGATGCCGATGACCGGCTTGATGCCCGCGGCGGTCGCCTGCTTGTAGAAGTCGTACGCGCCGTACATGTTGCCGTGGTCGGTGATCGCGGCGGCGGGCATGCCCATCCGCTCGCACTCGGCGAACATGTCCTTCAGCTTCGCCGCGCCGTCGAGCATCGAGTACTCGGTGTGCACGTGGAGGTGCACAAACGAGTCGGACACCCAAACCCCCCTGGAGATCGCAGCGGGCCCGGGACGAAGCGCGGGCGAGACGTCGGCGAGCCTATCCCGACAACGGTCCGCGGTCGCGCCACGGGGGTCGCGTGTCGCCCGGGTCGATGCCGCGCGGATCCGCTCAGGCGGGTAGCGTTCAAGGTGTGGTAGCGCCGGACCCCGTCGACGCCCGTCTCCTGGCCATGATCGCCGAGATGGGCCGTGCCGCCGTGCACGAGGTGGCCGCACGGCTGGGCATGGACCCGCGGGAGGCCGCCACCCGGCTGATCACGTTGTCCGGCAGCGGGTTGCCGCTGCTCGTCGGCGTGGAGTGCGACCCGAACGGCATCCGCAAGGCACTGGCCAACAGCGTGGCGTGGGGCAACTACGCGGGCCCCGGCGGGCAGGCCGTGCGCGGCGCGGCCGGCGGACCGCACCCGCCCGGCCCGGCGCACGGCACCCCGTCGGGCTCCTACCCCGGCCACCCCGTGCCGCAGGGCCCGCCCAGCACCCCGTTCCCGGCGCAGCCCGGCACCGGTCCGCAGCACGTGCCGTCCGGCCCGGTGCGCGTGCCGGAGCCGATGAGCACGTGGGGCGTGCCCGGCACGTCCGGCTGGGCGCGCGGCGACCAGGCACCCGCGCCGCGCTCGCGCACCGGCAAGATCGGCAGCACGCTGGAGACCGAGGGCCTGGAGGGCGCGCGGTTCACCATCCAGCTCGTGGAGGTGGTCGACCCGGCGGACTTCCTGTTCACCGCGGCCGGCTACAAGCTGGCACCGGGCGAGCGCGCCGTGGTCGTGCACACCGAGCTGGCGAACATCGGCCAGGTGCCGTTCAACGCCCTGCCGGACATGTACCTGGTCCTGATGACCAACAAGGGCGAGACGGTGGGCAAGGCCCCGGTCTCGCTGTCCTCCCGGCCGCCGCACAAGATCGGCGTGCAGCCGGGCGAGACCGCGGGCGGGCACACCGTCTACGTGCTGCCCGAGGACACCGTGATCTTCTCGGTGCGCTGGAGCGCCCGCCCCGAGGCCGACCTCAACACCCTGGTCTGGACGATCGACGACTGACGCCGGTCAGTCGCGCAGGACCGCGGCGACGGCGTCGACCACGACCTGGCGGCGGCGCTCCCTCGGGATGGCGGCGGCGTGGCCCGCGACCTCCGGGGTGGTCGAGCCCCACAGCGCGGACAGGTGCACGACGAGCGCGAGCAGCTCCACGGGCGTGAACCGGTGGGTGACCAGGCCCTCGTCCTGCGCCTGCGCGATCGCGGCGAGCTTGTCGTTCGTGCTCGCCACCACGACCTCGACGGCCGCGTGGCCCGCGCCCTCCAGGCGGTACCACTTGGCGAGCCGCTCCTTCACCGGGTCGTCGGTGAAGCGGTCGAACAGCCGGCCCGCGTAACCGGGCAGGTCGGCCGGGTCGATCGGCGCCTCGCGCAGCGTGTCGCGCGCCAGCTCGCTCAGCACCGCGTCGAACAGGCCGTCCTTGTTGGTGAAGTAGTGGTAGATCTGCGCCTTGTTGCTCTTGGCCGCCGCCGCGATGCGGTCCACCCGCGCGCCGGCGATGCCGTGCTCGGCGAACTCCGCGGTCGCCGCGTCCAGCAGCCGCCGCCGGGTCGCCTCCGCGTCACCCACCATGCCCGGAACGGTACCTGACTAACCGTCTAGTTGACAGCTCGGGGTGGTGGTGCTTCCCTGGACGAAGAAGCTAACCAACCAGTCAGTTAGGAACCGTCATGAGCAAGGCCTTCCTGGTCACGGGCAGCTCACACGGCCTGGGCCGCCACCTGGCCGAGAAAGCGCTGGCCGCCGGGCACCGCCTCGTCGCGACCGCACGTCGTCCGGAGCAGCTCGCCGACTTGGTCGAACGGCACGGCGAGCGGGTGCGCGCGGTGGCGCTGGACGTCACGGACCCGGCAGCCGCGCGGGCGGCCGTGGCCACCGCGGTGGCGGCGTTCGGCCGGCTCGACGTGGTGGTCAACAACGCCGGCTACGCCAACTCGGGCTCGGTCGAGGACACCCCGGCCGACGACTTCCGGGCGCAGGTCGAGGCGAACCTGTTCGGCGTCGTCAACGTCACCAGGGCGGCGCTGCCCGTGCTGCGCGGGCAGGGCTCCGGCCACGTCGTCCAGGTGTCGTCGGTCGGCGGTCGGGTGACCACACCGGGCCTGTCGGCCTACCAGGCCGCCAAGTTCGCGGTCGGCGGCTTCTCGGAGGTGCTGGCCAAGGAGGTCGCGCCACTGGGCATCAAGGTGACCGTGCTGGAGCCGGGCGGCATGCGCACCGACTGGGCGGGCTCGTCCATGGGCGTGCACCCGGTGTCGCCGGCCTACGAGCCGACCGTCGGGGCCGTCAACGCGGTGCGGAGCACCCTCATGGCCCGGGCGGCGGGCGACCCGGCCAAGGTCGCCGACGTCCTGCTCCGGGTCGTCGGGCTCGACGACCCGCCGGTGCGCCTGCTGCTGGGCAGCGACGCCGTGCGGTTCGCCGGGGAGGTCGAGCGGGCCCGCGCCGCGTCGGACGCGAGGTGGCGCGGGCTGTCGGTGTCCACCGACCACGACGACCTGACCGAGGACAGCCTCGACCCGCTCGCCACGCTAAAGGGCTGAGGGCCGCGGTCAGACCGGGGCGGACGTCGGCTCGGCGTCCCGGGTGATGCCGACGTCACCCCTGGTCAGGACGGCGAACAGGACCACCGCCAGCGCGGTCGCGCCCGCCATCACGGTCACCATCGGCAGCACGCTCGCCGAACCGCCCGCGCCCACCAGCGGCGCCATCAGGCCGCCCACCAGGAACGTCGTCACGCCGAGCACGGCCGACGCGCTGCCCGCCGCCTCCGGGTGCCGCGCCATGGCCAGCGAACCGGCGTTCGGCATGAGCAGGCCGACGCTCATCGTCAGCACGAACAGCGGCGGCAGGAACGTCGCCAGCCCACCGCCGAGCAGCCCGCCCAGCAGCAGCCCGACCCCGCCCACCGCCGCGCCCGCCAACCCGGTCTTGAGCAGCGGCCGGGGCATGATCCGGCCGGTCAGCCTCGTGTTCAGCAGCCCGGCGAGCACGATCGCCACCGAGTTCGAGCCGAACACCAGGCTGAACTGCTGCGGGGTCAGCCCGTACACGCCCTGGAGCACGAAGGACGCGCCCGCGACGTAGCCGAACAGCGCGCCGAGGGCCAGCGCGGACGCCAGGGCGTACCCGACGAACTTGCGGTCGGCCAGCAGCCCGCCGAACACCTTGAGCGTCAGCGCCAGGTTCGCCGGTCGCCGCTTGTGCCGCGGCAGCGTCTCGGGCAGGCCGACGGCCAGCGCGATCAGCAGCGCCAGCGCGATCAGGGCGAGCGCGACGAAGGTGCCGCGCCAGCTGGTGAACCGCAGCAACTGGCCGCCCAGCACCGGCGCGGCCACCGGGCCCAGGCTGTTGATCAGCATCATCACCGACATGAACCGGGCCATCGCCAGGCCCTCGAACCGGTCCCGCGCCACCGCCATCGCCACCACGAACCCGGCCGCCACGCCGAGCCCCTGCAGCAGGCGCAGGCCGGCCAGCGCGAGCGCGGTGGGCGCGAGGGCGCAGAACAGCGAGACCACCACGTAGCTGCCGATGCCGAACAGCAGCGGTCGCCGCCTGCCCCACGAGTCCGACAGCGGTCCGACCACCAGCTGACCGGCCGACATGCCCAGGATGAACGTGGTCAGCGTCAGCTGGATCTGCGAGTCGGCCGCGCCGAAGTCACCGGCGATCGACGGGAACGCCGGCAGGTAGGTGTCGATCGACAGCGGTCCGAGCAGGCACAGGGTGCCGAGCAGCACCACCAGCCGGGCTCTGTTGTCCATGCGCGATCCCCCTGATCATCCGACAGGAGCTTCGCAAGCCGAACGATCAGGGGGGAAGCGATATGGCCGACATCACCCGCCGGCCGCAACAGTTTCGGCGGAACGGCTCAGTAGCCCTCGGCGCGCAGCAGCTCCAGCGCGTCGGCCAGGTCGTCCGGGTACTCGCTGGTGAACGACACCCACTGGCCGTCGGCCGGGTGGTGGAAGCCCAGCGTGCGGGCGTGCAGCCACTGCCGCGTCACGCCCAGGCGCTTGGCCAGCACCGGGTCCGCGCCGTAGGTCAGGTCGCCGACGCACGGGTGGTGCAGCGCGGAGAAGTGGACCCGGATCTGGTGCGTGCGCCCGGTCTCCAGGTGCACGTCCAGCAGCGACGCCGCCCGGAACGCCTCCACGACCTCGTAGTGCGTGACGCTCGGCTTGCCGTTGGCCATCACGGCGAACTTGTAGTCGTGCTTGGGGTGCCGGTCGATCGGGGCGTCGATGGTGCCCTTGATCGGGTCGGGGTGCCCCTGCACGAGCGCGTGGTAGAGCTTGTCGACCGTGCGCTCCTTGAACGCGTGCTTCAGCGCCGAGTAGGCGCTCTCGCTCTTGGCGACCACCATCACGCCGGTCGTGCCCACGTCGAGCCGGTGCACGACGCCCTGCCGCTCGGCGGCGCCGGACGTGGCGATCCTGATCCCGGCCGCCGCCAGGCCGCCCACCACGGTGGGACCGGTCCAGCCGGGGCTGGGGTGCACGGCCACGCCGACCGGCTTGTCGACCACGATCACGTCGTCGTCCTCGTGCAGGATCTCCAGGCCCTCGACGGGCACGGCCTGCACCTGGACCGGGCGTTCCGGCTCGGGGAGCGTGACCTCCAGGACGGAGCCCGCCACCAGCCGGTCGGACTTGCCCGCGGGCTGCCCGTCGAGCACGACGTCGCCCGCCTCGGTCAGCGCCGCGACCGCCGTGCGGGACAGGCCGAGGAGCTTGGCCAGCCCGGCGTCGACCCGCATCCCGTCCAGCCCGTCGGGCACCGGCAGCGTGCGGTAACCGCTCATGCGCCGGCCTGCTTCCCGGTGGACTTCTTCTCCACGCGCGTGCCGTCGTAGTCGCGCTGGAGCAGCGCCATCAGCACGATCACGCCGCCGCCCACGCAGATGGCCGAGTCCGCCAGGTTGAACACCGGGAAGAAGTTGCCCCACGGGTCGAGCACCGAGATGAAGTCGACCACGCCGCCGCGCAGCGGGCCGGGCGCGCGGAAGATCCGGTCGACCAGGTTGCCCGTCGCGCCGCCCAGCACCAGGCCGAGGCCGATGGCCCAGCCGACCGACCGCAGCCGCCGGGCGATCCAGATGATGAACGCGACCACGCCGGCGGCGATCAGGGCCAGGATCACCGTCCAGCCCTCGGCCAGCCCGAACGCGGCGCCGGTGTTGCGGATCAGCGGCAGGTACAGCAGGCCGCCGAACAGCTCGACCGGCTCGCGCCCCTCCAGGTTCTCCACCGCGATGATCTTGGTGACGAGGTCGAGGGCCAACACCAGCGGCGCGATGGCGGCCAGCAGGAGGACCCGTCGCCTGGGCAGCGGTGCGTCCGGCCGGCCGGGCGTGTCGGGCTCGGTGTTGGGATCGGTGCTCACCGGGCCATTGTCCAGCATCGGAGTCAGCGCAGGAACGGCGGGAGCGCGCGCTGGTCGTCCACCGGGGTCCAGCGGCCGTCGCGGACCTCGTACTCCCACCGCGAGCCCTCGGCCACGAGCGTGCGCAGCGCCGCCACGAACCGGTCCACGTGCTCCTCGGTGGTGCCCAGGCCGATCGAGGCGCGCAGCGCGCGTTCCCCGTGCGTGAGCCGGTGCACGGCGACGTGGGCGCAGAACGCGCCGTCGCGCACGCCGACGCCGTGCTCGGCGGACAGCGCCGCGGCCAGGTAGCCGGCGTCCTGGCCGCCGACGGTGAAGCTCACCACGCCCACCCGGTCGTGCTCCGGGCCGAACAGCGCCAGCTCGTGCACGCCCGGGACGGTCCGCAGGCCCGCGCGCAGCCGGGCCAGCAGGGCGCGCTCGTGCCCGGTGGTCTGCTCCCAGTGCCTGCCCAGCACGTCGCACGCCACGGCGAGCGCGTGCACGCCCACCACGTTCGGCGTGCCCGCCTCGTGCCGCTCCGGCACGGCGGACCAGGCCACGCCGAGCCGGTCGCCGTGGTCGGTGACGCGGGCCGTCGCGCCGCCGCCGACCAGGTACGGCTCGGCGGCCTGCAACCAGTCGGACCGGCCGACCAGCACGCCCGCGCCGAACGGCGCGTAGACCTTGTGGCCCGACAGCACGGTGTAGTCGACGTCGAGCGCCCGCACGTCCACCGGCCGGTGCGGCGCGAGCTGGGCCGCGTCCAGCGCGACGCGGGCGCCGTGCGCGCGGGCCACCCGGGCCAGCTCGGCCACCGGCCAGATCTCGCCGGTGACGTTGGACGCGCCGGTCACCACGACCAGCCGCGGGCCGACCGGGGCCGCGCGCAGCGCCCGGTCGAGGTCCAGCACCGCCTGGGCGGGCGAGGCCGGGGTGCGCAGGCGGTGCACGTTCGGGCCGCGCCACGGCAGCAGCGCCGCGTGGTGCTCGGTGTCGAACAGGACCACGGCCGTGCGCCGGGGCAGGCTCCGCGCCAGCAGGTTCAGCGCGTCGGTGGTGTTGCGGGTGAACACGACGGCATCGCTGTCGCGGGCGTTGAGGAACCGGCGGACCGAGGTGCGGGCCTGCTCGTAGACCTTCGTGCTGACCTGCGAGGCGAAGCCCGCGCCCCGGTGCACGCTGGCGTACCAGGGCAGCACCTCGTCCACCGCGTCGCGCACCTGCTCCAGGCACGGCGCGCTGGCCGCGTGGTCGAGGTTGGCGTACTCGACGCGCTCGCCGGTCACCAGCGGCACGCGCAGCGCCGAGCCGACGACCGGGGGCAGGACGGCGGTGGTGCGGGGAACTGCGACGGTCATGACGCCCTCCAGGGGTCCGGGACCCCACCGGAGGGAGCCCGCGCTTGCCGGACGCCCTGCGCGCCGGCCAGGTCCTCACCAGGGGCACCCCACCGCGGTTGGAGGGTTGCCGGCCAGCGAGCCTGGGCTTCGCGCTGGCACTCATGACCTTCGCCTCGAAGTTAACCGAGGGCGCGCGCTCCCGTCGAGGGGCGTTCACATCCTGGGAGCACGGCCGTCACGGCAGCCCGACGTCGCCCTTCCAGCGGGCGAACCGGCCCGCCCGGTCGACGGCCCGGATGCGCTGCTCGGTGGCGGTGCGCGCGGCCTCGGTGCAGACCACCAGCAGTTGGTCGTGCTCCTGCAACCGGGTCGTCGGCACGGGGGTGAACCCGTCCTCGTCGCGCACCACGAGGCTCACCGACGAGCCGGGCGGCAGCCGCAGCTCGGACAGGTACACGCCGTGCAGCTTGGAGCCGGGCTGGATGCGGACCTGGATCAGCTCCGCGCCGAGCGCGTCCAGCGCCGACGAGTCCACCTGCACCTCGCGCGCCTCGCCCGACTTGACCAGCTTCAGCCACTTGGCGAGCCACGGCAGGGTCGTGCCCTGCACCACGGTCAGCACCACGACCAGCACGAACACCGCGTCGACCAGCTGCTGCGCACCCGGCACCCGGCCGATCAGCGGTATCAGGGCGAACACGATCGGCACCGCGCCGCGCAGCCCGGACCACGAGATGAACACCTGCTCCCGCCACGGCACCCGGAACGGCAGCGCCGCGCACAGCACCGACAGCGGCCGGGCCAGCAGCACCAGCACGCCGCCGGCGACCAGGGCGGGCACCAGCGCGTCGAGCACCCGCTCCGGCGAGGCGTACAGGCCCAGCAGCACGAACAGGCCGATCTGCGCGATCCAGCCCAGGCCCTCGGCGAACGAGAGGGTGTCGGCCCGGTGCGGCAGGCGGGCGTTGCCGAGCACGAGGGCGGCGGTGTAGACGGCGAGGAAGCCGGACGCGTGCGCGAGGTCGCCCGCGGTGTAGGCGAGCAGGCACACCGCGACCGTGGCCAGCGGGTACAGGCCGGTCGCCGGCAGCGCGGCCCGGCGCAACCCCGTGCCGCCGAGCCGGCCCAGCACGATGCCGATCACCGCGCCGGCGACCAGCTCGTAGACCATGAGCAGCGGCGCGGTCCAGGTGATCGGGTCGGGCGCGGCCAGCAGCACGACGGCGATGTAGACGGGGGCGTCGTTGATGCCCGACTCCAGCTCCAGCGAGCCGATCAGCCGCTTGCCCACCCCGACGCCCCGCAGCACGCTGAACACGGCGGCCGCGTCGGTGGACGACAGCACCGCGCCCCACAGCAGGGCCGTGCGCCAGTCCATGTCGAGCAGGAAGTGCAGCCCGAACCCGGTGACCGCGATGCTCACGCCCACCGCGACCGTGGACAGCGCGATGCCCAGGCCCAGCGCGGGCCGCACCGCGGTCCACCGGGTGGTCAGCCCGCCCTCGGTGAGGATCAGCACGAGCGCGACCGTGCCGAGCGAGCGGGTGAGGCCGGCGTCCTCGAACTGGATGCCGAGCACGGCCTCGCCGAGCAGCACGCCGATGCCGAGGTAGAGCAGGAGGGACGGCAGGCCGAGCCGGATCGAGACCCGGACCGCGACGACCGAGATCAGCAGGACCGCCGCGGTGACGCCCAGGTAGCCCGTCACATCGCCCACTCGACCTCCAGGCCGCAGATCCGTCACCCGACGGGGTCATTCTCCCCGGCGACACCGAAATGGACGAATCCGGCAGCGCACGGAGCGTCACCAGCCGAACGTCGCTAGCGACGACCACGCGGAGCCGTGCATGTTGACGACCGGGTCCGCCGCCCCGGTCCGTCTTCTCCCTGTCCCTTCCGAGCGACACCACCCTGCGGGAGACACCGTGAAGTTGCGAACGATCTCCACCGCGCTGGTCGCCACCGGCGCGCTCCTCGGCTCCGGCCTCGGCTCGGCCTCCGCCGCGCCGCCGTCCACCCTCGCGGCGCCGAACATCCCGGTCTCCGCCGTCCAGGCCGACCTCGCCCAGCTCCAGAGCATCGCCACCGCGAACGGCGGCAACCGGGCGCACGGCCGCTCCGGCTACCTCGCCTCGGTGAACTGGATCAAGTCCAAGCTGGACGCCGCCGGGTACACCACCCGGGTCCAGTCGTTCACCAGCAGCGGCGCCACCGGTTACAACCTCGTCGCCGACTGGCCCGGCGGCGACCTCGACAACGTGGTGATGGCGGGCGGCCACCTCGACAGCGTGACCGCCGGTCCGGGCATCAACGACAACGGCACCGGCTCGTCCGGCCTGCTGGAGGTCGCGCTGGCCGTGCGGTCCAGCGGCTTCCAGCCCACCAAGCACCTGCGCTTCGCCTGGTGGGGCGCGGAGGAGCTGGGCCTGGTCGGCTCGACCTACTACGTCAACTCGCTGTCCACGACCGACCGCTCGCGGATCGACGCCTACCTCAACTTCGACATGATCGGCTCGCCGAACCCGGGCTACTTCGTCTACAGCGCGTCCGGGCAGCCCTCGGGCTCGCTGGCGCTCCAGCAGACGCTCCAGAACTACTTCACCGGGATCGGCGTGCAGACCGAGCTGACCAGCGTGGGCGGCCGGTCCGACCACGCGGCCTTCGCGCGGGCCGGCATCCCGGTCGGCGGCACGTTCACCGGCGCGGAGGGCATCAAGACCGCCGCCCAGGCGCAGAAGTGGGGCGGCTCGTCGGGCGTGGCGTTCGACCGCTGCTACCACCGCTCCTGCGACACCTCGTCCAACGTGAACGCGACCGCGCTGGACCGCAACACCGACGCCATCGCGCACGCGGTGTGGGCGCTGGCGGCCTAACCGCCCAGCAACCGCGCCAGCACCTCGGCGGCACCGGCCGGGGCGGGGTCGACCTGCACGACCTTGTCCCGGCCGCGCTCGCCCGCGACCACCGCCACGTCCTGCCGGCGCACGCCGAACGCCGCCGCCAGCGCCCTGCGGACGGCCTCGTTCGCCTTGCCCTCCACCGCGGGCGCGGCCACCGCGACGACCAGCGCGCCGTCGCCCCACCGGCCGCCGACGGCCTCGCGCCTCGCGCCCGGCTTGACCCGGACGCCGAACCGGAACGGCTCACCCACGGCTCAGCACCACCCGGAGCGTCTCCTCCAGCAGCGCCCGCCGCCCCGCGACCAGCCCGGGGCTCGACGCGAGCAGCTGGGCCTGCCCCAGGTAGACCGAGTAGGCGAGCACGGCCCTCCGGTGGGCCACGTCGGGCTCGAACCCCAGCAGGGTGAACATCTCCTCCAGGTAGCCGATGCGGCGACCGGTGACGCGCGCGAGCACCGGCGCCACGGCCGGGTCGTCCTTGGCGGCGAGCATCGCCAGCTCGACCGCGCTGTGCCGCACGTCCTCCAGCACGGTGCCGAACAGCAGCCGCAGCCGCTCCAGGGGCTCCGACACCGACTCGACCAGCTCGATCACGGCCTCGGTGTGCTCGCGCTCCCAGCGCTCGAGGGTGGCGGTGAGCAGGGCCTCCCGGTTGGGGAAGTGCCAGTAGGCGCTGCCCTTGGTCGCGCCGAGGCGCGCCGCGAGCGGTTCGACGGCGACCGCCGCCACCCCGCCCTCCGCCAGCGCCCGCAGCGCCACTCCGGTCCAGTCGTCGCGCGTCCGCCGTGCCATGCCTCCGTACGCTACCGTACGGTGACAGACCATGCGGTTGCGTACGGAAGGTGCGTGGCGATGATCCACAACGTGCACACCAGGCGGATCCCCGACGGCGCGAACCTGGTCGACCGGGTGGTCGAGCTGTGGCCGGCCGACCGGTGGCCGCCGCTGGTGCTCGACCGGCCGCTCGGCGTCGGCGCGGACGGCGGCCACGGCTTCGTCCGCTACCGCTGCACCGCGCACGAACCGGGCCGGCGGGCCGAGTTCGCCTTCGGGCCCACCACGGGCGTGGCGGGGACGCACGTCCTGGAAGCGGTCCCGGGCGGGTTGCGGCACACTCTGACCGGTCGGCCGCGCGGCCTGATGCGGCTGTGGTGGCCGCTGGCCGTGCGGTGGTTGCACGACGCCCTCATCGAAGACCTGCTCGACAACGCGGCCCGCGCCGCCGGCCACCCGCCCGTCCACCCGGCCCGGTGGTCGACGTGGGTGCGGCTGCTGCGCGCGGCGGCCCGGAGGGGCGCCCGGCGACCCGCCTGACCGGATTTCCTCCACAACCCCCGGTCTCGTCCGTCTACCCGTTACCGGGACCAGAGGGGGGAGGGCTCGTGGCGCCGGAGCACCCCGACGAGCACGCGGCCGGCTTCAGCGACTTCTACCACCGGGAGCGCACCCGCCTGTTCCGCTTCGCGGCCGTGATGTCACCGCACCTGGACCACGAGTCCGCGGTGCAGGAGGCGTTCGTCGCCGCCTGGCGCAACTGGCCGGTGATCGCGCCCGGGTCCAGACGTGCTTGGCTGGTCAGGACGATCCGCAACCTGCTGGTGGACCAGGCCCGCCGGCGGGAGCGGCCGGGCGACCTCACCGACGAGGTGGTCGCCCGCCAGAGCGGCACGTACCGGATCCTGGTGCCGCGGCAGCGGGACGCCGAGACGTGGCACGAACTGGTCAGCACGCTGGCCGCCGTCGCGAACCTGCCGGACCACCTGCGCACCGCGCTGGTGCTGCGGTTCTGGGACTTCGCCGACGACGAGATCGCCGACGTGCTGGGGTGCGGGCGGGCGTCCGTGCGGCGGTACGTGTCGCAGGCGCGGGCGCTGGTCAGCGAGCAGGTCGGCAACGAGGAGCGGCGGGTGCGCGGCTCGCAGCGCGGGAAGGAGACGTCATGACCGACGAGCTGGACCCCCGGCTGGACCACCTGCGCGCGGAACTGGCCGAAGCGATCCCCGACGACCCCGGCTCCGACGAGCTGGGCGTGGCCGCGATCATGGCCCAGGCGTCGCGGCACGACCGGCAGGCGGCCCTGGTGCGGGCGGCCCGGTCCGGCTCGCGCGCGGCGCTGGACGCCCTGGTGGTCGAGCTGACCCCGCTGGTGTGGCACGTGGCCCGCGGCAACGGGCTGGACCGGGCGACCGCCGAGGACGTCGTGCAGACCGTGTGGCTGAGCCTGCTGCGCCACCTCGACCGGCTGGCCGAGCCGCGGGCCGTGGCCGGCTGGCTGATCGTCGCCACCCGGCGGGAGGCGCGGCGGGCCTGGCGCGAGCTGAACGGCCGACCGGCCCTGTCCACCGACTCCGCCGTCGACCTGCCGGGCGACCGGTGGCTGCCGGAGCCGGAGGTCCTGCGCGACGACCGGGACCGCGGGCTGTGGCGGGCGTTCAACGCCCTGCCCCGGCGCTGCCAGGAACTGCTGCGGCTCACCGTGCTGGCGGGCCGCGCCGAGTACCGGGCGGTGGCCGAGGCCCTGGCCATGCCGCGCGGCTCCATCGGCCCGACCCGCGGACGTTGTCTGAACCAACTCAAGGAGCGGTTGGAGCGCGACGACATCCGCTGACCCTGCGTGCGCCCCACCAGGTCGGCAAAACCGGCACCGCACCCCAAACCGGGCGGCCCCGTCACGCTGCGGAAGCGGCACTAGGCCGAGCCGGTCGGTGAATTCGGCACCGATTCAACCGAACGCCCGAAGATTCTTCGCAGGAACGCTCCCTACGTTGGAACACGAGCCTCGCGGCTTCCCCTGCAAGTCCCCTGTAGCGAGGAGTCCACTGTGTTGAGGAAAGCATTCCTGTCCTTGGCGTTGGCGGCTGCGGCGGTCATGGTGCCCGTCAGCGGCCAGGCGTCGGCCGAGGAGGCCGTGGCCCCGCCGAGCGCGGCGGCGGTCACCGTCTACTACGACACCACCAACGCCCCCACCTACCGCAGCGCCATCCGCCAGGGCGCCGCCAACTGGAACTCGCGCGTGTCCAACGTGCAGCTGGTCGAGAACGCCTCCGCCGCCACCCTGCGGTACCGCGAGGGCAACGACTCGCGCGGCTCGTACGCGAGCACCGACGGCCACGGCCGGGGCACGATCTTCATCGACCACACCCAGGCGCGGCAGTACTACGTCGTGCGCATCACCGCCCACGAGACCGGCCACGCGCTCGGCCTGCCCGACCACTACTCCGGCCCCTGCTCGGAGCTGATGTCCGGCGGTGGCCCCGGCACCTCCTGCACCAACGCCTACCCGAACTCCACCGAGGCGAGCCGGGTGAACAGCCTGTGGGCCAACGGCTTCGCGGGCACCTACGAGTGGAAGGTCATCTACGAGCAGCTCCCCGTCGCGGTCGGCTGATCGCGAACCGGGGGTGGGGGGGGGGGGGGCCCCCCCCCCCCCCCGGCCCCCGCCCCCCCCCCCCCCCCCCCCCCCCCCCCCCCCCCCCCCCCCCCCCCCCCCCCCCCCCCCCCCCCCACGTA
>NZ_JBITXT010000008.1:0-292214 GCF_044544865.1 Actinosynnema sp. NPDC053489 | reverse complement strand
GGGTCACCCGGGGGGGGCCCCCGGGCGGCGGGCCCACCCCGTCTTTTATGTGCCCCCCCCCCCCCCCCCCGGGGGGGGGCGCGGGGGGCCCCCGGGGGGGGGGGGGGCCGCCCCCCCCCCACCCCCGGTGGGACCCGGCGCTCAGACCCGGGCGACCGCCACGCGGACCTTCCGGCCCTCGCCGACGACGCCCTCCGAGCCCTCGGCGACGTCCGCGTACCCGACCGAGTCCGCGAGCGTCTCCTCCCGCACGAACGCCTCGAACCGCCGCACCGCGCCGGCCACCTCCGACGGCACCTGCACCGTCAGCGAGATCCGGTCGGACACGTCGAGCCCGGCGTCCTTGCGGGCCTGCTGCACCACGCGCACCAGGTCCCGCGCGACGCCCTCGGCCGCCAGCTCCTCGGTCACCACCGTGTCCAGCACGACCAGGCCGCCGCTGTCGGGCAGCGCCGCCGTCGCGCCCTGGTCGGTGGCGACCAGCCGCTGCTCGTACTCCTCCGGGAACAGCTCGACCCCGGCGGCCACCACCCGGCCGTCGACCTCCTGCCAGTCACCGGCCTTCACGGCCTTGATGACCTTCTGCACGTCCGGCCCGAGCCGGGGCCCGGCGGCGCGGGCGTTGACCGCGAGCTGGAAGTGGCCGTGCGCGTCCACGTCCGTGGTCAGCTCGACCTCCTTGACGTTCACCTCGTCCCGCAGGACCTCGGTGAACGGCTCCAGCTGCGCCACGTCCGCCGCCGCGATCACCAGCTTCGCCAGCGGCAACCGCACCCGCAGCTTGTTGGACTTGCGCAGCGACAGCGCCGTGGACGCCACCTGCCGCACCTGGTCCATCGCGGCCACCAGGGCGTCGTCGGCGGGCAGGTCCGCGGCCACCGGGTAGTCGGCCAGGTGCACCGACCGGCCGCCGGTCAGCCCCCGCCACACCGACTCGGTGGTCAGCGGCAGCAGCGGCGCGGCCACCCGGCACACCACCTCCAGCACCGTGTGCAGCGTGTCGATCGCGTCCCGCTCGCCGGCCCAGAACCGGTCGCGCGAGCGCCGCACGTACCAGTTCGTCAGCACCTCCAGGAACTCCCGGATCGACGCGCACGCGCCCGAGACGTCGTAGGCGTCCAGCTGCGCGGTCACGCCGGCCACCAGGTCGTGCGCCTTCGCCAGCACGTACCGGTCCAGCACGTGCGCCGAGTCCGTCCGCCACGTCCCCTCGACCCCGTCCGCGTTGGCGTACAGGGCCAGGAAGTACCAGGAGTTCCACAACGGCAGCACGGCCTGGCGCACCGCGTCGCGGATGCCGCGCTCGGTCACCACCAGGTCGCCGCCGCGCAGGATCGGCGACGCCATCAGGAACCAGCGCATCGCGTCCGAGCCGTCCCGCTCGAACACCTCGTTCACGTCCGGGTAGTTCCGACGCGACTTGGACATCTTCTGCCCGTCGTCGCCCAGCACGATCCCGTGCGCCACGCAGTTGCGGAACGCCGGCCGGTCGAACAGCGCCGTGGCCAGCACGTGCATGGTGTAGAACCAGCCGCGCGTCTGGCCGTTGTACTCGACGATGAAGTCGCCCGGGTAGTGGTCCTCGAACCACTCGCGGTTCTCGAACGGGTAGTGCACCTGGGCGAACGACATCGAGCCGGACTCGAACCAGCAGTCCAGCACCTCGGGCACCCGCCGCATGGTCGACCGCCCGGTCGGGTCGTCCGGGTTCGGCCGGGTCAGGGTGTCGATCACCGGCCGGTGCAGGTCGGTCGGGCGCACGCCGAAGTCGCGCTCCAGCTCGTCCAGCGAGCCGTAGACGTCCACCCGCGGGTACGCCGGGTCGTCCGACACCCACACCGGGATCGGCGAGCCCCAGAACCGGTTGCGGGAGATGTTCCAGTCGCGGGCGTTCTCCAGCCACTTGCCGAACTGGCCGTCCCGGATGTGCTCGGGCACCCAGTTGATCTGCTGGTTCAGCTCGACCATCCGGTCCTTGAACCGCGTCACCGCCACGAACCACGACGAGACCGCGCGCTGGATGAGCGCGTTGTCGCACCGCCAGCAGTGCGGGTACGGGTGGTCGTAGGTCTCGTGGCGCAGCAGCAGGCCCGCTTCCCTCAGGTCACGGATGATCGGCTTGTTCGCCTCGAAGACCTGGAGCCCCTCGTACGGCGGCACCTCGGCGGTGAAGCGGCCGTGCGCGTCGACCGGCACGACGACCTCGATGCCCGCCGCGTCCGTGACGACCTTGTCCTCCTCGCCGAACGCGGGCGCGATGTGCACCACGCCCGTGCCGTCCTCGGTGGTGACGTAGTCGGCGGCCAGCACCTGGTGCGCGTTCTCCCGGCCGACGAAGAAGTCGAACGGCGGCGCGTACCGGCGCCCGACCAGGTCCGAGCCCTTGCAGCGGGCCACGACCGGCGGGTCCTCGCCCAGCTCGCGGGCGTACGCGCCGACCCGGGCCTCGGCGAGCAGGTAGCGCTCGCCGTTCGCCTCGACCGTCACGTAGTCGACGTCCGGGTGCACGGCGGCGGCGAGGTTGGACGGCAGCGTCCACGGCGTGGTGGTCCAGATCAGGGCCAGCTCGCCGGTCTCCAGGCGCAGGCCGACGGTCACCGCCGGGTCCTGCCGGTCCCGGTAGGTGTCGTCCATCTTGGTCTCGGTGTTGGACAGCGGCGTCTCGCAGCGCCAGCAGTACCAGAGCACCCGGAAGCCCTCGTAGACCAGGCCCTTGTCCCACAGGGTCTTGAAGGCCCACATGACGCTTTCCATGTAGTCCAGGTCGAGGGTCTTGTAGTCGTTGTCGAAGTCCACCCAGCGGGCCTGCCGGGTCACGTAGTCGCGCCACTGGTCGGTGTACCGGAGCACCGACGTGCGGCAGACCTCGTTGAACTTCTCGATCCCGAACGCCTCGATCTCGCTCTTGGACGAGAACCCGAGCTGCTTCTCCGCCTCCACCTCGGCGGGCAGGCCGTGGGTGTCCCAGCCGAACCGGCGCTCGACGTGCTTGCCCCGCATGGTCTGGTAGCGCGGGACGACGTCCTTGACGTAGCCGGTGAGCAGGTGACCGTAGTGCGGCAGGCCGTTGGCGAAGGGCGGGCCGTCGTAGAAGACGAACTCGTTCGCCCCGTTGTCCCCGGCCGGTCGGGCGTCGATCGACGCCTGGAACGTCCCGTCGGACTTCCAGAAGTCGAGCACGCCCTCCTCGAGGGCGGGGAAGGACGGCTGGGAGGGGACGGAACCCCCACCTGCCTTCGGGTAGGCCATCGTGCAGCTCCTCGCGTGCGTCCAACCGGCTCACGGGGACGACACGCCGGTCACGGCGCACCGCGGTACCACCCCGCTTGCCAGGGCACGAGGGCTCTGGCCACTCTTCGACGGCTGTGACGGGCCGCACCCGTCCGGTTCTACTGGGGCTCGCGCCCGTTCTTCCGGAGGCTCCCCGGTGATGGCCGGATCGACGCCGTGCTACCACCAAGGGTAGCCGAACCGCGCAAACCGGTATGCGCGGCGACTCCCGTGCGGCCCACTTCGGGCCTCGGGGTGCCGGGACCCGATCCATGACCGGTCGGCTAGTCCGGTTCCGACGCGGTGGCGGTCCGCTCGCGGTCCGCCAGACGTCCGTCCGGCCGGCACACCGCGCACGGCGTGAAGCCGAGCCGGCGGGCCTCGTCCACGGGCAGGCCCAGGGACGTGCGCCCGGCGAGCCAGGAGCAGTCGGCGAGGTGGTAGCGCGGGCGCTCGTCCAGCACGCGGACCTCGTCCGTGAGTTCGCTCACGACCAGCGCGTCGGCGGCGTCCACGTCTTCCTCGGCAGGCTCGGAAAGTGCCTGATCGGGTGGACTTCCGGCGGGTTCGTCCCCGGTGCCCTCCGACCCGGGTCGTCGATCACCACCGCTAACCTGGTGATCGACCACCGCGGTGCCGGCAGCCCCCGGGCCCGACCGGCGGCGGAGCCACCAGTCGAGCGCCAGGACCGCGGCAGCGGCGCCGCTCGCGCCCACGGACAACCACGCCCAGTGCGTCTGGGCCGTGGTCAGCGCGGGCACGAGCAGGCCGAGGGCTGCCAGCACCAACAGCAGGACTGCGTACAGCACGTGCAGCAGACTAGATCAGCGGCGCCGATCAGCCGGCCTCGGCGCGCGCGCCGAACGAGTACCCGCCCTGCTGGCGGCCGTCGGACGGCGCGGCGGGGCCGCGGTCCTGCAGGTCGCGCAGGGACGACTCGAGCATCGTCTTGAGCCGGGTGCGGTACTCGCGCTCGAAGGTCTGCAGCTTGTCGATCTGCTTCTCGAGCGTGTTCTTCTCCTGGGTGATGTTCCCCATCACCTCGGCGTGCTTGCGCTGCGCGTCGCGGTCGAGCGCGCTGGCCTTCTCGCGGGCCTGCCGCTCCAGCGTCTCGGCGCGGGTCCGCGCGTCGTTGAGCATGGTCTCGGCACGCGTGCGCGCCTCGTTGACCATCGTGTCGGCCTTGGCCCGCGCCTCGGACAACAGCTGCTCGGACTTCGTCCGGGCCTCCGACAGCATCCCGTCGGCCTCGGCCTTGGCCTCACCGGTGAGCCGGTCGGCCATCTCCTGGGCGAGGCCCAGGACCTTGGCCGCCTGCACGTGGTGGTCACCACCACCGCCGGGCGAGGTCTGCTCCAGCGCCGAGGGGGGCGGCACCGGCGCGAGCCTGCGGGGCTCGTCCACGACGCGGCTCGGGCCGACGCCTGCGGCGACCTTCGCCCTGGCGTCTTCGAGGTCGGCACGCGCGGTCTCGACCTGCTGGTCGAGCTGCTCGACCTGCTGGCGCAGGTCGTTGTTCTCCTCGATCAGGCGGGCCAGTTCGCCCTCAACCAGGTCGAGGAACGCGTCCACCTCGTCCTCGTTGTAGCCCCGCTTGCCAATCGGCGGCTTGCTGAACGCGACGTTGTGCACGTCCGCGGGGGTCAACGGCATCAGATCACCTCACGCACTCCTGGGCTGTGGAGATCCCTGGACCCTGTCCCCTCACAACGGCCTGGGATCGGCTACTCGCATCAGAATGATAACGACCAGCAACAGCACAATAATGGACAAGTCCAGACCGACGCCCCCGATCCGCACGGTCGGGATGATCCGACGCAGCAAGCGGACCGGGGGGTCGGTCACGGTGTAGACGGTCTCAAGCGCCACCGCCACCCCGCCCGCAGGCCGCCATCCCCTGGCGAAACTACGGACGAGCTCCACGACGACACGCGCCGTGAGCAGCAGCCAGAACGAGAACAACACGTAGTAGACCACGAGCCAGAGGGCATCCACGTGCTCAACTGTGCCACCAGTCAGCCCTGGCTGAGGAACCCGCCCTCCGCGAGCCTCCTGCGGTCCTCCGCCGTGACGTCGATGTTGGGCGGTGAGAGAAGGAACACCTTGTTGGTGACCTTGTCGATCGAGCCGCGCAGCGCGAAGGCCAGACCGGCCGCGAAGTCCACCAGCCGCTTGGCGTCCGCGTCGTCCATGTCGGTGAGGTTCATGATCACCGGTGTGCCGTCGCGGTAGTGCTCGCCGATGGTCCGCGCCTCGTTGTAGCTGCGCGGGTGCAGCGTGGTGATGCGGCCGAGCGGGGTGCTCGCGGGCTCCGCGGCGGGCCGCAGCCTGCTCGCGGGCTCGCGCTGCGGCTCCACGGCCAGCGCGCCGTGCGTCTCCGGGGTCCACGGCCGGCGCGACCGGGTGCCGCGCTCGGGCTCGTAGCCGTCGGTGTCGTCCAGCTCGGCGCGGTAGCCGTTGAAGGAACGGCGGCGCGCCGTGCGCTGCTCCGGGTACGGCTCGTAGTCGTCGGCGTCGGCGTACTCGGATCGGTACTCCGCGTAGCGACGGTCGTCGTCGTAGGCGGACGGGTCGTCGGCGTACTCGGCGGGAACCATCCCGAAGTAGGCCTTCAGCTTGTGAAACCCGCTCATGTACGAGCCCTTCCTCCGCCGAGATCCCTACCCGCAAGGACGTCGCGGTCGTCCCAGAGGTTCCGGACAGTTACGGCGAGGCTAGTCTCCGGCTGCCCAGCAACGCTGTTCCGACACGCACGCACGTGGATCCGTGCGCGATCGCATCCTCCAGGTCACCGCTCATCCCCGCCGAGATCACGGTGGCACCGGGATGATCGGCCCGCAAGCGGGTTACCGCTTCGTATAGAGCGGCAAACGCCTGCTGTGGAGACATCCCGAGGGGTGCGACGGTCATCACACCGCGCAGAACAAGTTCATCCGTTCGTGCTACGTGATCGGCCAATCGCGGAAGGTCACCGATGGGGTGCCCACCGCGGGCCTCGTCACCGTCGATGCTGACCTGGAGCAGGACCTCGACCGGCGCGGTGGCGGCCCTGGCGAGGGCGTCGGCGAGCCGGGCGGAGTCGACGGTGTCGACCCGGTCGGCCCAGCGCAGCACGGACTTCGCCTTGTTGCGCTGCAGCGAGCCGACCATGTGCCACCGGGCGGGCGCGCCCGGGCGCAGCTCGGCGAACTCGGCGGTCTTGCGGCTCGCCTCCTGGTCGCGGTTCTCGGCGAAGGCGGTGAGGCCGAGGTCGCTGAGGATCGCCACGTCCGACGCCGGGAAGGTCTTGGTGACGGCCAGCAGCTCGACCTCGTCGGTCGACCGCCCGGCTGCCGCGCAGGCGCGGTCGATGCGCTCCCTGACCTCGGCCAGCGACAGGGCCAGCTCGTCGTGGCGGTTCACGGTTCCACCCAGACGACGCCGGCGAGCCGCCCCGTGCCCGGGTCGCGGCGGTGGCTGAAGAGGGACTTCTCCTCGACCGTGCAGCGGGGGTCGACGCCGACCTTGCCGACGCCCGCGTCCGCGAGCTGCTGCCACAGGCCCGCGCGCAGGTCGAGGGCGGGCTTGCCGGAGCGGGTCTTGGAGGCGCTGCCCGGCAGGTGCCGCTCGACGTCGTCGCGCATGGCGGCGGGCACCTCGTAGCACTGGCCGCAGACGGCCGGGCCGAGGAGGGCCTCGACGCGGTCGGTGCGGGCGCCCAGCTCGGCCATGCGGTCCAGGGTGGCCGGGAGGACGCCGACGCGTGCGCCGACGCGTCCGGCGTGGACGGCGGCGACGACACCGGCTTCGGGGTCGCCGAGGAGCACCGGCACGCAGTCGGCGGTGAGGACGACGAGCGCGAGCCGTTCGGCGCGGGTCACCACGGCGTCCGTGGCCTCCAGCGGCCCGTCGACCGGCCCGTCCACGACGCCGACCGTGCGGCCGTGCACCTGTTCCATCCAGACGAGCCGTTCGGGCTCGAGCCCGATGCCGTCGGCGAGCCGCCGCCGGTTCGCCGCGACGGCCGCCGGGTCGTCACCGACGTGGTCGCCGAGGTTGAAGGAGTCGAACGGCCCTTGGGACACCCCACCCTCCCGGGTGGTCACCACACGACGGATGCGCACCCCACCAGCTTCCCAGACCGGGAGTCCAACCCCCAGCCCGCGTGAGTCCAACGCTCATGCCGCGAGAGTCCTACGTTCGGAGCACCTGAGTTCAACGCTCAGGACCCCCGAGCCCGGCCCTGGTGCCGGCTGAGCGGCATCTGAGCGTTGAACTCGGGGGTCCTGAACGTAGGACTCTCGCGTGCTGGACGTAGGACTCTCGCGGTCAGCGGCGCATGAAGGGGGGGACGTCCACCTCGTCGTCGGGGTCGTCGGTCACGGGGACGACGCGGCTCGGCAGCGAGCCGCTCGTGCCGCCCTGCGACAGGGACCGGGGGATCGTCGGCTGCGGGGTGCCGTAGGTCGGCTGGCCGCCCTGCACCGGCTGCTGCGGCACGGTCGGGCGCGGCGGCACGACCGGCTGCTCCACCTGCGCCACGGGCTGCGGCTGCTGCACCTGCGGCTGCTGGACGGGGGGCTGCTGCACCTGGGACTGCTGCACCTGCGCCACGGGCTGCGGGTCGTGGTTCACCTGACCCGCGACCGCCGGGGCCACCGGTGTGCCCCGCGCCGGGCTGGACAGCGCCTGCGGCTCCAGCTTCTTGTGCGTCGGCCCACCGCTGTCGAACCCGGCCGCGATCACCGTCACCCGCACCTCGTCGCCGAGCGAGTCGTCGATGACCGTACCGAAGATGATGTTCGCGTCGGGGTGCGCGGCCTCCTGCACCAGCGAGGCCGACTCGTTGATCTCGAACAACCCGAGGTCGCTGCCGCCGGCGATCGACAGCAGCACGCCGTGCGCACCCTCCATCGACGCCTCCAGCAGCGGCGAGTTGATCGCCTTCTGCGCGGCCGACACCGCCCGGCCCTCGCCGCGCGCCGAGCCGATGCCCATCAACGCGCTGCCCGCGCCGGACATGACCGACTTCACGTCGGCGAAGTCGAGGTTGATCAGACCCGGCGTGGTGATGAGGTCGGTGATGCCCTGCACACCGGACAGCAGCACCTCGTCCGCCGAGCGGAACGCGTCCATCAGCGAGACACCGATGTCACCGAGCTGCAGCAGCCGGTCGTTCGGGATCACGATGAGCGTGTCGCACTCGTTGCGCAGGGCCTGGATGCCCTCCTCGGCCTGCTTGGCGCGGCGCTTGCCCTCGAACGAGAACGGCCGCGTCACCACGCCGATGGTCAGCGCGCCGAGCTTGCGGGCGATCGAGGCGACCACGGGTGCGCCACCGGTGCCCGTGCCGCCGCCCTCACCGGCGGTCACGAACACCATGTCCGCGCCCTTGAGGACTTCCTCGATCTCCTCGCGGTGGTCTTCGGCGGCCTTGTGGCCGACTTCGGGGTTGGCGCCTGCGCCGAGGCCGCGGGTGAGTTCGCGGCCGATGTCGAGCTTCACGTCGGCATCCGACATGAGCAGCGCCTGGGCGTCGGTGTTCACCGCGATGAACTCGACGCCCTTGAGCCCGACCTCGATCATGCGGTTGACGGCGTTGACGCCGCCACCGCCGATGCCGACGACCTTTATCACCGCGAGGTAGTTGTGCGGGGGCGTCATCGGTCCGCCTTCCTGATCGTGTCCGTGCTCATGTGCTGGAGTGGATGACCACCGGTGTCACAGCCCGGACGGATCTCCACCCGGATTGAAACCCTCAACCAGAGGTTCAGAGTTATGTCAACCCCGTATGTTCCTGCTGGACGTTATGCATCGCGAATGCCTCGGTCCAGCAGCCACGCCGTGTTGTGTCCTGACCGGGTGAGCGGTCTCTACTCGCCGGTCACGCCGTCGAGCAGCTCCCGCACCGCGTCCAGGTGCCCTGCGTGCCGCCCCGTCTCCTCGATCAGGTGGATCAGCACCCAGCGCGCGGAAAGCCTGGTGTCACCGCGGGACACCACCTCGTGGTCGAGGTCGAGGCCCGCGACGAGTTCCCGACTCGCCGTGCACTGCGCAGCGTAGTCGGCCAGCAATCCGGAGATCGTCTCCCCCGGCTCGACGCGCCAGTCCGCGTCCGGGTCCTCGCGGGTGTACGGCACGCGCGAGGGCCGCCCGCCGAGGACCACCTCGAACCAGTAGTGCTCGACCCAGCGCAGGTGCTTGACCACCCCGGCGGCCGTCGTGAGCTGGGAAGGGAGCACCGAACGGCTCGCGGCCTCGTCGGACAGGCCCGCGCACTTGACCTCGATCGTGCCGCGCAGGTAGTCGAGGAAAGCGCACAAAAGCGTGCGCTCGTCACCGGTGTAGGGAACCGGTGGTCGGGTGTCCACCCGCGTCTCCGTCATGGTGTGAGTATTGCCGCACAATGCGCGCCGCACGACGCGTTTAAAACCCGGCAAGGCGTTCCGCGGCGCCTGGACGGCTAGGAGACGGTCGGCAACTCCGGGCTGGAGACGTCGAACACGCTGCCCTTGCGGGTCATCAGCACGGCGAGCACCGCGGCCTTGCGCGGGGTGTTCGCCGACGAACCCCAGCGGGCCTCGCGACCGCCGGTCAGGCCCAGCCGGATGTCCGACGGCGAGTCGGCCGTCACGACCAGCACGTCCTCGCGCAGCGCCCCGGGCAACTGCGTGAGCACGCTCACCGCCGGGGCCACCACGTCCGCCGGCACCTTCAGCTCCGGCATCCCCTCCGGCGGCTGCACGACGGTGGCGTAGTCCTTGCCCGTCACGTCGACCAGGTGCACCCCGCCGGAAGTCGTGATCACGGCCACCGGCTCCCGCTCGTCCACGGTCAGCCGCACGGTGCCGGGCACCGCCCGCTCCACCTCGACCCCCGCGACGCGCGGCAGCTCGCGGACCCGCGCGGCGATCGCGTCGACGTCCAGCTGCACCAACGGCGTGCCGGGCTCGATCGCGGCGGCCACGCGGACCTCGTCCGCGGTCAGGTCGGCGGTCCCGAGCACCTCGACCTCGCGCACGCCCAGCGCGGGGGTGAACCAGACCGTGCACACGACGATCGTCACCACGAGCATGCCGAGCACCGCGCCCACCCGGCGGCGGATCACCTTGCGCCGGTACAGGGCGGCGCGCGTGGGGCGGCGCGGCGGACGGCGACGCGCCGCCGGGCGGGCGGCGGGACCGGAACCCGCGCCCGCACGACGACGCGGCGCCTGCGTGCTCACGTCACGCCTCGCCCGGCGCGGCGCGGTCGACCGATGCGCTCATGCCCGGTCCAGCTCCCCGACGATCTCCGGCCCGAGCATGGTCACGTCGCCCGCGCCCATGGTCACCACCAGGTCGCCCTCCCCGACCATGCTCGCGACCAGCGCGGGCACCTTGTCGAACGACGGCTCGTAGACGACCTCGCCGACGTCCAGCGACACCAGGCCGGAGATCAGCGCGCCGCTGACACCCGGCTCCGGCTCCTCGCGCGCGCCGTAGACGTCGAGCACCACGACGGCGTCCGCCGTGCTGAGCGCCGCCGCGAACTCCTCGGCGAACAGCCGGGTCCGCGAGTACAGGTGCGGTTGGAACACGACGAGCAGCTTGCCCTCGCCCGCGACGGGGCGCGCGGCGGCGATCTGGGCGGCGACCTCGGTCGGGTGGTGCGCGTAGTCGTCGTAGACCCGCACTCCTCCGGCCTCGCCCTTGAACTCGAACCGCCGCCGGACGCCGCCGAACGCGGCCAGGCCGACCAGCACGCCCTCGCGGTCCGCGCCGAGTTCCAGCGCGGCGAGCAGCGCGGCGACGGCGTTGCCCGCCATGTGCTCGCCGGGCACGGCCACGCGCACGTCCAGCACCTCGTTGCCGTCCTCGCCGGCCAGCTCGACCCGGGCCACGCCACCGGAGTCGACGGGCCGGTAGTCCAGCAGCCGCGCGGAACCCGCGCCGGTGGCCGTGCGGCCGTAGGTCCGGACCCGGATGCCGAGCTTCGCGGCCCGCTCGGCCAGCGCCGCCGAGCCCGCGTCGTCCGCGCACGCGATCAGCACGCCCTCGGGCCGGATCCGCTCCAGGAACGAGTCGAACACCGCCACGTACGCGTCGACCGTGCCGTGGTGGTCGAGGTGGTCGGCCTCGACGTTGGTGACCACCGCCACCGAGGGCGCGAAGTACAGGAACGAGCCGTCGCTCTCGTCGGCCTCGGCGACGAAGACGCCGCCGGTGCCCTGGTGGGCGTTGGCACCGGACTCGTTGAGGTCGCCGCCGATCGCGAACGACGGGTCCATCCGGCAGTGCTGGAGGGCGACGGTGAGCATGGAGGTGGTCGACGTCTTGCCGTGCGTGCCGGCGACGCAGGCCACCCGGTGGTCGAGCATCAGCGCGGCCAGCGCCTCGGCGCGCCGCAGCACGACCGCGCCCCGCGCGCGGGCCGCGACCAGCTCGGGGTTGTCCTCGCGGATCGCGGTGGACACCACGACCGCCGTCGGGCCGCCGGGCAGCTGGTCGAGGTTCGCGCCGTCGTGGCCGATCGCGATGGCCGCGCCCTGCGCCCGCAGCGCGAGCACGGTGCGCGAGTCCTTGGCGTCGGAACCGGAGACCCGCGCGCCGCGGGCGAGGAGGATGCGGGCGATGCCGCTCATGCCGGCGCCGCCGATGCCGACGAGGTGGACCCGCTCCAGGACGTCGCTCACTTCTTGATCACCTCGAGCACCATGCGGGCCAGCACCTCGTCGGCCTCGCGGTGGCCGGTGCTCAGCGTGGCGGTGGTCATCGCGGCCAGGCGGTTGCGGTCGGACACCAGCGGCACGACGTTCGCCGAGATCCACTCGGGCGTGAGCTGCTCGTCGGGCACGAGCAGGCCGCCGCCCGCCGAGACGACGGGACCGGCGTTGAGCGCCTGCTCGCCGTTGCCGTGCGGCAGCGGCACGAACACCGCGGGCAGGCCCACGGCCGACACCTCCGCCACCGTCATCGCGCCGGACCGGCACAGCACCGCGTCCGCCGCCGCGTAGGCCAGGTCCATCCGGTCCAGGTACGGCACCGGCACGTACGGCGGCGCGCCCGGCACCGACTGCACCGCGACGGTGTTCTTGGGCCCGTGCGCGTGCAGCACCGCGATGCCGGCCTGGGCGAACGCGGGCGCGGCGCCGGACACCGCGTTGTTGATCGACCGCGCGCCCTGCGAACCGCCGAACACCAGCAGCGTCGGCGCGGTCGGGTGCAGGCCGAAGTGGGCGCGGGCCTGCTGCCGCAGTTCGGCGCGCTTGAGCGAGGTGATCGAGTAGCGCAGCGGGATGCCGATGATCTCGGCGTCGGTCAGGCCCGAGTCGGGCACGGCGGCGGCGACGCGCTCGGCGAACTTCGCGCCGACCTTGTTGGCCAGGCCCGCCTTGGCGTTGGCCTCGTGCACCACGATCGGCACCCGGCCGCGGGCGGCGAGGTACGCGGGCAGGGCGACGTAGCCGCCGAAGCCGACCACGACGTCCGCGCGCACCCGTTCCAGCACCTCACGGGTGTGCTTGACCGCGCCGCGCACCCGCAGCGGGAGCTTGAGCAGGTCCGCCGTCGGCTTGCGCGGCATCGGCACCGGCGGGATCAGCTCCAGCGGGTAGCCGCGTGCGGGCACGAGCCTGTTCTCCAGGCCGCGCTCCGTGCCGAGCGCCACCACCCGCGCGTCGGGCCGGAGCCGCATGACGGCGTCGGCCAGGGCCAGGGCGGGCTCGATGTGCCCGGCGGTGCCGCCTCCGGCGACCACCACGCACGGTCCGGCCTGCTGGGGAACCCCGGTCACGCACTTCCTCCTCGCGTCGATGTACCGCTCGCACCGGTACCGCTAACGCCCGTCACGCCGCCTGGACCGCACGTCCCGGTCCTGGCCGGCCTTCCGGGATTCGCGACGACGGTACTCCGACGGCGGAGCGTGACGGCCGGCCATCCTCCGCTCGTCCACGGGCGGCGGCGCGGCCTTGCGGCTGCGCGGCGGCGGCGAGGGCCGCACCGGACGGCGCTTCGGCGGCGGCTTGTAGACCTCGGGCGCGGGCAGCTTCAGCACGCCGCCGACCCGACCGGGGCCGAGGGACCGCAGCGCCGAGACCGCTTCGGGCTCGTGGCGGGCGCAGTTGGCGAGGATGCCGAACACGAACATCGTGGTGACGACCGACGTGCCGCCCGAGGAGATCATCGGCAGCGTGATGCCGGTGACCGGCAGCAACTGCACGACGTAGCCGATGTTGATCGCGGCCTGCGCGACCAGCCACACCGTCAGCGTCGCGGCCACCATGCGGATCCACGGGTCGGTGTTGCGCGCCGCGATCCGCAGCCCGACCACCGCGAGCAGGGCGAACAGGCCGAGCACCAGCAGGCAGCCGATGAAGCCCAGCTCCTCGCCGATCACGGCGAAGATGAAGTCGCTGTGCACGTTGGGCAGGTAACGCCACTTCGAGCTGCCGTTGGTGAGGCCCTTGCCGAAGAACCCGCCCTCCGCCAGCGCGTACAGCGCCTGGAGCGCCTGGAGGCCGGCACCCTGCGGGTCGGCCTCGGGGTTCAGGAAGGTCTGCACGCGTTGCAGCCGGTAGGCCGCGCCGAGCGCCAGCACCAGCGCGCCGGTCGCCGCGCCGATCGCGATGACGCCGAAGATCCGCATCGGCGCGCCGACGAACCACAGCAGGCTGATCAGCACGACACCGAGCGTGATCGTGCCGCCGAGGTCGGGTTGGAGCATCACCAGCGCGAAGACCAGCATCGCCACCGGCACGACCGGGACCAGCAGGTGCCGGTACTGGTCGAGCAGCGCCCGCTTGGTGACCAGGACGTGCGCGCCCCACAGCGCCAGGGCGAGCTTCGCCGGTTCGATCGGCTGGAACGAGATGGGGCCGACGGAGAACCACGACTGCGCGCCGCCCAGGACGGAGCCGAGCGGGGTCAGCACCAGGACGAGCAGGATGACGCAGACGAGCATCGCCATCGTGCTGCCGTGCCGGATCGCGCGCAGCGGCACGCGCAGGACGACTAGGAACACCACCGCGCCGACGCCGACGTACAGCAGTTGCTTCTTGAAGACGCTGTAGGCCGACGCGCCCTCCGCCACCTCGCCCGGCGCGGACGCCGAGAGCACCATGATCAGGCCGAGCACGGTCAGCATGCCGAAGACGGCGAGCAGCAGGTGGAAGTCCGCCAGCGGCCGGCCGAGCCACGCGGTCAACGAAGTCCGCACCGCGACCGCCCGCCCACCACGCCGTGGTGCACGTGGCGGTCGCTCCACCGGGGTCCGGTCCACCGCAGTCATGGGCACATCGTCTCCCGAGCACGGCGGCGACCGCCGACAATCGGGCGCGTGTCAGCGATATTTATCCCCGCTTGACGGCTTCGAGGAAGCTCCCCATCGCCCGACCGCCGAACCGCAGGACCGGACCGGTGGCGTTCTTGCTGTCCCGGACCCGGAACGCGTCAGCCGACGAGGCCACCTCGACGCAGTTCCCGGCTCCGTTGCTCCGGCTGCTCTTGCGCCACGTGGCCACCTCGACGCAGTTGCCGCCCGCGCCGTTGCTGCGACTGCTCTTGCGCCACTCCGACCACATCACGGCTCCCAGGACGAGCTAGAGATCAGCGATCACGCCCTTGACGAACTCGGCCGACTCCCGCACGGTGAGCGCGGTGGCCCTGAGGTGATCCAGGACCAGGCTATACCGCTCCAGGTCAGCGGCTTCGTCCAGATAGACGCCTCCGGTCAGGTTGTCCACGTAGACGATGCTCGGGTAACCGTGGAAGCGCAGCAGCGAGAACGCGGTGCCCATCGCCATGTGGAGCCCTTTGTCGAAGGGCAGCACCTGGATCACCACATTGGTCAGCAGTGACATGCCGAGCAGGCGCTCCAATTGCCGGCGGTCCACCTCTCGGTCTCCGGTGGTGCGCCGGAGGGCTGCCTCGTCCACGATCGCCCACACCGAGAGCGAACCGTCGGTGACCCGGTTCTGGCGCGTCTGCCGCAGTGCGACCTTCCGCTGGACCACTTCGTCGGGGACGTCCGGCGAATAGGCCCGGAGCACCATCGCCGCGTATTCCTCGGTTTGGAACAGACCGGGGATGAGGTCGATCTCGAAGGTGTTGATCATCGTGGCTTCCGATTCCAGCACCACGAAGTCCGAGAACCAGTCGACCAACCCGTCACCGAACACGTGCCAGCGACCACGCTGCTTGGCGATGCGGGCCAAGCGCTCCAGCCACGCCAGCTTGTCCTCGTCCGCGCCGTAGAGCCTGCCGAGCGCACGGGCATCCACAATGGACACCCCGCTGGCACCCGCCTCGATCCGACTGATCTTCGACTTGGAGAAGGCCAGCGCCTCCACCACGTCGTCGAAGTTCTTGCCGGCCTGTTCACGGAGTTGGATCAGCGCCTTGGCCAGCAGTCGCCTCCGGACACCAGGCCCGGTGTTGGCTTGCGTCATGCATTCAGGCTATCCGCAATATGCCATACCGAATGGGTGAACTTCAGAATATGCCGGAGTGGGATATTGCAGGTTGGCATGTCTTGGGCCACGGTTCTCCGCATGATCTCCGCTGCGCTCGCTCGCGCCCACCACCTGCTGACCCAGGACATGCTCGGCTACCTGGACACCGTCGAGCTGCTCACCAACGACCAGGACACCGACGAGGACACCGTCCTCGCCGTTGCCCGCGCCGAAGTCCCCCGCCTGATCGCGGCTCTGCGGGGGACGATCTCGACCCACCGGGCCGACACCTCGGGCCTCTGCCCGGCCTGCCGCACGACCTGGCCGTGCGCGGTCGTCGACTCCGCCCACACCTACCTCAAGGACCCCGACCGGATCTTCGAGGCTCACTCCGCGCGCTGACCGACCAGTTCCAGCACGGCGTCCGCGAACGCCTGGCCCCGGTGCGCGTAGTCGGTGAACATGTCCATCGACGCCGCCGCCGGCGCCAGCACGACCGCGTCCCCGTCCCGCGCCATCGACCGCGCCGCCGCCACCGCGTCGGCCATCGTGGCCTCGTCCAGCACCGTGACGGGCACCGACGGCACGTGCCGGGCCAACGCCGAGGCGATCACCTCGCGGTCCGCGCCGATCAGCACCACCCCCCGCAACCGGTGCCCCTCGTCGCGGACCAGCTCGTCCACCGACGCGCCCTTGAGCAGCCCGCCGGCCACCCACACGACGCTCCCGTGCGACCGCAGCGACGCCGCCGCCGCGTGCGGGTTCGTGGCCTTCGAGTCGTTGACGTACGTGACGCCGTCGGCCGTGGCCACCACCACGGCCCGGTGCGCGCCCGGCCGGAACTCGCGCAACCCGCGGGCCACGGCCGCCGCAGACACGCCGTGGGCGCGGGCCAGCGCCGCCGCCGCCAACGCGTCGGCGATCCCGGGCGGCCCGCCCGGCCGCACGTCGGCGACCGGCAGCAGCACCTCGTCGGACGGCCCGAACGCGCGGTCGACCAGGTGGCCGTCCCGCACGCCCAGCTGCCCCTCCTCGGGCGACCCGAGCGTGAACCCGACGTGCGCGGCGGCCGGGGCCGAGGCCAGCAGCTCCGCCACCACCGGGTCGTCCACCCCGCCGACGGCGACCTCGCCGGTCAGCACGCCGGCCTTCGCCGCCGCGTACGCCTCGAACGTGCCGTGCCAGTCCAGGTGGTCCTCGGCCAGGTTCAGCAGCACCCCGGCGAACGGCCGCACGGACGGTGACCAGTGCAGCTGGAAGCTCGACAGCTCCACCGCCAGCACCCGGCGCCCGGCCAGCAGCGCGTCCACGACGGGCAGCCCGACGTTGCCGCACGCCACCGCGTCGATCCCGGCCGCGCGCAGGACCGACTCCAGCATCCCGACCGTCGTGGTCTTGCCGTTGGTCCCGGTCACGGCGAGCCAGGTCGGCGGGTCGGCCAGCTCCAGCCCCATCCGCCAGGCCAGCTCGACCTCGCCGATCACCTCGATCCCGGCCCGCGCCGCCGCCACCAGCAACGGGCTGGACGGGCGCCACCCCGGGCTGGTCACGACGAGGTCCGTGCCGGGCGGCGGCTCCGCCAACCCCGGGGTCAGCGTCACGCCGGGCAGCAGCTGCTCCAGCGCGGCGAGCCGGTCGGCCGAGCCGTCGGTCACGGTGACGGCGGCGTCCGCCGCCAGCAACGCCTCCGCCGCGGACCGGCCGGTCACCCCGGCACCGGCGACGAGGACGTGACGACCTGCGAGGAATCCCATCGTCAGCTCTCGACCGCGGTCAGCCACTCGCTGTAGAACAGGCCGAGCCCGAGCATGCAGCACATGCCCGCGAGCAGCCAGAACCGGATGATCACCGTGGTTTCCGCCCACCCGGCCAGCTCGAAGTGGTGGTGGAACGGCGCCATCCGGAACAGCCGCCGTCTCGACGTGCGGAACACCGCGACCTGGAGCACCACCGACAGCGCCTCGACCACGAACATGCCGCCGATGACGACCATGAGCAGCTCGGTGCGCGTGGCGATCGACAGGCCGGCGACCAGGCCGCCCAGGGCGAGCGAGCCCGTGTCACCCATGAAGATCTTCGCCGGCGCGGCGTTCCACCACAGGAAGCCGATGCAGCCCGCCATCGCGGCGGCGGCCACCAGCGCCAGGTCCAGCGGGTCGCGCACCTCGTAGCAGCCGGCCACCAGCAGGTTCGAGCAGTTGTAGCGGAACTGCCAGAAGCTGATCACCACGTACGTGCCGAGCACCATCGCGGACGTGCCGCCGGCGAGACCGTCGAGGCCGTCGGTCAGGTTCACGGCGTTGGACCACGCGCTGATCGCGGCGTAGCAGAACACCACGAACCCGACGACGCCGAACGACACCACGGCGATGTCGCGGACGAACGACAGGTGCACCGAGGCGGGCGTGAGCCCTTCCTTGTTCGGGAACTGCATGACCAGGATCGCGAAGATGATCGTGGCGACGAACTGGCCGACGAGCTTCGCGGTCTTGTTCAGGCCCAGGTTGCGCTGCTTGCGGATCTTGATGAAGTCGTCCAGGAAACCGACGACGCCCAGGGACGTGGTCAGCATCAGCACGAGCAGGCCGGACGCGCTGGGCGTCTGGTCCTGCGCGGCGGCCGACATCGAGTTGACCAGGTGCGCGCCGAGGTAGCCCGCCCACATCGCGACCAGGATCGCGACGCCACCCATGGTGGGCGTGCCGCGCTTGGTCTTGTGGCTCTGCGGGCCCTCCTCGCGGATCTCCTGGCCGAAACCCTGCCGGGAGAAGATCTTGATCAGGTAGGGCGTCAGCATGATCGACGCGATCAGCGCGATGGCCGCCGCGATGAGGATGCTCTTCACTTGCTGACCGCCTCCAGGAGAGCCTCGGCAACCCGCCACAGGCCGTATGAGTTGGATGCCTTCACCAGGACGACGTCACCCGGCCGCACCTGGTCGCGCAGCAGCTCGACGGCCGCCGCCACGTCGGGCACCAAGATCGCTTCTTCGCCCCAGGATCCTTCCAGGTGCGCGCCCTGGTGCATCGCGCGGGCGTCCTCTCCGACGACGACCAGCTTGTTGATGTCCAGGCGGACCGCGAGCCGGCCGATCTCGTCGTGCGCGCGGACCGAGTCCGCGCCCAGCTCGGCCATCGGGCCCAGCACCGCCCAGCTGCGGCGGGCCGGCGTGGCCGCCCGGGAGATGGTGGCCAGCGACTTGAGCGCCGCTCGCACCGATTCCGGGTTGGCGTTGTACGCGTCGTTGACGATCGTCACACCGTCAGGACGTTCGGAGACCGCCATGCGATGCGCGGAGACCCGCTCGGCGTTGCCGAGGCTCTCCGCGATCTGCTCCGGCGTCGCGCCCAGCTCCAGCGCGATCGCGGCGGCGGTGAGGGCGTTGCCGACCTGGTGCGGTCCGTGCACGGCCAGCCGCACGCGGGCCTCGCCCTGCGGCGCGACGAGCGTGAAGCCGGCGCGGGCCTGCTGGTCCAGCTCGACGCCCTCGGCGCGGACCTGCGCGGCCGGGTTCTCGCCCACGAGGACGACCTTGGCCTTCGTGCGGCTCGCCATGCCCGCGACCAGGGGGTCGTCGGCGTTGAGGACCGCGATGCCGTCCTCGGGCAGCGCCTCGACCAGCTCGCCCTTCGCCCGGGCGATGCCCTCCCGCGACCCGAACTCGCCCAGGTGGGCGCTGCCGACGTTGAGCACGGCACCGACGCGCGGCACGGCGACGCGGCACAGCTCGGCGATGTGCCCGACGCCTCGCGCGCTCAGCTCCAGGACCAGGAAGCGGGTGTTCTCGTCGGCCCGCAGCGCCGTCCACGGGTGGCCCAGCTCGTTGTTGAACGACCCGGGCGGCGCGATGGTGGGCCCGAGCGGCGCGAGCACCTGGGCGATGAGGTCCTTGGTGGACGTCTTGCCGGAGGAGCCGGTCACGCCCACGATCGTCAGGTCCGTCAGGCGGTCCGTGACGTGCCGGGCGAGCTTGGCCAGCGCGGCCAGCACCGCCGCGCCCGCGCCGTCGGTGTCGCCCGACAGCACGTAGGCGTTGCCCTGCGCCCTGTCGACCGGGGGCGCGATCACGGCGGGCGCGTCGACCTCGCGCCCGGCCAGCACGCCGACCGCGCCGCGGGTGACGGCCTCGGCGGCGAAGTCGTGCCCGTCGACCCGCTCGCCGGGCAGCGCCAGGAACAGGCCGCCGGGCGTGACCTCCCGGGTGTCGAACTCGACGCTGCCGGTGACCAGCTCGTCGCCGGTCGCCCGGTGCAGCGTGCCGCCGACGACCTCGGCGATCTCGGCGAGGCTCAGCTTGATCACCGCAGGGCTCCTCTGATCGCCTCGGTCAGTGCGTCCACGTCGGAGAACGGGTGAACGACGCCCGCTACCTCCTGGCCGGTCTCGTGGCCCTTGCCGGCGACCACGACCACGTCGCCGGTCCGCGCCAGGGACACCGCGTGCTCGATGGCGCGGCGGCGGTCCCCGACCTCCACGACCTCGCCGCGCTCGCCGTCGGGCACGGCCAGCGCGCCGGCCAGCATCGCGGCCCGGATCGCGGCCGGGTCCTCGCTGCGCGGGTTGTCGTCGGTGACCACGAGGACGTCGCTGCGGCGTGCCGCCTCCTCGCCCATGAGCGGGCGCTTGGCGGTGTCCCGGTCGCCACCGCAGCCCAGCACGGTGATGACCCGGCCGGTGGCGCGGGCGCGGACCGCCGCCAGCGCCAGCGCGACCGCGGCCGGCTTGTGCGAGTAGTCGACCACCGCGGTGAAGTCCTGGCCCTCGTCCACGCGCTGCATGCGACCCGGGACCCGCACGGTGGCGAGGCCCTCGCGGATCGCGTCGAGCGGGACGTCCCCGGCGGTGCGCAGGCAGGCGATCGCCAGCAGGGCGTTGGCCACGTTGAAGTCGCCGGGCAGGCTCAGCTCGACGTCCAGCGCGACGCCACCCGGGCCGTGCGCGGTGAACGACTGCTCGCCGGTGGCGGTGACCACCACGTCGGACGCCGTCCAGTCGGCGGGCTTGGTGGTCGCGACCGTGACGGTGTGGTCCTTGACCAGGCGCGGGCCCCAGTCACCGTCCACGCAGACCACCTCGGCGCGGGCCCGGCCGTCGAACAGCTCGGCCTTGGTCCGGAAGTAGTCCTCCATGTCCGGGTGGAAGTCCAGGTGGTCCTGGGAGAGGTTGGTGAACGCGCCGACCGCGAACCCCACGCCGCCGACCCGGCCCAGCCGCAGCGCGTGGCTGGAGACCTCCATGGCCACGTCCGTGGTGCCGTGCTCGACCATCACGGCCAGCAGCGCCTGCAGGTCGGGCGCCTCGGGGGTGGTGAGGGCGCTGTCGAGCCGGTCGCCCGCGATCCGCGTCTCGACCGTGCCGATGAGCCCGGTCGAGCGACCGGCCGCCCGCAGCGCCGACTCGATCATGTAGCTGGTGGTGGTCTTGCCGGACGTGCCGGTCACGCCCCACACGGCGAGCTTGGTCGACGGGTCGCCGTAGACGCGCGCGGCCAGCCGGCCCAGGACCGCCCGGGGGTCCGGGTGCACCAGCACGGGCACGTCCCCGACCTTCGCCGCGCCCTCGGCGTCGGTCAGCACGGCCACCGCGCCGTGCTCGACGGCCTGGGCGGCGAAGTCGGCGCCGTGCACCCGCGTGCCCGGCAGCGCGGCGAACAGGTCGCCGGGGCGCACGTGCTGGGCGCGCAGCGTCACCCCGCTGACCTGGACGTGTGCCCGGTCGGGAGCGGTCAGGTGCGCGTCGACGGTCGTGGCTAGCTCGGACACGGCAACGGGCTGGGTGCGGGAAGGGCGAGGCGGGGCGGTCGCGACCTTGCCCTCTAGCTTGGCAGGCACGCGCGGAAGGCTACCGGCGCACAGAGAGTGTTCATCCGGCACGTCCACTCCGGACCGGCCTTCCGCGCTCGAACCTGAAGGGATTTCGACATAAGGCAACGTGAAGCGGGGTGCGGCTAGTGCACCAGCGGCACGATCGGGCTCTGCTCGGCCGACATCGGGATCTGGTAGCGCTGCGCCAGGTACGACGCCACGTCGTGGAACAGCGGCGCGGCCGACTGCGGGTTGCCGGTCGGGTTGTCGAGCATGATCCCGACCACGTACCGCGGGTTGTCGGCGGGCAGGATGCCGGCGAACGTGATCCAGTACTGCGAGCTGCTGTAGCAGTCGCACTTGGGGTCGATCTGCTGGGCCGTGCCCGTCTTGCCGGTGATCTGGTACCCCGGCAGCGCCGCGGGCGTGCCCGTGCCGCTCTGGAGGGTCGAGTCCGCGCCCGGCGCCTTCTGCACCACGGCGCGGAACATGTCGCGGACCGTCTTGGCGGTCTGCGGCGACACGACCCGCTCCGTCTCCGCCGGCGCGATCTCCTTGCGGCTGCCGTCGGCCGACACCTCGGCGCGCACGATCCGCGGCGCGATGCGCACGCCGTCGTTCGCGATGGCCTGGTACATGCCCGTCATCTGCAGCAGGGTCATGTTCAGGCCCTGCCCGATCGGCAGGTTGCCGAACGTCGACCCGGACCACTGGTTCAACGGCGGCACGTACCCGGGCTCCTCGCCGGGCAGCCCGGACTGCGTGCGCTTGCCCAGCCCGAACCTGCGCAGCATGTCCGAGTAGCGGTCCTGGCCGATCTTCTGCGCGGTGAGCAGCGTGCCGACGTTGGACGACTTGGCGAACACGCCGGTGAACGTCATGTCCAGCGGGCCGTGCTGCCACCAGTCGCCGATCACCCGGTCGGCGACCTTGATGCTGCCGTCGACCCGCAGCACGCTGTCGGGCTGGTAGATGCCGTCCTCGATGGCCGTCGCCGCGGTGACGAGCTTGTTCACCGAGCCCGGCTCGAACACCGACGTGACCGCCACGTTGCGCAACTGGTCCTCGGTGGCCCGGCCGAAGTCGTTCGGGTCGAACGTCTTGTCGTTGGCCATCGCCAGGATCTCGCCCGTGCGGCTGTCCATCACCACCGCGGACCCGCTGCGGGCCGCCGTCAGCTTCGTGTAGTCGGTGACCATGCGCTGCAACGCGTACTGCGTGTCCACGTCCAGCGTCAGCTCCAGGCTCTTGCCGGGGGTGGCGGCGGCCAGCTCACGCGAGCGGCCCGGCCCGGGGATGACGACGTTGTCGTTGCCCTGCATGGTGTCGACGACCCGCAGCCCTTTGCGGCCGGCGAGCAGGTTGTCCTGGGAGATCTCCAGGCCCAGCAGGCCGTGCGTGGCGGGCGGCTCGGCGTCCTTGCGCCAGTTCGCCGCGCCGATGATGTTCGACGCCAGCTCGCCGTTCGGGTACACCCGCACGGCCCGGTACTCGGAGCCGATGTCGTAGTACTTCTCGGTGATGACGGCGGCCTTGCCCGGGTCGACGTTGTCGACCAGCTCCACGTAGGTCGTGTCGCGCGACAGCTTGGCGAGGATGGTGTCCCGGTCGGTCTTCTGGCCCGCGACCTCCTTGCCGAGCGTCTGCTCGATGAACGCGGCCATGTCGGCGATGCGGTCCTCGAAGCTGCCGATGTCCGGGTCGGCCTTCAACGCCTTCGCCCACTCCGCGCGCATCCGCTGCGGCACGACGTAGAGCGCGCGCGCCTCCACGCTGAACGCGAGCTGGCCGCCGTTGCGGTCGAGGATCGAACCGCGCGGCGCGGGGATGTCGATCTGGGTGGCCCGCTGCTGCTCGGCCTGCGCCGACAGCGCCTCGGCCTGGAAGCCCTGGACCTGCACCAGCTTGATCCCGGCCAGGAGCAGCGCGCCCACCAGCAGCAGCCGGCCCACGGCCAGGCGGACCCGGCTGTTGCCACCGCGCCGCTTGCGGGGTGCGGGCCCCCGGACGGACAACGGACGGCGCACGGGCCTGCCCCGGCTGGGCCCCGGCATCACTGACCTCCTGGTACCGGCTGTTCCACGGTTGTGGCTGATCTGGTGCGGCTGCCGACCCGCGCGGTCACCCCGCGGGCGGCTGCTGCTGCCCGGCGGCCTGCTGCCCCTGGGCGGGCGGCTGCGGGCCCGTCGTCTGGCCCTGGGAGGGCGGGGGCTGCTGCGCGTTCTGGTCCTGGCCCTGGGCGGGTGACGCCGAGGGCGCGGTCGAGGGCGCGGTGGTCGTCGTGGTGGGCGGCGGTGGCGGCTGGACCGCGGACGGCTTGCCGTACACCTCGACCGACCCGTCCGGGAGCTGCCGCAACCGGGCCGGGTCGCCCGCGGGCACCAGGCCGAGCTTCGCCGCGGCCTCGGCGAGGCTGGGCGGCGACTCGGCCAGCGCGACCTCGCGCCGCAGCTGCTCGACCTGCCGGGCGAGCCGGGTCTCCTCGGCCCGCGCGTCCTGCAACCGGTACGAGTCCGCGGTCGCCTGGGTGGACAGCCACATGATCGCCGCGATGCCCACGCCGAGCACGAGCATCACCATCACCACGAACGGGGCCTTGGGCGCCACCGTCGGCTGGCGCGTCACCGCCCGGCCGCGCTTGGGCGACGTGCGCTGCGCCCGCCGGGCGTAGGCCCGCTCCGCCGCCGCCGAACGCCTGCGGTCCCCCGGCACGGCCTTCAGCGCGCGCTCGCGGGGCTTGGACGGACGAGCGGGGGACGGCACCCCGCCACCGGTCCGTGCCGGCGCGGTCATGTCGCCTCCCGGATGCGTTCCGCCGCCCTGAGCCGCACCGAGGCGGCCCTGGGGTTCTGCTCGACCTCCTGCTCGTTCGCCTGCTCCGCGCCCCTGGTCACCAGCCGGAGCTGGGGACCGTGGCCGGGCAGCTCGACCGGCAGGTCCTGCGGCGTGGTGGACGTGGCCAGCGCGCCGAACGCGCGCTTGACCATCCGGTCCTCCAACGACTGGTAGGACTCCACGACGATCCGGCCGCCGACGGCGAGCACGGACAGCGCGGCGGGCAGCGCCAGGCGCAGCGACTCCAGCTCCTGGTTCACCTCGATGCGCAGCGCCTGGAACGTCCGCTTCGCCGGGTGGCCGCCCGTGCGGCGGGTCGCCGCGGGCACCACGTCGTAGAGCAGCTCGACGAGCCGGCCGCTGGTGGTGAACGGTTCGCGCTCGCGCTCCCGCGCCACGGCGCCGGCGATCTTGCGGGCGAACCGCTCCTCGCCGTAGTCGCGCAGGATGCGCGTCAGGTCGTCCACCGGGTAGGTGTTGAGCACGTCCGCCGCCGTCATCCCGGTGCCCGCGCTCATCCGCATGTCCAGCGGCGCGTCCTTGGCGTAGGCGAACCCGCGCTCCTCGGCGTCGAGCTGCAACGAGGACACCCCGAGGTCCATCAGGATGCCGTCGACCTTCGCGCCGCCCACGGCCTCGGCGATCCCGTCGTAGGTGGTCTGGACGAACTCCACGCGGTCGCCGAACGGCGCCAGCCGCCGCCGGGACAGCTCGATGGCCTGCGGGTCGCGGTCCAGCCCGACCAACCGCACCCGCGGGTGGGCCAGCAGGACCGCTTCGGAGTGGCCGCCCAGGCCCAGCGTGCAGTCGACGAAGACGGCGTCGCGGTCGGCCAGGGCGGGGGCCAGCAGGTCCAGGACGCGGTCGAGCAGCACCGGCACGTGACGCGCCTGCTCCACCACGTTCACCCCTCCGATGGTCCCCCCTCACACAGACATGAAATTCGGGTGTCGTCAGGTCCCCGCCCGCCCGTCGGACCTGGCGCCGGGGAAGGTGCGCCAGGGCCGAAAGCCGAGCGGACCGAGGCCTCACGGCACCCGAAACCTCGAAGCAAACGGCCGATCCAGCCGATCTAGAAGACGCCGGGCAGCACCTCCTCGCGCGCCGTGGCGTAGCTGTCCTCGTGCTCCTCGAGGTAGCGCTGCCACGCCTGCGCGTCCCAGATCTCCAGGCGGTTGATCGCGCCGATGACCACGCACTCCTTGGTCAACCCCGCGTACCGCCGCAGCTCCGGTGCGATCGACACCCGGCCCTGGCCGTCCGGACGCTGCTCGTCCGTCCCGGCGAACAAGTAGCGCTGGTAGGCGCGGACGGCCTCGTTGGTGAATGGGGCCTCCGCCACCTTGCGCGCCATCTGCTCGAACTCGGCCCGGGGGAACACGTAGAGGCAGTGGTCCTGGCCCTTGGTGACCATGAGACCCCCCGCTAGCGCGTCCCGGAACTTCGCAGGCAGCGTCAGTCGGCCCTTGTCGTCCAGCCTCGGGTAGTGCGTGCCCAGGAACACGGCGCCCACCTCCCGACGCCGGAAGCGTCACTTCCGACCGGCAGTGGAGCCCCCGTCTGCCCCACCGGGCGCCACAGTACCCCACTTTTCACCACAGTCAACGCTGAAACGGGTGCTCGCCCGCCCTGCGCCGAAGCGTTTACGCAGGTAGAACGAAGATGACCGGCGTGGAGCGCGGTGGGGGAAGCGACGCGCGACCACCTCCGCGAGTGAGCTGAACCGGCCCGATCTCCACCCGGATGGCGCAACGAAATCGGGCAAAACCGGTCCGCCCGCCGCCGTGGTGGGGGATCGTGGCGGGGAGGGGTGGGGACGCCGGCGCGCGGGCCCGTGGAAACCGCGGGCCTGAAACTGTTCAATCGACGTGGGGCGCTTAGCCCCGGTTTGACACACTGCGTGAAACGCTCGCCGCCACCGCGAACCGGTCGCGGTAGGGCCGCGCCCTGCTCCAGGAGGTCGAGTGACTCCGAGTACACAGCCAGCCGCGCTGCCAGAACACTCCTACGGTGGCGGCGGCGCGCCGGGGGTCGGCCACGCACCGGCCCGCCCGGAGGAAGCGCTCGGGGAACTGCACGCCGCGGTCGGGCGGATCGCCGCCAACGTGGAGAAGGTCATCGTGGGCAAGCCGGACGTCGTCCGGGTCGCCCTGGTCACCCTGCTGGCCGAGGGGCACCTGCTGGTCGAGGACGTGCCCGGTGTCGGCAAGACGTCGCTGGCCAAGGCGCTGGCCCGGTCGATCGACTGCACCGTGAGCCGCATCCAGTTCACGCCCGACCTGCTGCCCAGCGACATCACCGGCGTCTCGATCTACAACCGGCAGGACAACGACTTCGAGTTCCGCCCCGGCCCGGTGTTCGCCAACATCGTGGTGGGCGACGAGATCAACCGCGCCTCGCCCAAGACCCAGTCCGCGCTGCTGGAGTGCATGGAGGAGCACCAGGTCACGGTGGACGGGCAGACCTACCCGCTCGGCTCGCCGTTCATGGTGATCGCGACCCAGAACCCGATCGAGATGGAGGGCACCTACGCCCTGCCCGAGGCCCAGCGCGACCGGTTCACCGCGCGGGTCTCCATCGGGTACCCGGACCCCCAGGCGGAGCTGGCGATGGTGGACGAGCACGCGGGCCACGACCCGCTGGCCGACCTGCGCCCGGTGTCCGACGCCGAGCAGGTGCTCCGGCTGGTGCAGGTCGTGCGGCGGGTGCACCTGTCACCGGAGGTCCGCCGGTACGCGGTGGAGCTGGTGGGCGCGACCCGGCGGCTGCCCGAGCTGCGGCTGGGCGCGTCGCCGCGCTCGACGTTGCAGCTCGTGCGGGCGGCCCGGGCGCAGGCCGCGCTGGCGGGCCGCGACTTCGTGGTGCCCGACGACATCCACGCGGTGGCCGTCCCGGTGCTGGCGCACCGCCTCGTGCCGACCGCGGAGGCGCAGGCGGCCCGGCGGTCACCGGCGGACCTGGTGCGCAACCTGGTGCAGCGGGTCCCGGTGCCGCAGCCGGCGCTGGACGGGGCCGGGCACTTCCCGCACAACGCCAACCCGAACAACCACCGCTGACATGCGCGGCGCCCTGTCGGGCCTGACCACCCGGGGCCGGTGCCTGCTGGCCGCGGGCTTCGCGGCCGGCGTGTGCGCGGTCGTGCTCAACGAGCGCGACCTGCTGCGCGTGGCGGCGTTCGTGGTGGCGCTGCCCCTGCTGGCGGCCTGGCTGGCGCAGCGGGCCAGGGTCGGCCTGCACGCCAACCGGGTGCTGCACCCCAGCCGGGTCCAGGTCGGCTCGGCGACGGACGTGCGCGTGGAGCTGCGCAGCGCCGGCCGGCTGCCGACCGGCGGGCTGCTGCTGGAGGACGCGGTGCCGTACGCGCTGGGCGCGCGCCCGCGGTTCGTCGTGGAACGGCTGCCGCGCAACGTCGTGACCGTGCTGCGGTACCAGCTCAAGCCGGTGATGCGCGGTGTGCAGCAGGTCGGTCCGCTGATGGCCCGGATCACCGACCCGTTCGGCCTGGCCGAGTACGACCGGGAGATGGCTGGCCGCAGCCGGCTGGTCGTCGTGCCGCGGGTCGTCGGGCTGACCGGCCTGCCGACCGGTTCCGGCATGGGCTCGGGTGACGACGGGTCGATCCGGTTGCGCGCGGGCCAGGGCGAGGACGACGCGGTCGTCCGGCCCTACCGGCACGGTGACGACCTGCGCAAGGTGCACTGGCGCTCGACCGCGCGCCGCGACGAGCTGATGGTGCGCGTCGAGGAGCGGCCGTGGCGCGGCGGCACGACCGTGCTGCTGGACCACCGGCTGACCGCGCACCGGGGCACCGGTCCCGGTGCGAGCCTGGAGTGGGCGGTGTCGCTGGCCGCGTCGATCTGCCTGCACCTGCACCGGTACGGCCACCAGGTCCGCCTGGTCGGCGACGACGGCCGGGTGCTCGCGGGCGGGCCGGGTGACAGCGGGTACAGCGACGCGGTGGTGCTGGACGCGCTGGCCGCGCTGCCGCCGTCGCACCGCCGGGAACTCGCCGCGGGCGTGGACCCCGGCGCGGGTCAGGAGGTCATCGCGATCCTGGGCGGCAGCACGCCCGCCGTCGTGGACTCGCTGGTCCGCAACCGGCCGCGCGGGATGCGCAGCCTCGCGGTGGTGATGGACGTCGGGGCGTGGGCGTCCGCGTCGGACGACCCCGCGCCCGACCCGGTGGAGGCGCAGCGGTTGCTCGGCGGCGCCGGGTGGGGCGTGGTGGTGGCGCGGCCGTCGACGTCGATGGGTCAGGTCTGGCAGGAGCTGTGCCACAGCGCGGGCAACCGCGGTCCCGTGGTGCGCACGGAGGTGGGTTAGGTGACCGGCAGGACGGCCGCGGCGGGCAACGGCAACTGGGTGGTGAGCGCGACGCCCGCCGTCGCCGGCCTGGCCACCCTCTGCGCGGCGACGGCGCTGTCCAGCGTGATCGACGGCGTGCTGTGGCTGGTGTACCTCGCCGTGGCGATCGCGGTGGTGGGCGGCACGGGCGTGCTGCTGCGGGCGACCAGGCTGCCCGCGCCGCTGGTCGGGCTCGGGCAGGTGCTCGCCCTGGCGTGCCTGCTGGTGACGATCTTCACCCGCAGCGGCGTGCTGATCGTGCTGCCCGGCCCGCAGTCGTTGCAGGACCTGGTCGTGGTCCTGGGCGACGCGATGACCGAGGTGCAGACCGGGGTGCCGCCGGTGCCCGACAGCCCGGCCATGCGGTGCCTGGTGATGGTGGCGATCGGGCTGGTCGCGATCCTCGTGGACACCCTGGCGGTCGGCCTGGCCGCGCCCGCCGCGTCCGGGCTGGTGCTGCTGTGCGTGTTCGCGGTGCCGGCGTCGCTGGCCGACGAGATGCTGCCGCTGTGGACGTTCGTGTTCGGCGCGGGCGCGTTCGCGCTGCTCCTGGCCGTGGACGGGCAGCACCGGCACGACGCGTGGCGCGGCAGGTTGCCTGGCGGCGGGCACAGCGGGTCGGGTCCGGCGGCGACGGCCGTGGCCGGGTTGGCCGTGGTGGTGGCGCTGCTCGCGGGCGCGAGCCTGACGCTGGTCGGCACGGTCGGCAGGCTGCCGGGCACCGGCGACGAGGTCGGCGGCGGCACCGGCGGGCTCGGCATCGACCCGATGACGCAGTTGCGGGGCATGCTGAACCAGGGCGCGCCGCGCGAGCTGTTCCGGGTGCGGAACATGCCCGGCACGTCGGCCTACCTGCGGGCGATGACGTTGCGCCAGTACGTGCCGAACAAGGGCTGGGAGCTGGGCGGGAACATGCCCGAGGGCGTGCCCGCGAACGGTCAGCTGCCCATGCAGCCCGGCGACCCGGGCGACGGCGCGGTCGCCGACGTCGAGATCGAGCCGGTGAACTGGGTGGACAACTGGCTGCCCGTCTACGGCAGGCCGCGGGGCGTCCAGGGCGCGGAGGACAACTGGAGGTACGACCCGGAGCGCGGGATGATCTACAGCGTGCGGGCGCGCAAGTCCGGCTCGTACACGCTGAAGACGGTGTTCGACACGCCGTCGGCGGACACGCTGCGCCGGGCCAGGGGTCAGGCGGACGTCGACCAGTCGTACCTGGACGCTCCGGGCATCGAGGGCCGGGTCGCCGCGCTGGCGCGCCGGATCGTCGCCGAGCACGACAACCGGTTCGACCAGGCCACCGCGCTGTACCGGTACTTCACCGACGGCACGCAGGGCTTCCAGTACACGACGCAGACGGAGAACTCGGACACGTCGGTGGGCGCCTTGGAGGACTTCGTCTTCAACGGCAAGAAGGGCTACTGCGAGCAGTACGCGTCGGCGATGGCGATCATGGCCAGGTCGGTCGGCATGCCCGCGCGGGTGGCGTTGGGCTTCACGGCCGGCTACGCCACCGGTGACGTGCAGACGATCACGTCGCAGGACGCGCACGCGTGGGTGGAGATCTACTTCCCCGGCTACGGGTGGATGACGTTCGACCCCACGCCGCTGTCGGACGGGCGCGGCGTGACCCCGCCGTACATCTCCGGCCTGGAAGCGGACGACGAGGAGGACGGCTCCAGCGCGAGCGCGACGACGACCACGACCACGACGGTGTCCGCCGGTCCGTCGGCGTCGGCGTCGGCCACGCCCGAGCAGCTGGGGCAGAGCGGCACGACGGCGACCGAGGAGCGCACGCCGACGTGGCACCTGGTGGCGCTCGGCGTGGTGGCGCTGCTGGCGTTGCTGGCGACGGCGGTGGTGGTGTTCGGCGGGGTGCGGCTGACGCGGCCGCGGTGGTTGCGGCCGGCGGTGCTGGCGGGGGCGTTGGTCGCCTGGGCGGTCGCGCTGGCGCTGGCGGTGGCGCTGCTGTCGTGGTTCGTGGCGGTGCTGCTGCTGGTCGTGCTGGTGGCGGCGACGCCCGCGGCGGTGCGGGTCTGGCGGCGGCAGCAGCGGTTGCGGACGGTGGCGGCGCTGGGGCCGGACGCGGCCGGCGCGGCGTGGCAGGAGTTGGTCGCGGAGTCGGTGGACCGGGGCACGCGGGTGCCGCGCACGGAGACCGTGCGGGTGGCGGCGCGGCGGTTGGTGCGGGCGCACAACCTGGACGAGCAGGGGCGCGACGGGCTGCGCGCCGTGGTCGGCGCGGTGGAGCGGTCGTGGTACAGCACGCGGACCGCGGCGGACCCGTCCCTGCCGGGCGCGGTGGACGACGTCCGCCAGAGCCTGAACCGCAACGCGCCGCTGGCCTTGAAGGCGAAGGTCCTGCCGCGGTCCGTGCTCCAGCCGAAGCCGGTGGAGCAGGACCCGGACGAGTGATCGGGCGGCAAGCACACGGGCGGCAAGCACACGGCCCGCCCCGGGAGTCCGGGGCGGGCCGTGTGCGTTGTTCTGCCTTGCGGGTCTGACTGTCGCGGACTACTCGTCCTCGAAACGGCGACGGAAGCGTTCTTCCATCTTCTGTGAGAACGAGCTGCGGCTGGGCCGGCTTCCCTGCTCGCTGGGCTCTTCGGCACCCTGCTCGCCACGACGCAGCGTCGTCACGGTGAGCAGTACGCCGAAGAACATCAACAGGAAGCCGACCACGCTCACCACCGGGATACCAGCGAGCTTCGGCAACATCACGCCCGTCACCAGCAGTGCCACACCCACGGCGAACAACGCGATGCCCTGGATGCGACGCCGTCGTGACGGCTTGCGCAGCTTGGCACCGCGCACAGTGGATGCGAACTTCGGGTCCTCGGCGTAGAGCGCGCGCTCGATCTGGTCGAGCAGTCGCTGCTCGTGCTCGGAGAGTGGCATGGCTCCTCCTCCGGCACAGCGGTCGCGGGCGCCGGGTAATCACGGTTGCCGCCGGTCCCGGCGGACGCCCCGCCCTGGGGGCGTCACGACCAGGATACGATTCGGGAGGCTTGGCGACTACCCAGTCCGTGCCCCTAAGCGGTTCGTTCTGTCACCATCATCCTCACGGGTCAACGGTCAGGCCGCCGTGAGGTCGGGCGGGCCTCGGCGGGGGCGACTGTCAAGGCCCCGGACAGCCCCCTCGTTCACCCACCCGCGCGGGTGATGACCGGCTCGTGACTGCCAGGTTGCGCCCTTCTGACGCGCCCGTGCCGCGCGTAGGTCATGAGCCGTCCCGCTTTCGGACCCGTCCGTTCACGGTGCGTGACTGCGGTCGCTCGGCGGGCCGCGGTACGACCGAGATCGAAATCACAGCCGCAGGACCGGAATTCGAGGCCCTCGCGAAGGCCGCACGAAGACTCTTCGGCGGACCGGTACGGGACCACGAAGCAGACCTTCGAAGGTCATTTCACTGTCCGTATCGAACCGACTGCCGCTTGTGTCCATTATCGGCCTTGACATCAACCATGGGTGGCCATGCCGGGTTCGCTCCTTTCTCGGCAGGGGTGGGGTGGTGGTTGGCGAGCGCCGCCCCACCGCCCGACGAACCCGGCGGTGCTCGACCGGCAGTGCTCGACCGGCAGTGCTCGACCGGCAGTGCTCGACCGGCAGTGCTCGACCGGCAGTGCTCGAGCGGTCAACCCGATCCGACGCGGCCGGACTCGACCGGTCCGGTCGAGCGATCGGAGTCGGACCGGCTGCGCGTCCGCTCCGGCGGACCTTGGTGCTGCGCGGACCGGTGTCGGGGCTTCGGGTGGGCCCGGTGGACCGCTCGGTTCGAGGACTGGTGGTTCTCCTCTAGGAAGTCGGCCGAGCGGTCGGGGGGCGGGCATGGCCGGGGTGTGGCCCGAGGGGTGTTGGCCCGGGGGTGTGGGCCGAAGCGGGAACTGCGGGTTGTCGGTGAGGGGTCGGTGGTCGGAGGTGGTCGGCGTCGCTGGGCCTTCGACGGCGGTGGTGCGTGGGGGTGGTGGTCGGTTTCCGGCGGTTGGTGGCCCGCGCGGCGGCTTCCAGCAGGTCTTGGGCGACGGCCGCCGGGGAGTGGCGCAGGAGGGCCGGGGTGGTGTGCACGACCACCGCCCCGGCGGCGGACAGGGCGGCCGTTCGCGGGGTCGCCGCGGAGAACTGCCAGGCCAGGCCCCGGTCCTCCCACCAGGCGTCGGCCACGCCCAGGCGGCGGCCGTCGGGGGTCGTCAGTGAGGCGCTCCAGGCCGGTGGTGGCAGGGGCAGCTCGTCCAGCACCGCCCTCGCCCACGCCTGGGGCACCGAGCGCACGCCGTCGGACAGTTCCGCCAGCACCTGCCTGGCGTGTTCCGGGCCTCTCGCCAGGCCGACCCTCAGCTCCCCCACCGGCACACCGCCGTGGCGGACCGCCTCCGTCAGCACCGCGCGCACGTCGTCACGCGCGCGCAGCGCCTTGGCGGTGTCCACGGCCGCCCTCGCCAACGGCACCGTCAGGAAACCCCGGCGCAGCACCGGGTCGGGTAAACGGCGCACCCGGGTCGCACGGACCTTCGCGGTCGGTTCGAGGGACCGGTTGACGAGCACGTGGACCGGGCCCGTGGCGGGCAGGGCGCGCAGGCCGTGCAACTGGAGGGCGTCCACACCCGTCAGCAGGGCCTGCGGGCCGCCGTGGCGCAGGGCCGCGCGCACGAGCTGCGCCCTCGTGGGCGGTGTTCGGGCCAGCAGCAGGATGCCGGGCAGGACGTGCTGCCAGGGACCTCCGGTCCGGCAGCGGGCGACCAGTTCGGCGGTCGGCAGGCCCAGCGCCAGCAGCTCGGAGGCCGTGGCCACGCGCTGGGGGAACAGGTCGGCCAGGGCGTCGAGGTCGATCGTGGTGCGGTTCGTGGTTCGCATGGGTCCACTGTCGACCGGATGGGTCGGGTGGGCGAGGAGGAGATCGCGAACTGTGGACAACTCGTCGGGCTGTGGACAACTCCACGAGAACGGGCCTCCCGCAGACCCGACCGTCTGCGGGAGGCCCCGGAGCACGGCGGCCACCCCTCGTTGGCCGCCGCGTGGTCTACAGGCGGACCAGGTCCTCGTCCGGCAGCTCGACGTCGGTCTCCTCGCGGCGGGCCGAGCGCAGCTCGCGCCAGGCGTCGTACACCGCGACCAGACCCCCCGACAGGACGAACGAGACGGCCAGCGCGACCACGCCGTCCACGTCGGCCTTGACGACGACCACCACGGCCGCCCAGAGCATCACGGCGGTGAAGGCGAGGGTGGCGACGAGGCGCTCGGTGAACCGCCCGCGGGACTTGGCACGCTCCTCGATCTGGTTCATGACTCCCCCTCTGAACTCGGCTGATGCCTTATTTGTAGGGGGTTCGGAGCGCGGGTTCTGCGTCAGATGACGCACAACGGCGAATCAGTTGGTGAAGTCGTAGAGGCGGCTCACCCGGTGGATGTCGATCTTCCGCCGCCCCGTGCTGATGATCCCCTCCTCCCGCAGCACGCGCAGCACCCGCACGAGCGATTCCCGGGACGTTCCCGCGATGCCCGCCAACTCCTCCTGGCTCAACGCGACCGCGCCCTGGTCGGCGATCCCCCGCTCCAGCGCCACGTCGATCAGCACGGCGGCGACGCGCTGCGTGGCCGTGCCGCTGATCTGCACCCGCTGGCGGTCCGTGTCGCGCTGCCGCGCCACCACGACGGTCAGCACCGACCACGCGATCCGCGGGTACCGCTGGCACAGGCCGGCGAACGCACCCGCCGACAGCACCAGCGCCCGCACCGCGCCCAAGGCCCGCACCGTCGCCGAGCGCGGCCGTCCGTCCACCGCCGACCGCTCGCCCACGATGTCGCCCGCGCCCCGGACGGCGAGGACCTTCTCGCTGCCGTTCGCGGTGGTCGCGGTCACCCGCAGCAGGCCGCGGCGCACGATCAGCACGTGCCTGGTCACCTCGCCCTCGTGGACGACCACCGTGCCGGAGGGGTAGTCGCGCTCGACACCCGTCGCCGTCAGCACCTGGTGCTCGGAGGGTGTGAGCAGACCCCAGAACCGATCCACGCCCCCACTGTGCCGGGTGATCGTCGTCCACGACGGCGATCACGCCCGCGACCACCCGAACGGCTCGACCACGGGGGACGGGATGCCGAACGCCGGGCGAGCCGGGGAGACCGCCACCCGTCGGCTCCCGCGCCCCGGCCTCGGCTCGCGCACGCCCGGCCGACTCGAACCCCGGCACCGCGACCGGACCGCCCGTTCAGCCCTCGCGGTCCGGCTTCGGCTCGCGCAGGCCCGACCGGCTCGGGCCCTGGCTCAGCAGGGAGGCCGGGCGGACCGCCGCCGTGCCGAACCGCGACCGCGCCTGGTCGGCCGCCTGCTCCGCCTCGCGCCACCCCCGCTCCGGCGCGTCGAACATCAGCTGCTCCCCGTCGTCACCCTCGACGAGCTGCTCGATCCGCACCCCGATCAGGCGCACCGCACCCGGCGGCACCTGCTCCTCCAGCAGGGCGGACGCCGTCTTGTAGACCTCCTGCGTCACGTCCGTGGCGACCCGCAGCGTCCTGGACCGGGTGATCGTGGTGAAGTCGGCGAACCTCACCTTGATCGACACCGTGCGCCCGCGCAGCCCCCGCGCCCGCAGCGTCGCCGCCGAGCGCTCCGACAGCCGCAGCAGCTCCCGGCGCAGCAGCTCCCGGTCGAAGTGGTCGACCTCGAAGGTCTCCTCCGCGCCGATCGACTTCTCCCGCACCGACGGCACGACCGGCCGGTCGTCGTGCCCCTGCGACAACGCGTGCAGGTGCTCGGCCAGCGCCACCCCGATGAGCCGGCGCAGGCGCGGCAGCGGCGTCGCGGCCACGTCCGCCACCGTCTCCAGGCCCACCCGCTCGAGGTGCTCGGCCGTCCGCTGCCCCACGCCCCACAGCGCCGACACCGGCAGCGGGTGCAGGAACGACAGCACCTCCGCGCGCGGCACGACCATCATCCCGTCCGGCTTGCACATCCCCGAGGCGAGCTTGGCCAGGAACTTCGTCGGGGCCACGCCCACCGAGCAGGTGATCCCGTGCGCCTGCTCCACCTGCTCCCGGATCAGCTCGGCGATCTGCGCCGGGCTCGACCGCAGCCGCTTCAGCGCCCCGCTGACGTCGAGGAACGCCTCGTCCAGGCTCAGCGGCTCCACCAGCGGCGTGATGTCGCGGAAGATCGACATCGCCCCGCGCGAGACCTCCTGGTAGCGGGCGAAGTTCGGCGGCACGAACACCGCGTGCGGTGCGAGCCTGCGGGCGTGCGAGGTCGGCATCGCCGAGCGCACGCCGAACTCGCGGGCGAGGTAGTTGGCCGACGCGACCACGCCCCGGTTCGCCGTGCCGCCCACGACCACCGGCTTGCCCGCCAGCTCGGGCCGGTCGCGGATCTCGACCGACGCGTAGAAGGCGTCCATGTCCACGTGCAGCATCGGGCAGCCCGTGTCGTCCGGCCAGACGTCGCCGCGGGCGCGGAAGCGCTCGACCAGGCCGCGCGGGAGGTTGGCGCTGCGGCCCACAGACCCACCCCAATCCAGAGCCGAACACCCGTTCGAGACTCTACTCCAAGCGGTAGGCCCGGTGCGCGTTCTCCCACCCGATCAGGTGGGCGATCCGCTCGGCGTCCGCCACCGCGAAAGCATGCCCCCGCAACCCCGCGGACAGGAAATCGGACAGCGCGCGGCGGAAGAACAGCGCGCCCAGGTAGTACAGCTCGGCCAGCGCGAACGCGTCGGTGGAGAACAGGAACTTCCCGAACGGCACGATCTCCAGCGCCTCCGCCAGCACCCGGCTCGCCTGGTGCGCCACCGCGTGCGTGGTCAGCCCCAGGTCCACGAACACGTGCGGGAACACCTGCGCGAGGTACCCGGCGTTGCGGTGGAACGGGTAGTTGTGCAGGAGCATGACCGGCACGCCCAGCGGCGCGGTGGCCCGCAGCAGGTCGGTGAGCAGCAGCGGGTCGCACCGGTGCAGCGAGAGGTCCGCGTCGCCGAAGCCGACGTGGAACTGCACGGGCAGCCGCCGGTCCAGCGCCTCCCAGACCAGGAACCGGCTGATCACCTCGTCCGCGCACCGCGGCGAGCCGGAGCGCAGCCACCGGTCGGCCGCCGCGACGACCTCGGCGTCCGAGGGCCGCGCGGGGTCCAGCTCCAACCCCACCCGGTAGGCCGCGATCGACTTCGCCGCGACCGCCCGCGACGCGTCCAGCCCGGCCCGCACCCGCTCCGGGAACCCCGACGCGCCCTCGGGCACGACGTCCTCCGCCAACCGCTCCAGCCGCAGCACGGGCAGTTCACGCGAACCGGTGAACGTCGCCGGCCCCACCAACCCCTCCGGCCACGCGCCGTCGTCCACCAGGAACGTCGAGATGCCCGCCGCCGACACCAGCGCCCGGTTCACCTCCGCCGCGCCCAGCGACCGCCGCCGGGCCAGGTAGGCGTCGGCGGGCGCGAGCGTGGGCAGGTCCAGCAGCGGGGCGCACCAGCGCCGCACCGCCAGGCCCAGCGACGAGTCGAACAGCGACGTGCCCAGCGGCGACGGCGAGTCGGCCTCGGTCAGGTGCGACTCGAAGCCGGTCCGGTCCAGGTCCGCGCCGAGCACCCCGTGGCAGTGGTGGTCCACGAGGTGCAGCGACGCCACCCAGGGCAGCAAGTGGTCCACTTGTTGAACAGTAACGACCTGGTGTAACCACGCCAGGTGGACAACGCGGAGCGGGAGCACCGACGCGCGCTGGCGGCCGAACTGGTGGACGACCTGCTGGAGCAGGACGTCGTGGCGGTCGCGCTGACCTGGGTCGACCACAGCGGCATCACCCGGGTGAAGTCCGTGCCGCTGGCCGGGCTGCCCCGGGCCGCCGCGGACGGCGTCGGCGCGTCACCGGTGTTCGACGCCTTCCTGCTGGACGACACGGTGGTCGCCGGTCGGCACGCGGGCGGCCCGGTCGGCGACCTGCGGCTGCGCCCCGACCTGGACCGGCTCACCGTGCTCGCGGGCCAGCCCGGCTGGGCGTGGGCGCCCGCCGACCGCTTCGACCAGCACGGCGAGCCGCACCCGCAGGACGAGCGCGGCCTGGCGCGGGCGGTGGCCGACCGGCTCATGGTGCACGGCTACGAGGTGCAGGCGGGCTTCGAGGTGGAGTGGGTCGTCGGCGAGGGCGACACCGACGAGTTCCGACCGGCCGCCACCGGGCCCGCGTACGGCCACGCCCGCCAGGTCGAGCTGTCCGACTACGCGGCGGACCTGCTGTCGGCGCTGGCCGAGCAGGACGTGGAGGTGCTGCAGTTCCACCCCGAGTACGCGCCGGGGCAGTTCGAGCTGTCCACCACGCCCGAGGACCCGGTGCACGCGGCCGACACGTCGGTGCTGGTCCGGGAGACGATCCGGGCCATCACGCTGCGGCACGGCCTGCGCGCGTCGTTCTCGCCGAAGGTCACCGCCGACGGCGTCGGCAACGGCGGTCACCTGCACCTGAGCCTGTGGCGCGGCGGCCGCAACCTGTTCGACGGCGGCGACGGCTGGTTCGGGCTGACCGAGGACGCCGAGGCGTTCGCGGCGGGCGTGCTGCGGCGGCTGCCGGCGCTGTGCGCGATCGGCGTCCCGTCGGTGGCCGGCTACCTGCGGCTGGTGCCCCACCACTGGGCGGGCGCGTTCGCGGTGTGGGGGCTGGAGAACCGGGAGGCGGCGTTGCGCCTGGTGGCGGGCCGCGACCTGGAGGTCAAGTGCTTCGACCTGTCGGCGAACCCCTACCTGGTGGTGGCGGCCACGATGGCGGCCGGGCTGGCCGGGGTCGTGGACCGGGCGCGGCTGCCCGAACCGGTCGGGGTGGACCCGGCGTCGCTGCCCGGCGCGCCGCGCCTGCCGGCGTCCCTGGAGGAGGCCGTGGCGGCGTTCGAGGCGGACGAGGTGCTGACCGAGGCGTTCGGCGCGGAGTTGGCCGAGACGATCGCGGACGTGCGGCGCGGCGAGATCGCCCGGTTCGCCGACTGCTCACCGGAGGAGGTCGCCGCGCTGACCCGCTGGCGGCACTGAGGGGCCGTCACACGCCGTGCCGGGACTCTTCCATCGCCTTGCGCAACCTCGCCAGGGCCCGGTGCTGGGCCACCCGGACCGCGCCGGGGGTGGAGCCGACCGCCTCGGCGGTCTCCTCGGCGGACATGCCCAGCACGACGCGCAGCACCAGGATCTCGCGCTGGCGGTCGGGCAGCACGTCCAGCAGCCGCCCCATCCGCTCGGACAGCTCGCCCTGCAGCGCCCGCTGCTCGGGACCGGGTTCGACACCCGGGCTGTCGGGCAGCTCCGGCACGGACTCGGCGCGGTTGCGCGCCGACGCGCGGTGGGCGTCGGCGACCTTGTGGGCCGCGATCCCGTACACGAACGCCAGGAACGGCCTGCCCTGCTCCCGGTAGTTGGGCAGCGCCTTCAGCACGGCGAGGCAGACCTCCTGGGCCACGTCCTCCGCCGACGCCGACGACCGCTGGCCCTGGCCGATCCGGGCCCGGCAGTACTTCACGACCACGGGCCTGATCTCGGCCAGCAACGCCTCGACCGCCCGGCGGTCACCCCGGACCGCCCCTTCGACGTGCGACTCCGGTCCCCCTTCCACCCGTGCCGGGGAGGACATGACGTCATCGCGCCGCCGCACGGCCATCACCGACTTCCCCACGTCGCCGCCAAGACGCGGCACGACCGAACGACCAACCACTGCTGCTGCCATCGCGAGCTCCTCGGCGTCCGCGCGCTGGACGACCCTCGGGGGCACATGCGAACGCGACGCCCATCCCACGCACGGATGACGCGAGTCTCGGAAAGTTGCTCCAAATGGCCGCGTTTAGGTCGCTAACGGATTAACAGGCATCCGCGAACGGCTGCGCTGCGTAACCATAGACCGTTCGACCTCCCGGCGCAGCCTCGTCAGCGCCCGGTGCTGCGCCACCCGCACGGCGCCGGGCGTCGCGTCCACCGCGGCGGCGGTCTGCTCGGCCGTCAGCCCGACCACGACCCGCAGCACCAGCACCTCGCGCTGCTTCTCCGGCAGCAGGCGCAGCAACCGGCCCATCCGGTGCGACAGCTCCACCCGCAACGCCGACTGCTCGGGACCGACCTGGTCGTCGTCCGGCAGGTCGGGCAGCTCCGGCACCGGCTCGGCGCGGTTGCGCAACGACGCCCGGTGCGCGTCCGCCACCTTGTGCGCCGCGATCCCGTACACGAACGCCAGGAACGGCCTGCCGTGGTCCTTGTACGTCGGCAGCGCCGTCAGCAGCGCCAGGCACACCTCCTGGGCCACGTCGTCGGCCGACGCGGCGGAGCGCTCCTGGCCGCCCACGCGGGCACGGCAGTAGCGCACGACGAGCGGGCGCACCGCGGCCAGCAGCGACGCGATCGCCCGGCGATCGCCCGCGACGGCGGCGCGCACGTCGTCCTCGAAGTCCTCGGACGCGGTCGCGGCCATCAACCGGTCCCGGCTAAGTGCGGGTCTCCCACGGGTGTTCCTCTGCGGTAGGCGGCGGAAGGGTTCGTTCTACTGCACTCAGGCGGGCTTGCGGCCCAGGACGTGCAGGCGGGCGGCCACGTCGCGCAGCGGCGGGCGGGTCGACGCCGCCAGCTCCAGCTCCGCCAGCGCCTCCGCCGCGCCCGGGCTCGCCTCCAGCACGGAGCCCGGGACCAGGTCCGACACCACGCCGTGCCCCTGCACCAGCTCCACCTTCAGGCCCGCGGCCAGCACCGACGCCTCCAACCCGGCCACGTCGAACCGGCGCAGCAGCGGGTCGCGGGTGCCGGCGAGCTGACCGGCCTCGTCGTCCAGCAGCCGCCGCGCGTCCACCAGGCGGCCGGCGATCGCCCGGTGCAGCACGGCCGCGTACCGGTTCGCCACCAGCAGCGACACCGCGCCGCCCGGGGTGGCGGCGGCGGCCAGCGCGGTCAGGGCGGCCGCGACGTCGTCCACGACCTCCAGCAGGCCGTGCCCCAGCACCAGGTCGGCCGAGCCGTCGAGGTCCAGCGCGTCCGTGTCGCCCTGGACGGCCGTGATCCGGTCCACCACGCCCTCGTCGGTCGCCCGGCGGTGCAGCGTGGCCAGCGCGTCCGGGCTCGGGTCGACCACCGTCACCGAGCACCCGGCCACCGCCAGCGGCACGGCCCACACGCCGCTGCCGCCGCCCACGTCGAGCACGCGCGGCGGTTCACCGCCCCGGCGGTCCCGCGCGGCGGTCAGCTCGGCGTCGAGCACCCTTTGTACGGCGTCCGGTCGCATGGACGTAGAGCGTAAGGGCCGTAGGCTGCACTACGTGCATACGGTGGCGGTGCTCAGCCTCAAGGGTGGCGTTGGGAAGACGACGGTCGCGCTCGGTCTCGCGTCGGCGGCGCTGCGGCGCGGTGTGCGCACGCTGGTCATCGACCTCGACCCGCAGTGCAACGCCACCTCGACGCTCGAACCCGACGACACCGAGGCCAGCATCTACGACGTCCTGCAGGACCCGAGCCGCGAAACGCTCGACAAGGCGATCGCGCCGAGCGCCTGGGGTGAGGGCGTCGACGTCCTGGCCGGTTCGGAGGACGCCGAGTCGCTGAACCACCCGGACCCGGGCGAGACGCGGCTGGGCAAGCTGCGGGAGGCGCTGCGGCTGCTGCAGGACGACGAGGAGCCCTACCAGCTCGTCCTGCTGGACTGCCCGCCGTCGCTGGGCCAGCTGACCAGGTCGGCGCTGGTCGCGGCGGACCGCGCGCTGCTGGTGACCGAGCCCACGATGTTCGCGGTGGCGGGCGTGCAGCGGGCGTTCGAGGCGGTGCAGGCCGAGCGCGAGCACAACGCCGACCTGCAGCCGCTGGGCGTGGTGGTGAACCGGGTGCGGCCGAGGTCGCACGAGCACCAGTTCCGCATCGACGAGCTGCGGGAGATCTTCGGGCCGCTGGTGATGCCGGTGGCGCTGCCGGACCGGTTGGCGGTGCAGCAGGCCCAGGGCGCGTGCATGCCCATCCACGAGTGGGGCACCCCCGGTGCGCGCGAGGTGGCGCTGGCGTTCAACCTGCTGCTGGCGCGGATCCTGCGGATCAGCCGCAGCAGGCGTCGGGCCGTGCACCGCGACTTCGACGACGAGGAGATCGAGGAGGCGGTGGAGGCGTGAGCACGACCGCGCTCCTGGCGTTCACCGCCGCGGCGGTCCTGCTGACGATCACGCCGGGCCTGGACACGATGATGCTGCTGCGCATGGTGCTCGGCGGCGGGCGGCGGGCCGGGGTCGTCGGCGGGTTCGGCACCACGCTGGGCTGCCTGGTGTGGGGCGCGGCGAGCATCGCGGGGCTGACGGCGCTGCTGGTGGCCTCGCGGTTGGCCTACGACCTCGTCCGGTACGCGGGCGCGGCCTACCTGCTGTGGTTGGGCGGGTCGGCGCTGTGGAAGTCGTGGCGCGGCACGAGCGAGCGGCCGACCGACGCGCCGGCGATCACGCCCCGGCAGGCGTTGCGGACCGGGTTCACCACGAACCTGCTCAACCCCAAGATCGGTGTGTTCTACCTGAGCCTGCTGCCCCAGTTCCTGCCGTCCGACCAGGCGTCGGCCGGGTGGGGCGCGCTGCTGGTGGGCGTGCACGTGGCCGTCGGCCAGGTGTGGCAGCTCGTGGTGGTGTGGCTGGCCGGGCGGGCGGTGGTCGTGCTGACCAGGCCCGCGGTCCGGCGGTGGACCGAGCGGCTGACCGCGTCCGTGCTGGTCGGGTTCGGCCTGAAGGTGGCTTTCGACAGCGGTGCCCGAGGGTGACACGGTCTTCCTGGCCGGGCACCGCCTCAACGAGGCGCTGGCCGGCCGGCGGGTCGTGCGCGGGGAGCTGCGGCACCCGCGGTGGGCCACGGCCGACCTGGGCGGGCGGGACGTGCTGGAGGTGCGTTCGGTCGGCAAACACCTGTTCACCCGGTTCTCCGGCGACCTGAGCCTGCACAGCCACTTCCGGATGGACGGCGCCTGGCACCTCTACCGGCCGGGCGAGCGCTGGCGGCGCCCCGCGCACCAGGTGCGGGCGCTGCTGGAGGTGCCGGACCGGGTGGCGGTGGGGTTCGCGCTGCACGACCTGGAGCTGCTGCCGACCGGGCAGGAGTCGCGCCTGGTCGGGCACCTGGGGCCGGACCTGCTGGGTGACTGGGACGACTCGCGCGCCGCCGAGGCCGCCGCCCGGCTGGCCGCCGACCCGGACCGGGAACTCGGCCTGGCCCTGCTGGACCAGCGGGTGATGGCGGGCGTGGGGAACCTCTACAAGGCCGAGGTGTGCTTCCTGCTCGGCGTCTCGCCGTGGAGCCCGGTGTCGTCCGTGGACCCGGCGGAGGCGGTGCGGCTGGCGCGCAAGCTGCTGCTGGCCAACGCGTGGCGGCCGGAGCAGATCACCACCGGCCTGCCGGGGCGCGGGCGTGAGCACTGGGTGTTCGAGCGGGGTGGCAGGCCGTGCCGGCGCTGCGGGACCAGGGTGCGCGTCGGCGGGCAGGGCGCGGGGGTGCTGGAGCGGCCCGCGTACTGGTGCCCGCGCTGCCAACCAGGGCCGATCGCCTAGGGTTGCCGCCGTGGTCTACAAGAACGTGGTGCGCAAGGCGTTGTTCCGGATGCACGGCGGCGACGCGGAGCGGGTCCACGAGACCACCCTCGGCGCGCTGGCCGCGCTCAGCCCGGCGGCGAAGCTGGTCAAGCGCCGGCCCGCCCTGGAGCGCACGGTCTTCGGCGTGCGGTTCCCCAACCCGGTGGGCCTGGCGGCCGGGCTGGACAAGAACGGTCGGGCGCTGCCCGCGTGGGGCGCGCTCGGGTTCGGGTTCGTCGAGGTGGGCACGGTCACCCGGCACCCGCAGCCGGGCAACCCGAAGCCGCGCCTGTTCCGGCTGCGCGACAGCGAGGCGATCATCAACCGGATGGGCTTCAACAACGACGGCGCGCTGGAGCTGGCCAACCGGCTGGACCGCCTCGGGCCGCTCGCCGTGCCGCTGGGCATCAGCCTCGGCAAGTCCAAGGTCACACCGGTGGAGGACGCGGTCGAGGACTACCGGACGTCCCTGCGCGCCCTGTACCGGCACGGCGACTACTTCGCGATCAACATCAGCTCGCCCAACACGCCCGGCCTGCGCAGCCTGCAGGACCGCGGCGCGCTGACCGAGCTGCTGTCCGCGCTCGACGCCGCGGCGCGCGACCTGGCCGGGTCGGCGCCGCGCAAGCCGCTCCTGGTCAAGATCGCGCCCGACCTGACCGACGAGGCGATCGGCGAGCTGCTGGAGGTGTGCTCGGCGCACGGGGTCAGCGGCCTGATCGCGACCAACACCACGTTGTCGCGCGAGGGGCTGGCGCCGGCCGACCGCCACCTGGCGCACGAGGCGGGCGGGCTGAGCGGCCGGCCGCTGGCCGCGCGCGCCCGCGAGGTGGTGCGGTTCATCAGCCGGGAGACCGGCGGCGCGCTGCCCGTCATCGGCGTCGGCGGCATCGCGGGCCCGGACGACGCCAAGCGGATGCTGGACGCGGGTGCGAGCCTGCTGCAGGTCTACACCGGGTTCATCTACGAGGGGCCGGGGCTGGTCGGTCGCATCAACCGCGCGCTGCGGTGACGGCCGCGGCCCGGTTCAGGCACCGCGCGCGGTGCCCAGCCGGCGCAGCACCGGGTGCAGAATCACGACCAGCAGCGAGCCCCAGACCAGGCCGCCCAGCTCCATGTCCCCGAGCCGGAGGGTGAGGTCGCCCACGCCTGCCACCAGGGCGGCGCCGCCGACCAGCGCGTTGCCCGGGTGGGTGAGGTCGACCCGGTTGTCCGTCCACACCCGCACGCCGACCAGGCTGATGAGGCCGAGCAGCACCAGGGTCGCGCCGCCGACCACGCCCGCCGGGATGGTCGAGAGCAGCGCGGTGGCCTTCGGCGAGAACGAGATCAGCACCGCGGCCACGCCCGTCACCGCGTACGCGGCGGTGGAGAAGACCCTGGTCACGCCCATCACGCCGATGTTCTCGGAGTAGGTGGTGGTGCCGGAGCCGCCGCCGAGCCCCGCCAGCGCGGTGGACACGCCGTTGGCGATGACCGAGTCGCCGACGTTGCCGTCAAGGTTGCGGCCGGTCAGCGCGCCGATCGCCTTCACGTGCCCGACGCTCTCCGCGACCAGCACGATCACCACCGGCAGCACGAGCAGGGTGACCGACGGGCGCAGCTCCGGCGAGTGGAACTCGGGCAGGCCGAACCAGGCGGCCCGGCCCACCGCGGCCGTGTCGACCAGGCCGAGCCAGAAGCCGAGCGCCCAGCCGACGACCACGCCGAGGAACACGGAGAAGCGGAACGCCAGGCCCCGGCCGAGCACGCCGCACAGCAGGATGACGCCGAGCGTCACCGCCGCGAGCAGGGGCTGCCGGGCGAACGACTCCGTGGCCCGGTGCGACAGGTTGAGCCCGATGAGCACGACCACCGCGCCGGTCACCACCGGCGGCATCACGGTCTCCAGCAGCCGCACGCCCAGCGCCTTCACCGCCACCCCGATGATGATCACCAGCAGGCCCGCGGCGAGCACGCCGCCGAGCTGCGCGGCGATGCCCTCGTCGCGGGCGGCGGACAGCGGCGCGATGAACGCGAACGACGCGCCGAGGTAGCTGGGCACGCGGTTGCGGGTGATCAGCAGGAACAGCAGGGTGCCGACGCCGGAGAACAGCAGGGTGGTGCTGACCGGGAGGCCGGTAGTGGCGGGGACGAGGATCGTGGCACCTGCCATGGCGACCAGGTGCTGGGCGCCGAAACCGACGGTGCGCGGCCAGCTCAGCCGCTCCTGGGGCGCGACGGCGTCACCCCCGGTGTGGCGGCCATCGCCGCGCACGGTCCACAACGCCACTCAACGACCTCCCCGGCGACCAGGACGGACCACGCTGTCCGACCCAGGGATCCTGCCACGCCAAGTAGTGGCTGCGGCTATGTAACGGTCTGATAATCACACGATCGCAGCAGCGTACGCCACTACGAGCGCGAGGTTGGCTCAACTTCGCTACGCAACGTGACGTAATCGGGTTCGTGCAGATGGCGGTGTACCCGTCGATGCGGAACTCCGCAGCTCCTCAGCGGGACAGTTCCCGCAACGCCGAGGCCAGGCCGGCGAGGTGGTCCGTCGCCTCGACCAGCACCTGCCGGGGGTGGGAGGCGGTGCTCTCGGCGAGCACCCGACCGGCCGCGGCGACCAGGCCGCAGTAGCCGTCCACGCCCTCGTCCAACTGGGCCCGCAGCCTGCGCACGCCCTCGACCAGCGGGGCGCGGTCCAGCGGCGGAGCGGTGTCGCGGGCCCGTTCCACCGCCTGGAGCTGGCGGGACACGGCCCGGATCGCCGAGGACGCCTCCGCGCCGGTCGCCCGGGCCTGCTCGACCGAGTCGGCGGGGACGGACGTCAACGCCGCCGAGTCGAGCTGGCGCAGCAGCTCCCGCAGCGTGTCCTCGGCGTCCTCCAGCCGTTCCACCGGCAGGCGGGCGGCGGAGGACCGGGCGGGCAGCGGCTCGCGCACCGGCGCGGACTCCAGCTGCCTCCTCCGGGCGTTGATGTCCCGCATCTTCAGGTTCGTGCGCACGGCCAGCACGGCGGTCCCGGCGAACCCGAGGGCCGCGCCGACCCCCACGCCGGGGCCGATCACGCCCACGATCGCCAGCGTGCCGACGGTCGTGAGCAGGGCCAGCACGATCAGCCAGAAGGTCAGCACGCGGCTCGACCGGCGGTAGCGCCGGTCGAGCTTCGCGCGCGGGTCGTTCCAGGCGGCGTAGCGCCGCTTGACCTGGTCCGCGAGTTGCCCCTGGAGCTGGCCGCCGATGACCTGGGCGATCTCGCCGGCCACCCTCCGCCGGGGATCCATCGCGGACACCACCCCCTCAGCCCTGGCTCGCGGGCGGGTTCTGCCGCAGCTGCTGGGTCGGCTGGGCCTGCGCCTGCTGGACCCGCTGCTGGATCTCCTGCTGGATGCTCGCGCCCGCCGACTGGCCGCTGGTGACCTCGCCGGCGACCTTGCCGCCGCCCATGGACGCGCGGATCTGCTCCAGCCGCGACTGGCCCGCCAGCTCGGTGGTCGACTGCTGGACCTCCAGCATCCGGCCCTGCACCGAGTTCTGCGCCAGCTCCGCGGACCCGAGCGCGGTGGTGTACCGCTTCTCGATCTTGTCGCGGATCTCCTCCAGCGACGGCGTGTTGCCCGGCGCGGCCAGCTCGGTCATCTGGCGCAGCGAGTGGGAGACCTGCTCCTGCATCTTCGCCTGCTCCAGCTGGCTGAGCAGCTTGGTGCGCTCGGCGAGCTTGGTCTGCAGGACCATCGCGTTGCGCTCGACGGCCTGCTTGGCCTGCGTCGCGGCCTGCAGCGCCTGGTCGTGCAGCGTCTTCAGGTCCTCGATGCTCTGCTCGGCGGTGACGAGCTGGGTGGCGAAGCCCTGCGCGGCGGTCTCGAACTGCGTCGCCCGCTGCTCGTCACCCTTGGCGCGGGCCTCGTCGGCGAGCACCAGCGCCTGGCGTGCGGACGCCTGGAGCTTCTCGACCTCGCCGAGCTGCCGGTTGAGCTTCATCTCGAGCTGGCGCTGGTTGCCGATCACGGCGGCGGCCTGCTGCGACAACGCCTGGTGCTGCCGCTGCGCCTCCTCGATGGCCTGCTGGATCTGCACCTTCGGGTCGGCGTGCTCGTCGATCTTGGACGAGAACGCCGCCATGAAGTACTTCCACGCCTTCACGAAAGGGTTGGCCATCTCCTACGCCTGCCTTCTCCGCACTTTCCTGGCTCGCGCTCGTGATTGGCAACGACCCGGTGCCGGTGTTGGTTCCATCGTGTCAGTTGTCCCGCGCTGCTTCCACCGACCTGGGGAGATATCCGGGTTCACCCTGAGTCACCCCCCGACTTTCGTCGGCATGGTCATCCTGCCCGCCCGCCACCAGGGGGACGCGGCGACCCCGGGTGGGGTTGCCAAGTCGTTGCAAGCGCGAAAGCCGAGCCGGTCGGACCGGCTCGGCTCTGGCACGTGCGGGCTCGGACTACGCCGCCACCACCGCGTTGCGCGGCTTGCTGATCGAGGTCGACAGCCGGTGCGTGAGCACGGGCTGCAACCGCAGGTCGGACAGGTCGTTGCCGATCACCGCGGGCACCATGGTGCCGCCCTCCAGGCCCGCCGAGGCCGTCGCGGGAGCCCGCTCGGCGAGCTCGGCAGGGGTCGGCACGGGCTGCTGGACGGCGCCGATGTCCGAGGCGACCAGGTGCAGCAGCTCCGACAGGGGCAGGTCCAGCGCCTCGCAGATCGCGGCCAGCAGCTCGCTGGACGCCTCTTTGCGGCCACGCTCCACCTCGGACAGGTACCCCAGGCTGACGCGGGCGGTCCTGGAGACCTCGCGCAGCGTGCGGCGTTGGGTGGTGCGGGCATGGCGGAGCCGATCACCGATCGCCTCGCGTAGCAGCACGGTCATCGCGCGCCTCCTTCCGGCCGGCCGTGCCACCACGTTACCGACCCGTCCCGTCGACGGGCAGTGACTTCCCGACACGTCCGCCAAGGGCGAACGAGTGAACTCGCGGGTAAGTTCCCGCGTGCGTGTCCGGGTGTGACGAGGAATGCGCTGCTCACGTCACTCGACGGGGATTTCCAGGTGGTCGAGCAACAGGGCGAGCACGGCCGTTGTCGAACTCTTGCGGACTTCGTCACGCTCACCACCGAGAGTGAGCGTCTGCACGGTCGATCCGGACGGACCGGACAAACCGATGTGGACGGTGCCGGGCCCGACCCCGTCCTGGGGGTCCGGGCCGGCCACGCCGGTCAGCCCGAGGCCCCACGTCGCGCCGCACCGCTCGCGGGCGCCCTCGGCGAGCTGCCGGGCCACCTCGGGGTGCACGGCGCCGTGCCGGGCCAGCAGTGCGGCGTCCACGCCCGCCAGGGTGTGCTTGAGGTCGGTCGCGTAAACCACGAGCCCGCCGCGCACCACGGCGCTGGAGCCGGGCACGGAGGTCAGCTCGGCGGTCACCAGGCCGGCGGTCAGGGACTCGGCCGCGGCGACCGTCTCACCGCGGGCCCTGAGCGCCCGGACGACGTCGGCGGCGCTCATGCCCCGGCCACCGCCCGCTTGCCCCGGGCCCGCAGCCGGAAGGCGCGGATGACGTAGTCGACGCCGGTGACGGCGGTCAGCACCACGGCCGCGCCCATCAGGGCCACCGACAGCACGTCCAGCCAGGCGGGCAGCGGCAGCACGTACAGGCCGATCGCGATGATCTGGACCAGCGTCTTGGCCTTGCCGCCGCGGCTGGCCGGGATGACGCCGTGCCGGATGACCCAGAAGCGCAGCAGGGTCACGCCCAGCTCGCGGACCGCGATGACGACCGTCACCCACCACGGCAGCTCGCCGAGCAGGCTCAGGCCCACCAGGGCCGCCCCGGTCAGCGCCTTGTCCGCGATCGGGTCGGCGATCTTGCCGAAGTCGGTGATCAGGCCGTGCTTGCGGGCCAGGTTGCCGTCCACGTGGTCGGTGACCGACGCCACGGCGAACACCCCGAACGCGGCCAGCCGCCACCACGTCTGGTGGCCGCCCTCGGCGAAGAGGAGGTAGAGGAACACCGGCACGAGCACCAGCCGGGACATCGTCAGCACGTTGGCGATGTTCAGCACCGGCACGCGCGCGGGTTCGGTCACCTCGGGAGCACCTCGATCGCGGAGACGACCAGGTCGACGCCCTCGGAGGAGTCGACCCGGCAGCGCACCAGGTCGCCGACCCTGAGCCCCTCGGCGTTGGTGACGACGCACTCGCCGTCGACCTCGGGCGCCTGGTGGGCGGCGCGGCCGACGCAGTCGTTGTCGTCGTCCTCCTCGGTCTCGACCAGGACGACGACCTCCTCGCCGACGCGCTCCTCGGCGCGCTGGGACGTCAGCTCCTCGACCAGGTTCGAGACGCGGGCGACGCGCTCGGCGATCGTGTCGGCGTCGAGCTTGCCGGGCAGGCCCTCGGCCTCGGTGCCGTCCTCGTCGGAGTAGCCGAACACGCCGACGGCGTCCATGCGGGCGGCGACCAGGAAGCGCTCCAGCTCGGCCACGTCCTCCTCGGTCTCGCCGGGGAAGCCGACGATGACGTTGCTGCGGATGCCGGCGCGCGGCGCGAGGGCGCGGATCTGCTCGATCAGGCCGAGGAAGGACTCGGTGGAGCCGAACCGGCGCATCCGGCGCAGCACCGGCTCGCTGGAGTGCTGGAACGACATGTCGAAGTAGTCGGCGACGCCGTCGGTGGTGGCGATGGCCTTGACCAGCGTCGGCTTCGTCTCGGCGGGCTGGAGGTAGGAGACGCGGACGCGGTCGATGCCGGGCACCGCGGCCAGCCGCTGGAGCAGCCGCTCCAGGCCGCCCAGCTCGCGGGGCAGGTCCTTGGCGTAGGAGGTGGAGTTCTCCGAGACCAGGAACACCTCGCGGACGCCCTGCTCGGCCAGCCACATCGCCTCGGCCACCACCTCGTCCGGGTGGCGGGAGACGAACGCGCCGCGGAAGGACGGGATGGCGCAGAACGAGCAGCGGCGGTCGCAGCCGGAGGCGATCTTCAGGGGCGCGACGGGCGTGTCGGCGAGGCGGGTGCGCAGCACGCGCGGGCCCCACCCGTGGCCGGGCACCTGCACGTCCTCGGCCGCCGCCGGCCGCTGCACGGGCGTGAGCGGCAGCAGCGTGCGCCGGTCGACCGGCTTGTGGGACTCGATGGCCTGACCGGCCAGGACGTCGTCCAGGCGGTCGGCGAGGTCGGCGTAGTGGTCGAAGCCGAGCACGGCGTCGGCCTCGGGCAGGCTGTCGGCCAGCTCCGCGCCGTACCGCTCGGCCATGCAGCCGACCGCGACCACCTTCGCGCCGCTGTCGGCGGCGGCGAGCAGCGTGTCCACGGAGTCCTTCTTGGCGGACTCGACGAACCCGCAGGTGTTGACCACGACCACGTCGGCCTCGTCGTCGACCAGCTCCCAGCCGCCGGCGGTGAGGCGGCCGGCGAGTTCTTCGGAGTCGACTTCGTTGCGGGCGCACCCGAGGGTCAGCATGGCGACGCGCTTGGACGTGGTGGGGGAAGACACGGTGCTCAGCGTAACCGCAGCCGGTCCCCTCCCCACCCGCCCATACGCCGTGCGCGGTCCAGGTCAGGCGTGGAGCACCGAGTGGACCAGGCGACCGACGCCGGAAACGGGGTTGTCCGGCCCGAGCCGCGCCGCCCGGATCACCGCTTCCTCCAGGCCGGGGTCGAACGCGGCGTAGTCGAGTTTCTTGTCGTAGCCGGGGACGTGTCGGGCGAGCAGGTCCCGCGCCGCCCGGTAGTCGGCGACGTGCGCCCGGTGGTCCGCGAAGTGCAGGAGGAGCCACAGCTCGAAGCAGGGGTCCGACACGGTGAGGTCGATCTTCACGCGGTCTGCCTCGCGCACGGCGGCGGCGATGTCGAAGTCGTCCACGTCGACCACGCACCACACCGCGTGGAACTCCTCGCGGTACTGGTCGCGCAGCCTGGCGGCGTACCTGACGAGGTTGTGCGGGGCGTCGACCTTGCACTTGACGGTGATCGGCACCCGGCGGGCGAGCCGCAAGCCGGAGAAGTACTGGCTCTCGGTCCTCTGACCCCCGCTGACCACGAGGACGTTGTTCCGCCGCAGCGGTACCGCCCGGCTCGATCGCCGTTGCGAGTTCTCACGCCTGGCCACTGAAGACGCCATCCCGTACCGCGGTCTTGAAGTGCTCTTCGTAAACGTGCGGAACGGCGCCGTACTGGCCGGCCAGGTATCGCCGCTCCAGGTTGTCCTCCCGTCGGGGCTTGAAGTCCGAGAGGGGGTAGAGCCGGCTCGCGCCCTCCCGGTCCTTCTCCACGAACCACACTTCGTCGCGGTCCAGCACCTCGTCGGCGAGGGGCGGGTGCAGCAGGGTCGCGTCGTGCGTCGTGAAGACCAATTGGCCGTAGCCTCTGTTGCTCTCCGGGTCGTTGAAGAGCGCGACGAGGCGCGCGGAGAGCAGCGAGTGGAGGCTGGCGTCGATTTCGTCGATCACCAGGACACCGCCCTCGACCAGCACTCGCAGCACCTCGGGAAGCAGCCCCAACCACGATCGGGTGCCCGCGGACTCCTCTTCCAACCGGAGCACCCCCCGATCGCCGTGAACGAGCCGCAGATCGTCGGGCCCGTCGAGCCGGAGTTCCGAGATCCCCACGTCGGCGGCGTGCAACAACTCGACCAGGCGTTCGGCGTGAGGGCCGTGGTCGGCCAGGAAGGCGACCACGCGGGCGGCCACGTCCCGGTGGTCGTCGTTCAGCCGAAAGCGCAGTTTCCGGGTGAACCACCGGTACACCGGCATGACGTCCGGCGTGTTGAACTGCGCCGCGAGGCTGAGGAACAGCGCGTTCGGTCGCAGGAAGCGTTCGAGGACGTCGAGCTTCTCAGTGCCTACGGCGATGCTCCGCCCGAACCTTACGTGGTCATCGGTTCGGTCGAAGAGCACGCGCTTGCGCTTCTCCGGGTAGCTGTAGAGCCATTCCGCGAGGACCCGGTCGTCGTTGACCTCGAAGCCGTAGGTGTAGCGAACCCCGTGCTCCACGAACTCCGCGACGAACACCGAAACGCGGTCCGCGGCGGCGAGGTCGAGCTTGAAGGGACTTCGGGGCACGCCGCTGAACGGCTGCCACCGCATGAACGAGTCGCGCACCGCGTCGGCCATGAACTCCAGGCCGTCCAGCAGGTTCGACTTGCCCGACGCGTTGGCCCCGTAGACCGCCGCCACGGGCAGCACCTCCCGGCCGGCCGCGTAGACCGGGATGAGCAGCAGCTCCTGCTCGTCCCGGAACGACCGGTGGTTGCCGAGCCGGAAGCTCCGAAGCACCTGGCACCTCCACTGACGACGCTTGGGCTCGTTCTGTGCCAGTAAACCGCATGAATCGCCATTTGATGGACCTCATCGTGGCATTTCACCATCTGGACCGCCGGGTAAGAGGCGGTCGCGACCGAGGGTTACGTTGGCACCGTGAACGACTCGATCAACGTGCGTCGCGCCCGCACCGGCGACGTCCGGGCGATGAAGGCCCTCATCGACGCCTACGCCGGCAAGGTGCTGCTGGCCAAGCCGCTCGTCACGCTGTTCGAGGACATCCAGGAGTTCTGGGTCGCCGAAGAGGACGGCGTGGTGCTCGGGTGCGGCGCGCTGCACGTGCTGTGGGAGGACCTCGCCGAGATCCGCACGGTCGCGGTGGCGCCGGAGGCGCTGGGGCGCGGGATCGGGCACCGGATCGTGCGGCGGTTGATCGAGACCGCGCGCGAGCTGCAGTTGGAGCGGCTGTTCGTGCTCACGTTCGAGACCGAGTTCTTCGGCAGGCACGGGTTCGTGGAGATCGACGGCACGCCCGTGTCGCCCGAGGTGTACGAGGAGATCATGCGGTCGGCGGACGAGGGCGTCGCGGAGTTCCTCGACCTCTCCTACGTCAAGCCCAACACCCTCGGCAACTCCCGGATGCTGCTGCACCTGTAACTCTTCGAGTAAAAACTCGAAGAGTCTTGACTCCACGAACTCCGATCGGCAGGATCGGTGCCGTGGAGCAGTTGACGGTCGACGAACTGGCGGTCCGGGTGGGCCTGCCCGGCAGCACCATCCGCATGTACCAGACCAAGGGCGTGCTGCACCCGCCCCGCCGGCAGGGCCGCGTCGCCTACTACGACGCCTCGCACCTGGAACGCCTCACGCTCGTCCAGCGGCTCCAGTCCCGCGGCTTCTCGCTGCCCGCCATCGCCGAGCTGGTGAAGGCCCGCGAGAAGGGCGCGAGCGTCGCGGCCGTGCTGGGCGTCGGCGAGGCGGAGGGCCCGGACGACTGGGTCCGGATCAGGGCCCGCGACATCAGCAGGCTCATCCCGCTGGGCGACGCCCGGCCGCGCGTGCTGCGCCGCGCCGTGCAGCTCGGCCTGGTCCGCTGGCGGCGCGGCTGGCCGCACGTGCGCCGGTGGGCGCTGGAGGCGGGCAACCGGTTGGCGGCGCTGAGCGTGCCCAGCGGCGACGTGCTCGACAAGTTCGCGAACCTGCGCCAGGCCACGGACGGCATCGCGGCCGACTTCGTGGAGGTGTTCGAGCGCAGGCTGTGGCCGCAGCTCGCGGAGAACGCCGACCAGGAGGACCAGCTCGACCGGATGCGGGCGCTGCTCGTGGAGCTGACCTACACCGCCGAGACGGTCGTCATCGGCACGCTGCGCGAGTCGATCCGCGACGCCGCCGAGGAGTTCGCCCGCCGCCACCAGCTCCTGCCCGGCGACGACTTCCGGCCCGCGTGGGTCGAGGAACCCGTGCCCATCGCGGAACGCCTCGTCGAGACCGACGAGGACGACGAGTTCCCCGACGAACCGGCGATCCAGCGGTTCCTCGACCGGGAGGACGACCACGACGAGCCGGTCCGGTGACCGCGCTCGTGCCCGACCCGGCCTGGCGCGCCCTCGCCCAGGACGGCGGCGTGGTCGTGCACGCCGGGGCGGACCTCGCCCACTTCCTGCCCGACGTGCCCGACGCGGAAGCGCGGGTGCTGGTCGAGCTGGTCGAGCCGGTGTCGAGGGGTCCGGCTCGCCCGCTCGACCCGGACCGGCTCAGCGCGCCGGTCCGGGCGCACCTGCGGTCGTTGGGCGCGCTGCGCCCGGCGGGCCTGCCCGTGCCCGACGGCGAGCCGCCGCGCGTCGGCGTGCGCGTCGTCGGCGCGGAGCCCGCCGGGCTCGGCGCCCACTTCCCGCCGCCGGCCGGTGGGCCCGACCTGGTGCTGGTCGTCCGCACGACCGGCACGCTGGAGTAGCTGGCCTGGCTGCGGGAGCCGGGAGCCGCACCTCCTGCTCGACCTCGCCTAACCACCACACGGCGTCGCTCGGCCCGTTCGTCGTGCCCGGCGCAAGCGCTTGCCTCGGGTGCCTGGCGGTGCGCGTCCGGCACCGCCGGGTGATCCGGGACCACCGACGCGTCCGGGGCGACGACGACCGACTTCCCGTTGCGATGGGCGCGGCACGCGGTCGACCGGCTCGCCGCCGGTTCGCTCGCACTGCTCGACCGCGTCGTGACGCTGCACCTGGACGAGCTCACCACCACCGCCGAGGACGTGCTCCCGGCGGCGGACTGCCGAGCGTGCCCCAAGTTCGCAGTGGGCCGGGTCGACCTGCCGTGGGGGAAGCCCGATGACGACCGCTCTGCGCCTGCCCGACCCGTTCACGCCCGACACGACGACCGCGAGCGCCGCGACGCCGACGTGCTCCTGCTGTTGCCGCTGCTGCGCGGTGTCCGCGGTCGGCGGCGCGATCGCGCTGCACGGGGTGGTCGTCGCCGCCGCCGGCCTGTCGGTGCACCGGTACTACGCGTGGCGGGCGGCGTGATCACGGCTGCGGCCGCGCTGCTGGAACGGGCGGTGGGCTGGCGGCAGGGCGTGGTGGCGCGGCTGCACCCCGTGCCGCGCACGTTGTCCGATGTGGACGTCCCCGGCTTCGACGCGGTGCCCGAGCCGTGCGGCACGGGCTGAACGGGCGGGTCGTCCGGTACGACGCGGCGCGGCACGCCGTGCAGGACGTCGGGCCGGCACCGGCTGGGTGCGGCTGCGCGAAGTGCTCGCCGCCGACGCCGAACCCGCGCTGGTGCCGGCGCTCGTGCCGGCGGACCAGCCGCCGCTGGGCGAGTACGGCCGGCGCGGTGGGCGGTTCGGCCTGCTCGAAGCGGGCGCGGCGGCGCAGTCGGTCTGCCTGCGGATGGCCCAGCAGCGGCTCGGCGGCCACCTGCCGGGCGGCGCGGCGGACGCCGAGGTGTTGGCGTTGCCGGGATTGGGCGATCAGCCGGTGCGGTTGGCCGCGGTGATCGCGTGCGGCACGACGTTCACCCGTCGTTGACGCGGTATGAGCCGATCGGGGCTGTCGTGCGTTGATCTCCGGCCGGTAAGAACCCCTCAAACCCGTGGACCGAGGGGAACACCAGTGCTCGCGAAATCCCTGCGCAACGCTCTCGCCGTCGTCGTGGCCTCGCTCGCCCTGCTGGCCGGCGCCGGTGTCGGCCAGGCGGCCATCAACGCGCCCGCCGTGACCGACGACTACCTGTTCAGCAAGTCGCTGGCGCAGTTCAGCACGCTGCGGACGCAGCGGCCGTACAGCGACCAGCTCGACTGGTCGTCGGACGGTTGTTCGTGGTCGCCCGACAACCCCTTCGGGTACAAGTTCCTGCCGGCCTGCCACCGGCACGACTTCGGCTACCGCAACTACAAGAAGCAGGGGCGGTTCACCGAGGCGACCCGGCTCCGGATCGACAACAACTTCAAGTCCGACCTGTACTTCCAGTGCGCGGGAAACTGGTCGTGCAACCGGACGGCGGACCTGTACTACCAGGCGGTGCGGGAGTTCGGCGCGAGCTGACACCCGACCGCTGACGCCGACCGCCGCCGCCGACCGCTGACGCCGACCGCTGACGCCGACCGCCGAGAGCCGACCGCCGAGAGCCGACCGCCGACGCCGACCGCTGACGGTCGACCGTCGGAATCCGACGCCGACTGTCGACCGCCGAGATCCGACCGCCGACGGTCGCGCCCAATGCACCCGCAGGGGTCCCCGCCCAAGGGGACCCCTGCTTTTATTCTGCCGGCCGGGTACGACAATTCCGGGGCCGCGCCGGGGCGACGGGGGAAGCGCGGCTCACCCGGTCAGGTGGTGATCGAGAAGCTGTTCGACGCGAAGTTCAGGCCGCCCGACGACGACGTGATCTCGAAACCGAACTGCACCTCCCCCACCGTCACGTCACCCCACCAGCCGCGCGAGCCGATCCACCTCAGCACCGCCAGCACGTCGACCGTCCCGGCGTCGGTGTTGCCCGTCCGCACGAACGAGAACACGGCGTTGGAGCCGTTCGAGCCCCGGTACACGTCCCAGGTGTGCCCGCCGACGGTGGCCGTCGCCTGCTTCGAGCCGATCGGGCCGACCGCGCCCTGCTTGTTGACCCAGATCATGACCTCGTACGCGTAGTTGTTCGCCCAGATGTCGTAGGTCGTCGTGTAAGCGCCGGAACCGGGCCGCGTCACGTTGAACGAGCTGGACAGCCTGCCCAGGGCGCCGAGCCGCTGGTTCACCGCCTTCGCCGAGTGCGGGTAGGACTTGACCCCGCCGGTGTTCGGGTGGTTGGCCCACACGCCCCAGTTGCCGTAGGAGTTCGCCCAGATCGTCTGCGGGCCGGCGCCGGACCCCCAGATGTTGTTGCGGACGGTGTAGCCGCCGTTGGACCACGTGGCCCACTGGTCGCTCGACGACCAGACCGCGGCGCTCGCGACACCGGCCGAGCCGAGCAGCGACCCCACCAAGGCGACCGCGACCGCGGCCGAACGCATCCTGTTCATGGCGCTTCTTCCCGGGCAGCACTGCCCACGTCGTCACGACTTCCGTCGAATCGCTTCAACGAAAGCGCGGAGAGGAAAGCTCGCGGAAACGGCGGACCTCACGACTATCGCAGCGCCGCGAACCGCGGGTCAAACACCCGCGCGCATTCGACGCATTCGACCGCGCCATTCGACCGGCCATTCGACCGACGTCAATCCGATCGACGTCAATTCGATCGAACGGCCGGGGCGCCCGCGCTCAGCCCTCGTCGTCCTCCGGCGCGGAGCCGCCGCGGATCAGGTGCACCACCGAGTCCAACTCGTCCGGCTTGATCAGCACTTCGCGCGCCTTCGACCCCTCCGACGGCCCGACGACCCCGCGCGTCTCCAGCAGGTCCATCAGCCGACCGGCCTTGGCGAAGCCGACCCGCAGCTTGCGCTGCAGCATCGACGTCGAGCCGAACTGCGAGGTGACGATCAGCTCGGCCGCCTGGAGCAGCAGTTCGAGGTCGTCGCCGATGTCGGCGTCGATCTCCTTCTTCTCGCCCGCCTTGGCCGCGGTGACGCCGTCGGTGTACTCGGGCTGCGCCTGGTCCTTGGTGTAGTTGACGATCTCGGCGATCTCGTCGTCGCCCACGTACGCGCCCTGGATGCGCACCGGCTTCCCCGCGCCCATCGGCAGGTACAGGCCGTCGCCCATGCCGATCAGCTTCTCCGCGCCCGGCTGGTCCAGGATGACCCGCGAGTCGGTCAGCGACGACGTGGCGAACGCCAGCCGCGACGGCACGTTCGTCTTGATCAGACCGGTGACCACGTCGACCGACGGGCGCTGCGTCGCCAGCACCAGGTGGATGCCCGCCGCGCGCGCCTTCTGCGTGATCCGGACGATGGCGTCCTCCACGTCGCGCGGCGCGGTCATCATCAGGTCGGCCAGCTCGTCGACGATCGCCATGATGTAGGGGTACGGGCGGTACTCGCGCTCGCTGCCCGGCGGCGCGGCGATCTCACCCGACCGCACCTTGCGGTTGAAGTCGTCGATGTGCCGCACCCGGTTGACCTGCATGTCCTGGTAGCGCTGCTCCATCTCCTCGACCAACCAGGCCAGCGCGGCGGCGGCCTTCTTCGGCTGGGTGATGATGGGCGTGATCAGGTGCGGGATGCCCTCGTAGGGCGTCAGCTCGACCATCTTCGGGTCGATCAGGATCATCCGGACCTCGTCCGGCGTGGCCCGCGCCAGCAGCGACACCAGCATGGAGTTCACGAAGCTCGACTTGCCGGAACCCGTGGAGCCCGCGACCAGCAGGTGCGGCATCTTGGTCAGGTTCGCGGTGACGAAGTGGCCCTCGATGTCCTTGCCCAGCCCGATGACCATCGGGTGGTTGTCCTTGACCGTGGACGGCGAGCGCAGCACGTCGCCCAGCCGGACCATCTCGCGGTCGCTGTTGGGCACCTCGATGCCGACGGCGGACTTGCCGGGGATCGGCGCGAGCAGCCGCACGTTGTCCGTGGCGACGGCGTAGGCGATGTTCTTGGTCAGCGCGGTGATCTTCTCGACCTTCACGCCCGGGCCCAGCTCCACCTCGTACCGGGTGACCGTGGGGCCGCGGGTGAAGCCGGTGACCTGCGCGTCGATCGAGAACTGCTCCAGCACGCCCGAGATGGCCTCGATCATCAGGTCGTTGGCCTTGCTGCGGGCCTTCGGCGCGTCGCCGTCCTTGAGGATGGTCGGCGGTGGCAGCCGGTAGTCGCCCTCGACCGCGCGCACGGCGATCGTGGCCGGCTTCGGGGTCTCCGGGGTGGCCTTCGGCTTGGCAGCGGGCCGGACCGGGGGCGGCGGGGGCGGCGGCTCCTCGTCCAGCGGCGGCTCGGGCAGCTCGTCGGGGACGTCGACGGCCGCGGCGGCGGTCTGGCGACGGCTGCGGGACGGGCGGCGGAGCTTGGCGGGCTTCTCCTCGACCTCGGCGACCGGCTCGTCGTACTCGTCCTCGACGCCGAACCCGTCGAGCTGGTCGGTCCTGCGGTGCAGCAGGCCACCGAGCTTGGCGGGCACCTCGCGGACGGGCAGGTGCACGAGCAGCAGCACGCCGTAGCCGAAGATCAGCACCAGCAGCGGTCCGGCGACCCACGGCGTGAGGCCCTGGGCGAGGAACCCGCCAGCGAGGTAGCCCAGCGCGCCACCGGCGTCGCGGCGGGCCACCGGGTCCATCGGCAGGCCACCGGCCAGGTGGAACATGCCCAGGAACCCGACCATGACCAGGATCGAGCCGATCACCAGGCGGGGCCGCGCCTCGGGGTTCGGGTCCGTGCGCATCAGCGCCACGCCGACCGCCAGCAGCAGCACGGGGACGATCACCGCCGGGCCGCCGACGGAACTGCGCACGGCCACGTCGACCCACTGGCCGACCGGCCCGCCGGCCTGCCACCACACGCCCGCGGCCGCGATCACGGCCAGCGAGATGAGCACCAGCGCCAGGCCGTCCCGGCGGTGCGCCGGGTCCAACTCCTTGCCGCGGCCGACCGCGCGGACCACCGAGCCGACGCCGCGACCGAGCAGTCCCCAGACCCGGCCGACGGAACCGGGGGACCTGCGCGCCGGGGTACGCCTGGCGGGCGGGCGCTTCGCGGCCGGTCTGGACGGACCGGAACGGGGCTTCGACCGGGCTGCGGAGCTGCGGGTCGTGCCCTTGCGCGAGGTTCCAGTTCGGCCGGCCATGGTGTATACGGTAGTCCCTCGCGCCTCAGCAGCCCCATGCTTCACGCACGACTCGACGTGCGCCGCCCGACGCCCATGGTTGCCCCGAACCCGGTGCGCCGACACCTCGACACGCCGTAGCCTGCCCGTCGTGCCCACACCACTGCTGTGGCGCGTGCTGACCGCCGTCGACCAAGGGGTCGTCGGTCTCAGCGGACGACTCGAAGTCACCGGCGACGTCCCGGCGGACCTCAGGGGCCGTCCCCTGCTGCTCGCGTCCAACCACATCGGCAACCTGGACCCGTTCGTGCTGATCGCGGCCTGCCGCCGGATCGGCCTCGCACCGCGCTTCCTGCTCGCCGGCGGCCTGCTCGACGCGCCGGTCCTGGGGCCCGCGCTGCGCGCGTCCGGCCACCTGCGCGTGGACCGCGGGGCGGCGGACGTCGGCGAGGCCTACCACCGCACGGTCGAGGCGCTGCGCCGCGGCGGCGACCCGATCGCGATGTACCCGGAGGGCCGGATCAGCCTCGACCCGGGGCTGTGGCCGGAACGCGGCAAGACGGGCGCGGCCAGGCTGGCGCTCAGCGGCGGCATCCCGGTCGTACCGGTCAGCCAGTGGGGCGCGCACGAGGCCGTCTACTGGGGCAACACGCGCGTCGCCGGTTGGGAGGACATCAAGCCCTACCTCACGTCCTACGTGCGCGGGCTGCGCCGGCGGCCGACGTTCAAGGTGCACTTCGGCAAGCCGGTCGACCTGTCCGGGCTGGAGGACGGCAAGCCGGGCGACGCCAGGCGGGCGCACGAGCGGATCATGCGGGCGATCACCGCGGGCCTGGCGCCGTTGCGCGCCGACGAGCCGGACCTGCCGAAGTTCCACGACCCCACGCGACCGACGACGGGCAGGAGCCCGTGGCGGCCGGACGAGGGGTGAGGCGGGCGAGGAAGGCGCGCCAGGCGGCGGGGCTGAAGGCCAACCGCGCGGTGGTGTCCTTCGAGTCCCGCACGCCCACGACCTCGGACGTGAACGCCACCTCGACGCAATCGGTGCCCTCGTCCGCGCTGTGGCTGCTCTTACGCCACTTCGCTGCCTCCAGCCGCACCCTTGGCCTCCCGGAGCCGGTCGTACCGGTCCGCCCACCTGGCGAACACCGCCCGCGATTGTTCCTCACCCAACGCCACTCGCGTGAGGTCGTTGCAGGCCAGGAGGTAGGACTTGGTCGCGTCGGCGGCGTCGAGGAACAACGACTCCGAGCCGTGTTCCACGTAGGTCACCGGCAGGTAGTCGGTGAAGGTCATGAAGGTGTACGCAGTGCGCAAGGACACCGGCATGGACGTGGCGAGCGGGATCAGCCGCACACCACCGCGGAAGAGGAGTTGCAACATCTGCTCGTACATCACCTGCGGGCCGCCGACCATGTTGTGCAGCACGGTCTCGTGGATGAAGAAGCGGCCCGTCGGCGCCCACGGCCGGTCGAAGATCGACTGCCGCGCCATCCGGTTCGCCACGGCCTCGTCGGCGTTCGCGGTGGTCATCAGGGCGCGGGCGTAGTCGGCGGTCTGCAGCAGGCCGGGCATGAACAGGTTCTGGTAGCAGAGGATCGACTTGGCGGCCTGCTCGTGGATGATCAGGATGCGGAGGCTGTCCGGCATCGCGACGCCGTGCGGCCGGACGTAGTGACCGGTGTGCGGTTCGTGCGCCAAGGCCATCACGTGCTCGAAGGTGCCGGGCTCGGCGCGGAGGTGGCCGACCAGCCTGGCGATGTCCGCCGGGCTGGTGCCGCAGGTGCCGACCTCCAGCTTGGACAGCTTGCCCGCGGACCAGCCCAGCTCCTCGATCAACGTCCCGGTCTTCACCCGGGACCGGTGGCGGGCCTGGCGGAGGGCGTCGCCCAGCTCCCGGCTGAGCGCGTCCGACATGCGTGACTCCATGCGGGCACGCTAGGGCCGCCTGACCTGCGGTTCCCAGCCGGTCGAGCGGATTCCACCCCAAGGGATCAGGTGTGTACCGGTGGTACCGGGAACCGCGGGCGGGCCGCTCAGCCGAGGAACGCGAGCACGCGCTCCATCAGCAGCACGGCCGCCACCTCGTCGTACGACGACAGGCTGGAGTCGGCGAACAGGTGCCGGTCGCCGGGGTACAGGAACAGCTCGCCGTCCGCGGCACCCGCCACCAGCGCGCGGGCCGCTTCGAGGTCGCCGTCGTCCACGAACAGCTCGTCACCGGTCATGCCGTGCACCTGGACGGGCACGGTCGCGGGCCACGCCCCGCCGAACTCCGACACCGGCACGCACGCGCTGAACAGCAACGCGCCCGCCGCGCCCGGCTTGGTCTGCGCCAGCATCTGCGCCGGCAGCACGCCCAGCGAGAAGCCCGCGTAGACGACGTCGTCGGGCAGCCCCTCGGCGGCGACCAGGCCGCGTTCGGCGATCGCGCCGTACCCGACCTGCTCGGCGTAGTCGAGGCCGTCGGCCAGGTCGACGAACACCCGCCCCTCGAACAGGTCCGGCACGTGCACGGTGTGCCCGGCCGCCGCCAGCTCCTCGGCGAAGGCCGCGACACCGGGCGTCAACCCGTGCGCGTGGTGGAACAGCAGTACCTCGGCCACGTCACACGTCCTCCCCGCCCCTGGGGCGGTCAGTCCACCGGGATGATGGTCGGCACGATCATGGGGCGCCGGCGGTAGGTCTCGGCGACCCAGCGGCCCACCACGCGGCGCACGGCCTGCGCGATGCGGTGGGAGTCGGTGATCCCCTCCGCCTCCGTGCGCGACAGCTCCATCTCCACCAGCGAGACGGCCTGGTCCAGCGCCTTCGGGTCGTCGGAGAACCCGCGGCCGGACACCGTCGGCGGCGCGACCGCGCGACCGCTGCTGGAGTCCACCGCCACGGTGATGGCGATGAAGCCGCCCTCGCCGAGCACGAGCCGGTCCGACAGCGTCGACTCGCCGACGTCGCCCACCGACAGGCCGTCCACGTAGACGTGGCCGACCTCGACCTTGCCGCTGATCGCCGCGGTGCCGTCGACCAGGTCGACCACCACGCCGTCCTCGGCGATGACGACCCGGTCCGGGTTCACGCCCGTCGCCACGGCCAGCGCCGCGTTCGCCCGCAGGTGCCGCCACTCGCCGTGCACCGGCATCACGTTCGACGGCCGCACGGCGTTGTAGAGGAACAGCAGCTCGCCCGCCGGGGAGTGCCCGGACACGTGCACCTTGGCGTTGCCCTGGTGCACGACCGTCGCACCCAGCCGGGCCAGGCCGTTGACCACGCCGAACACCGCGTTCTCGTTGCCGGGGATCAGCGAGGAGGCCAGCACGATCGTGTCACCGGCCTTGATCGAGATCTGCCGGTGCTCGCCGCGGGCCATGCGCGACAGCGCCGACAGCGGCTCGCCCTGCGACCCGGTCGACACGAACAGCACCTCGGCCTCGGGCATCTCCATGGCCTCGTTGAGGTCCACGAACAGCCCGTCCGGCACGTTGAGGTAGCCCAGCTCGGCGGCGATGCCCATGTTGCGCACCATCGACCGGCCGACCAGCGCCACCCGCCGGTTGTACTGCACGGCGACGTCGAGCACCTGCTGCACGCGGTGCACGTGGGAGGCGAAGCAGGCCACGATCACCCGCTGGTTGGCCTTGCGGACGACGTTCTCCAGCACCGGCCCGATCTCGCGCTCCGGCGCGACGAACCCGGGCACCTCGGCGTTGGTCGAGTCGACCAGGAACAGGTCGACCCCCTCGTCGCCCAGCCGGGAGAACCCGGCCAGGTCGGTGAGCCTGCCGTCCAGCGGGAGCTGGTCGAGCTTGATGTCGCCGGTGTGCAGCACGAGGCCCGCCGACGTGCGGATGGCGACCGCGACGGCGTCCGGGATGGAGTGGTTGACCGCGAAGAACTCCAGCTCGTACGGCCCGAACGCGCGCCGCTCGCCGTCGGTGATCTCCATCAGCCTCGGCGTCTGGCGGTGCTCCTTGCACTTGGCCGCGAGCAGCGCCAGGGTGAAGCGCGAACCGACCACCGGCAGGTCCGGGCGCAGCTTGAGCAGGAACGGCACCGCACCGATGTGGTCCTCGTGCCCGTGGGTGAGCACCAGGGCCTCGATGTCGTCCAACCGGTCCTCGATGGCCCGGAAGTCCGGGAGGATCAGATCGACGCCCGGCTGGTCGTCCTCGGGGAAGAGCACGCCGCAGTCCACGACGAGCAGCCGGCCGGCGTGCTCGAACACCGTCATGTTGCGGCCGACCTCGCCGATTCCGCCCAGTGCGACGACGCGCAGACCTCCGTCGGGCAGTGCGGGCGGGGGTGAGCTCGGGTTGATCACGCGTTGACTCCCAATTCGGCCTCGACGGCCTCGATGTCCTCGGTTGAAGCGGGTACGAGCGGCAGCCTGGGGTCGCCCACGTCGAGGCCCCGCAAACGCAGGGCCGTCTTGGCGTAGGTGACACCGGGCATCCGGCTGAAGGGCCGCAGCAGCGGCAGCAGCGACTGGTGCAGCGCGGTCGCGCGGGCGACGTCGCCGCACTCGAACGCGTCGAGCAGGTCGCGCAGCCGGTCCGCGGCGATGTGCGAGATGACGCTGACGAACCCGACCGCGCCGACCGACAGCCACGGCAGGTTCAGCGGGTCGTCACCGGAGTAGTAGGCCAGGTCGGTGGCCGCGATGACCTTGCTGCCCGCGAGCAGGTCGCCCTTGGCGTCCTTGACGGCCACGATGCGCGGGTGCTCGGCGAGCCGCAGCAGGGTCTCCACGTCGATCGGGATGACCGCGCGCGGCGGGATGTCGTACAGCATCACCGGCAGGCCGACCTGGTCGGCCACGGTGGTGAAGTGCGCGTGCACGCCCTCCTGGGTGGGCCGCGAGTAGTACGGCGTGACCAGCAGCAGGCCGTGCGCGCCCGCCGCCTCCGCCTGCCGGGCCAGGTGGACGCTGTGCGCGGTGTCGTACGTGCCCGCGCCGCTGACCACGGTGGCGCGGTCGCCCACCGCCTCGACCACGGCGCGGATCAGGTCCGCCTTCTCCGCGTCGGTGGTGGTGGGGCTCTCGCCCGTGGTGCCGTTGACCACGAGACCGTCGTTGCCCAGCTCGACCAGGTGCTCGGCGAGCCGCTGCGCCTTGTCGAGGTCCACCGCCCCCTCGGCGTCGAAGGGCGTGACCATGGCGGTGAGCACGCGGCCGAACGGCCGGCCGGGTGAGGCGGTGGGGCTTGCGGTCATGTGCGGAAATCTACCGCGTCACCCTCCGCAAGCTGCGACTACATGCTCCGGTCGAGGCCGCGCACCAGGCGCACGGCCTCCTCCGCGCCGTCGTACTCGACGCGCGCGGCGGCCCGGCCGAACACGTGCACGACCAGTTCCGAGACCTGACCGGTCAGCACGACGGGGTTCGCGCCGCGCCTGGCCACGAGCGCCTCGCCGTCCGGGCGGCGCAGGACGACCCCGACCGGGCTCTTGCGGTACATCAGCCGGGCCGTGGACGCGAGCCGCCGCCACAGCACCGCGTCTCGTACCGGATCGGGTGAACGCGGTTCCCAGCCGTCGCGCGCCCGCCGCACGTCCTCGTGGTGCACGAAGAACTCGACGGCGTTGACCAGCTCGTCCACCAGCGCGTACGGCGACAGGCGCGGCGGGCCCACGCGGACCAGGCCGACCAGCTCGTCCCACGGCCTGGCGGCGTAGTCGTCCTGGACCTTGCGCGTGTGCCCGGCCAGCGGTTTGAGCAGGATGCCCGCCGCCGCGTCCGGCCGGCGTTCCCGCAGCACGAGGTGCGCGGCGAGGTCGCGCGTCCGCCACGGGTCGCACAGGGTGGGCGCGTCCGGGCCCACCTCGGCGAACAGCTCGGTCAGCAGCCTGCGTTCGTCCTGTGCGACACCCATGGGCCCACGCTACCTAGTTCTCCTTGAACACCTGGTCCGGCAGCTCCGCCTTGTCCTTGCTCCACAGCACGCACGCGACCTCCCGCGAGCGCTTGGAGGACGTGTCGGTCGGGTCGGTCAGCCAGTTGTCCTCGGTGGGCACGATGGCGACGTAGCGCAGCTTGTCCAGCTTGTCCTTGGCCGGGATGACGTCGGACATGAAGTGCAGCGTGCAGAAGCGCTCGGCGTAGTCGCGCAGGTACTCCGCGCCGGGGTAGGCGACCTTGCCCGAGGAGGAGCCGAACGGGGTGCCCTTGGCGTAGAACTCGACCCGGTGCGCCCTGTCGCAGCTGACGCTGTTGACCGTGGTGTTGGGCTCCGGGTAGTTGTCGCCGCAGGTGCCCGGGCTGAGGTCGAACTGGCTCGGGGTCATCGTCCCGCCGGGACCGATGGTGATGGTCGGCACCATGGCGGCGGGCGGCTGGTCGGTGAACAGCCAGCGGCCGATGAACGCGCCGCCGACCAGCAGCGCGACCGCCGCCACCGCCGTGCCGGTGATCAGCAGGCCCTTCAGCCACGGCTTCCCCGCCGGCGGCGGCGGGGTGTAGTGCATGGTCGGGTGGGGTGGCGGCGCGCCGAACCCGGTCGGCGGCGTCGGCTGGGCGGCGGCGCGCTCCAGCATGGCGCGGGCCTGCGGGCCGGTCAGCCGGGCGTTCGGGTCGGGCATCATCAGGCCGGTGATCACCGCGCCGAGCGCGCCGTGCGCCCTGGTCAGCCGGGGCATCTCGGTCATGATCGCGTGCAGGGTGGACGCGGTGGTCGAGCGCTCGTAGGGGTTCGCGCCCTCCACGGCGTAGCACAGCGTCGCGCCCAGGGCCCACAGGTCGGACGCGGGCGTCGCCTCGTTGCCGTGGATGCGCTCCGGGGACATGTAGGCGGGCGAGCCGATGAGGCTGCCGCTGGTGGTCAGCCGCGGGTCGTCCACGGCCTGGGCGATGCCGAAGTCGGTGAGCTTCACCCGGCCGTTCGGCGTGACCATGAGGTTGCCGGGCTTGACGTCGCGGTGCACGATCCCGGCCTGGTGCGCCGAGTCCAACGCGGACAGCGCCTGGATGGCCATGGAGACGACCCGGTCCTGCGGCATCGGACCGTGCGCGCTGATCAGGCTGGACAGCGTGGCGGCCTCGACCAGCTCCATGACGATGTAGGTCATGCCGTGCTCGGCGACCACGTCGAAGACGGTGACCACGGCCGGGTCGTTCAGCCGGCCGGCGGTGCGCGCCTCGCGCAGCACCCGCTCCTCCAGCACGCGGCGCTCCTCCGGCGCGATGCCGTCGGGCAGGTGCAGCTCCTTGATCGCCACCTGACGGCCGATCACGTTGTCCTGGGCGCGCCAGACGACGCCCATGCCGCCGCGCCCCAGCTCGGCGAGCAGGGTGTACCTGCCCGCGATCACCCGGGGCCCAGCGCTCACACCTTGTGTCGGACCAGTCACCGTCACTCCTCGAAACCCACCGCGGACCGGGCGGACGCTACTTCAGACCGTCCATCACCCGATCCGGTTTCACGGTTTCGTGACTTCGTGACCCGAGGCGCGCAACGCCTGCACGGCGCGGGCCAGGTCGTCCGCCTTCACCAGCAGGTGGTCGGTGTCGTAGGTGGACAGTGCGAACAGGCTCACACCGGCCGCGGCCAGTTCACCCGACAAGGCCGCCATGATGCCCGTGAGGGTGAACTCCAGCGGACCGCGCACGGTCAGCAACCGCCAACCGGGCTGGGCGGTGTCGACCGGCGGCGCGTGCTCGGCCGGGCACACGACGGACAGCTCCTCCGGCGTCCTGGTGACCGACACCAGGCCCGGCGCGTCGAGCAGCCCGGACGGCACGGGCGCGTCGGCGGCCAGCCGCGCCACCACGTACTCGCCGGGCCGGACGTCGACGATCAGCCGCTTCACGGCCGTCAGCCCTCGGTGACCAGCGGGCTGGACGCGACCTCGGTGCCGTCGGCCAGGGCGGAGATGGTGAAGTCGGCGAACACGTTGGCCGCCGCCTTCTGCAACTGCCGCAGGCACTCCACGGCCAGGGCGCGGATCTCCACGTCGGCGTGCTCGGTGGCGCGCATGGCGATGAAGTGCCGCCACGCCCGGTAGTTGCCGGTCACCACGATGCGGGTCTCGGTGGCGTTGGGCAGGATCGCCCGGGCCGCCTGGCGGGCCTGCTTGCGGCGCAGCGTGGCGCTCGGCACGTCGGAGAACTTGTCCTCCAGGCCCTTGAGCAGCTCGTTGTAGGCGTCGACGCCAGCCTGCGCGGCGGCGAGGAACTTCTCGTGCAGCTCCGGGTCGTTCGCGATGACGTCCGGCTCGACCATGGCGGCGTTGCGCTCGGGCACGTACCGCTGGGACAGCTGCGAGTACGAGAAGTGGCGGTGGCGGATCAGCTCGTGCGTCAGCGACCGCGAGATGCCGGTCAGGTAGAAGCTGACCGAACCGTGCTCCAGCACGGACAGGTGGCCGACCTCGATGATGTGCTTGATGTAGCCGGCGTTCGTGGCGGTGGCCGGGTTCGGCTTGGTCCACGACTGGTAGCACGCGCGGCCGGCGAACTCCGCCAGCGCCTCGCCGCCGTCGGCGTCGGTGGACCACGGGACGCCGTCCGGGGGGAAGAACTCCGTCTTCGCGATCAACTGCACCTTCGGCGACACCGTCTCAGCCATGGCCCGAACCCTAACCGAAGCCGGCGGCCCCGCCGCTGTTCGGTCGACGGCCCCTCGCCCGTTCGCCGCGCGGCGCGGTGCTGTCACGAAAGACACCACGGGTTCCTTGACTGACGTCAGATTTGACGTCATGGTGGTGTCATGGATCTGTCGCCGTACATCGCCGCGCTGCGCGAGGACCTCGCCACGGCCGCGTCCGCCGGGGACGACAGCACCCGCCGCACCGCGGCCCTGCTGTCCGCCGCCCTGGAGCCCGCCGCGCGGCTCGCGCTCATGAACGCGCTGTCCGACCTGGCCGCGGAGGTCACCGCGGCCCTCGACGGCCCTGTGGTCGACGTGCGGTTGGACGGCAGGGACGTGCAGGTGGTCGTCACCGGCACGGCCTCCCGGGAAGAACACGAACCGCCGCGCCGGGAAGTTCCCCGGCCCGCCGCCGGTGACGCCACGCGCGTCACCCTGCGGCTGCTGGACGAGCTGAAGGCCAAGGCCGAGCAGGCCGCCGCGGCCCAGGGGATGTCGCTGAACACGTTCGTCGCGCAGGCCGTGCAGGGCGCGGTCGGCGGGCGGTTCGGCGGCGGTCACAAGCACTGGGGGCCGCCGAAGGACCAGTCGGGCGGCGACTCGTCGTCCTCCCGCGTCCGCGGCTGGGTGCAGGGATGAGGGGGATCATGGAATCGGATGTCGTGCGGCAGCAGAGCTTCGAGGTCGACGGCGTGGTGGAGGTCGACGTGGCGCTGCTCGCGGGCCGGGTGCGGGTGCACCTGGTCGACGAGCCGGGCGCGCACGTCGAGCTGAAGCACGACCCGTCGCCCGGCGAGGCGTGGTCGGCCGGCCTGAACGGGCTGCTGAACTGGGTCAACAACCAGTTCGGCAGCGGGTCCGGGCAGCAGCCGTCCGGCCCGGCGGACGCGGTGCGCGACGCGGACGTGGAGCTGTCGGGTGGTCGGCTGAAGGTGCACTCGTCCAAGGCGCTGCCGCTGCGGGCCGTGCCGCTGAACGTGACGGTGCGGGCGCCGGCCGGCTCCCACGTGGTCGTCAAGGGCGGCTCGGCGGACGTGGTGGTGACCGGTGCGGCGGGGCGGCTGGAGGTCCAGACCGGCACCGGTGACGTGACCGCGGACCGGGCCGACGCGGCGTCGCAGGTCAACTCGGGTTCGGGCAAGGTGCGGCTCGGGCCGATGCTCGGGGGGCTGCGGGCGAAGACCGGCAGCGGCGACGTCGAGGTGTCGTCGGTGGGCGGGAACACCGTGATCACCACGGGCACGGGCGACGTGTGGCTCGGCGCGGTGCAGAACGACGTGCAGGTGCGCACGGGCGGCGGTGACGTCACGATCGCCGACGCCGCCTCCGGCCGGTTGCAGCTCGGCACCGGCTCGGGCGACGTGCGGGTGGGCGTGCGGCCGGGCGTGGCGGCCCAAGTCGACCTGGTGTCGACCTCGGGTTCGGCGCGCAGCGACCTGGACGTCTCCGACACCCCGCCGCAGGACGAGCCGGCCCTGACGATCACCGGCCGGACCGCCGGCGGTGACGTCCTGGTCACCACCGCGACCACGGCCTGACCCGACCGACCGCTCGACCGGGCCGCGGCGCGCACCCCCGACGCGCGCCGCGGCCCGGTCAGTCGCGGGACCGCAGGCCGGCGACCAGCAGCGACACCACGGCGTCGAAGCTCGCCTCCACGTCCGGCGCCGACCACAGGGGCGCGTGCACCGGGTCGTGGAACCGGGCGGTGGCGGCCAGGACCGCCTCGGCGGTGCGGCGCGGGTCGTCGGTGGTGAAGTCGCCGGCCGCCACGCCGTCCCCGACGATCCGGGTCAGGTCCGCGACCAGCGTCGCGACGTGCGCGTCCACCACCGAGCTGCTCTCCCGCACCAGCACCGAGAACGTGGCGAACAGCTCCGGGTCGTCCAGCGCCTTCTTCCGCTTGGCCTCGAACAGGGCCGCGAGCCACTCCCGCAGCCGCCGGGGCGCGGGGACGTCGGAGGCGGCCAGCTCGGCCAGGCCCGCGTGCGCGCGGTCGAGCCAGCGCTCGGTGACCGCCTCGCGCAGCGCCGCCTTCGTCGGGAAGTGGCGGTAGACGCTGCCGTGGCTCACGCCCAGCGCGCGGGCCACGTCCACGACGGTCGCCTTCGCCGGGCCGTACCGGCGCAGGACGTCCTCCGTGGCGCCGAGGACGTCCTCAGCGGTCAGTGCGCCTTCCGCCACGTGGTCGCCCCCTGCCGGTCGCTCGTCCGTCCGGTCAATTGTGCGCGAACCGGTCGGCGGCTCAGCGCTCGCTGTCCAGGTGGGCCATCTGCGCGGGCGCGTAGCGCTCCCCCGCCGCGGCGTCCGCGGGCACCGCCGACTCGATCCGGGCCAGGTCGGCCCCGGTGAGCGTGACGTCCAGCGCGCCGAGGGCCTCGGTGAGGCGGTCGCGGCGGCGGGCACCCACGAGGGGGACGATGTCCGCGCCCTGCGCCAGCACCCACGCGATGGCGAGCTGGGCGACCGTGACGCCTTTCTCGTCCGCGATCGCGCGCAGGGCCTCGACCAGCGCCAGGTTGTGGTCGAGGTTGCCGCCCTGGAAGCGCGGCGAGATCGCGCGGAAGTCGCCGACCTGCCGCGACGCCGTCCAGTGGCCCGAGATCAGGCCGCGCGACAGCACGCCGTAGGCGGTGATGCCGACGCCCAGCTCCCGCGCCGTCGGCAGGATCGCGGCCTCGATGCCCCGGGAGATCAGCGAGTACTCGATCTGCAGGTCGGCGATCGGGTGCACCGCGTGCGCGCGCCGCAACGTCTCCGCGCCCACCTCGGACAGCCCGATGTGGCGGACCCGGCCCTTCTCGACCTCCTCCTTGATCGCGCCGACGGTCTCCTCGATCGGCACGGCGGGGTCGAGCCGCGCCGGCCGGTAGACGTCCACGTGGTCCGTGCCGAGCCGGCGCAGCGTGTAGGCGAGGAAGTTGCGCACGGCCTCGGGCCGGGTGTCGTTGCCGTGCCAGCCGCCGTCCGCGTCGCGCAGCGCGCCGAACTTGACGCTGATCGCCACGTCGTCGCGGTCGCGCTCGCGCAGCGCGCGGCCGATCAGCAGCTCGTTGTGGCCCATGCCGTAGAAGTCGCCCGTGTCGAGCAGCGTGACGCCCGCGTCGACGGCGGCGTGGATGGTGGCCACGCTCTCGGCCTCGTCAGCCGGGCCGTACAGGTCGGACATGCCCATGCAGCCCAGGCCGAGCGCCGAGACCTCGAGGCCGGAGGAGCCCAGGGCACGCCGGGGGAACGCGCGATCGGTGGAGTTCGTCATGACTCCACTATGGGACTTGGGCTGACAGATTTCAACTTCTGTCAGCCCATCGAGTAGCCGGCGTCACCGGCTCACCAGCCGCAGCGCCGGCGCGAGGTCCCCCTTCGGCACCACCTCCACGGCGTCCAGCTCCAGCCAGTCGGCCATGTGCCGCAGCTCGCCGGCCAGCTCCACCGCCACCCGGCCCACGTCCGCGCCCGGCTCCGCGTACGCCGCCTGCACCCGCAGCACGCCCGCCGCCCGGTCCGCCTTCAGGTCCACCCGGCCTACCAGCTCGCCGTCCAGCAGGAACGGGAAGACGTAGTAGCCGTGCACGCGCTTGGGCGCGGGCACGTAGATCTCGATGCGGTAGTGGAAGCCGAAGATCCGCTCGGTCCGCGCCCGCTCCCAGATCAGCGGGTCGAACGGGCACAGCAGCGCCCGACCGGTGATCCGCCGCGGCACGCGCGCCTCGACGTGCCGGTACGCGGGTGCCTCCCAACCGCGCACCTCCACCGGCTCCAGCACGCCCGCGTCCACCAGCTCCACCACGGCCTGCCGGCTGCGGGCGGGTTGCAGGCGGTAGTAGTCGCGCAGGTCGGGCTCCGTCGCCACGCCCAGCGCCGTCGCCGCACGCGCGACCAGCTCGCGCGCGCCCTCCTCCGCCGAGACCGCACCGCGCCGCGCCAAGACCTCCGGCGGCAGCACGCGCTCGCTCAGGTCGTACAGCCGCTCGAAGCCGCGCCGCGCGCCCGTCGTCAGCACGCCCTCGCCGAACAGGTACTCGCACACCTTCTTGACCTCGGACCAGTTCCAGCCCCAGTGGTCCTTCGCCCGCGGCCCGCCGCCCGCCAGCGCCCGCTCGATCGCACCCGCGCCGACCGGCCCCAGCTCCTTCACCACCGCCAGGATGTCGTCCACGAGCTGCGGCGAGCCCTCGGCGACCGCGGTGTAGTTCCTCCACCAGCCCGGGCGCTTCGCCCCGGAGTGCAGCAGCGGCCAGTCCCGCACCGGCACCAGGCTCGCCTCGTGAGCCCAGTACTCCACCAGCAGCCGCGGCCTGCGGGCGCTGTGCGACCACGCCGCCTCGTCCAGCAGGGACGGCGCGTACGCCCCGAGCCGGCTGAACAGCGGCGCGTAGTGCGCGCGGACGGCCACGTTCACCGAGTCGAGCTGGAGCAGGCGGATCCGCGACAACGCCTTGAGCAGGTGCCGCCGGGTGGGCGCGGAGGCGGGTCGGGGATCGGCGAAACCCTGTGCGCCCAGCGCGATGCGGCGGGCGACGTCAGCGCTCATCTTCTGCACGGACGGATACTCCCACCGGGGTACGACGATTCCGCTCGGCCCGCACGACGAGGACCACCGCGACCACCACGAGCAGGCCGCCGAGCAACTGGACCGGCCCGAAGCGCTCGTCGGCCAGCCACACCCCGAGCACCACCGCGATCACCGGGTTCACGTACGCGTAGGTCGCCACGGTCGACACCGGCAACTGCCCCAGCACGTACACGTAGGAGCTGAACGCCAGCAACGACCCGACCACGACGAGGTAGCCCCAGGCCACCCACGACACCGCCGTGATCGCGCCGAAGGACACCCGCTCCCCCGCGACCAGCCCCACCGCCGCCAGCACCGCCCCGCCGACGAGCATCTCCACCGCCGAGAGCGCGAACGGGTTCGCGGGCGTGTCCAGCCGGCCGCTCAGGAACGTGCCCAGCGCCCACCCGAACGACGCCAGCAGCACCACCCACGGCCCCCACCACGACGACTCGCCGACGTCGTCCAGCAGCAGCGCGGCCAGCCCTACCAACCCGACGGCCACGCCCGCGTACGTCACGCGGTGCGGCCGCTGCCCGGTGAACCGCCGCATCAGCACCACGTACAGCGGCACGGACGCCACCAGCAGCGCCGCCAACCCCGACGCCACCGACCGCTCGGCCAGCACCACGAGCCCGTTGCCCCACGCGGGCAGCAGCACCCCCAGCACCGCCGCCGAGCCGAGCTGCCGCCGCGTCATCCGCAACCCGCCCCGCCACGCCACCAGCGCGGCCAGCACCGCGCCGGCGAGCAGGAACCGGGCACCCGCCGACAGCATCGGCGGCATCGACTCGATGGTGAACCTGATGCCCAGGTAGGTCGATCCCCAGACCACGTACACGACGCCCAACGCTGCCCAACGCACGCCGCCGACGCTGTCACGTCCGAGCGCCGCGATCACGCGGATTTCGGTCACCGGCGCGCGACACCGCCACGCCGGCCGGCACCCGTTCCGCGCTCCGGGCACCCCCGGACCGAGGGCGGCCCGGCGCTTCCGGCGGGCGGCGGCCGATAGGGTGCCCCGCATGGCCGACGCCACCGTGCGCCCCGCGCAGCCCGACGACGTGGCGGAGATCGCCCGCATCCACCGCGACACCTGGCGCGCCGCCTACCGCGACCTGGTGCCCGCCGAGGTGCTGGGCGCCATCGACGTGGAGGAGACAGCCGGCGCGTGGGCCGAGGCGGTGGCGCGCGGGCAGGTGTTCGTGGCCGTCGAGGGGACGTGGACGGTCGGCTACTGCGTGGCCGGGATGGCACCCGAGGACGAGGTGGCCCGCGCCGACGGCTCCCTGCCCGAGGACGCGGCCACCACGGCGCTGGTCACCGTGCTCGTGGAGCCGCGGTGGGGTCGGCGCGGGCACGGCGGCAGGCTGCTCGCCACGGCCGCCCTGCGCCTGCGGGAGGCGGGCGCCACCAGGGGCGTCGCGTGGGTGCCGGAGGCGGACAAGGCGTCGATCGGCTTCTACGGCCGGGCCGACTGGGAGGCCGACGGCACCGTGCGCACGCTGGACGCGGGCGGGCGGCCGTTGCGGGAAATCAGGGTGACCGGGGGGTTGTCCCTACTGCTCGAACCTTGACCGCGTCGGTAACCTCGCCGGGTGGTCGGGTGGCTGTGCCTCACGTTCGGCGTCGCTTTCGGCTCCGCGCTGGTACCCCTGATCAGCATCGAGCTGTTCGTGCTCGGGCTGGTGACGCAGCAACCGGGGATCTCGTGGTGGTGGATCGGGCTCGCGGTCGCCGTGGGTCAGGTGCTGGGCAAGATGTTCTACTTCCTGGCCGCGCGCGGCTCGCTGCGGCTGCCCAAGGTCCTCAAGCGCGAGGAGAAGCGGGCCAGGCCCCTGTCACCGTGGCGGCTGAGGTGGCGGGCCCGGCTGGAGTGGGTGCGCCTGCGGTGCCACCGGCACCCGCACTGGATGTTCGGCACGCACGCGGTCAGCTCGGTGGTCGGCCTGCCGCCGTTCATGTTCACCACCGTGCTGGCGGGGCTGGCGGGCATGTCGTCCTGGCTGTTCGTGTCCACCAGCGTGGTCGGGCGGTTCGCCCGGTTCAGCGTGCTCGCCGCCTCACCTGCGGCGGTGGCTGGTTGGTGGTTGCACTAGCGCGCCGGTGGCGCACCAACCGCTGCTCGGGCAGCGCGAGCCGGTAGTGGTCGTGCAGCTCCGCCTGCTCGGCTTCGGAGAGATCCCGGTCGCCGACCTTCGGCGCGTCCTGCACCTCGTGCTCCTCCACCGGCACCACCAGCCTGCGGTCGCGCACCTGGGCCCCGCGGATCGGCACGAGGGTGGTGCCCCCGTCCCGCCGCACCGAGGCCCACAGGGGGCGGCCCCCGGCCAGCCACAGCTCCGCGACCGGTCCGATGGGCCGGCCGTGCCGATCCAGCACGTCACAGTCGTAGAGGCGGTCTACCGCTGAGCGATCCATGCCCCCTGGTCTACCCGATCGATGGGCCGCGGCACGGTGAACCACCCGGTCGTGTGACCACTACGGTTGCTCGTCGGCATCCCCGCCCACCCGCCCGAGGTGGCGGCGCACCACCAGCAGGACGGCGAGGCCCACGGCCGCCACCAGCAGGCTGATGACCAGGCCCAGGCGCAGCGCGTCCACCCCGCTGTCCGGGCTCACGTCCGCGGACAGCACCACGGCGGGCTTCGGCGAGGCCGTCGGCCAGTCGAACGCGGCCGACTCCACCGCCGAGGAGGACGCGGGCGGCCGGGTCTCCGCCGACGACGACGGGGCGGGCGAGGGCGTGGACGTCGTCGTGATGGCGGTGGTCGAGGTCGTGGTGGCGGTCGTCGGCTCGGACGTGGGCGACGTCGGCGCGGGTTGCCCCGCCGGCTCGCTGGTCGTGCCCGCCGTGACGGGCGTGCCGGTGCACACCACGCCGTTGAGGGCGAACGACGCGGGCGCGGGGTTGCTGCCGGTCCAGGTGGCGTTGAAGCCGAACGACGCGGACCGGCCCGTGCCCAGCCGGCCGTTGTAGTCGGTGCTGGTCACCCGCACGGTGCTGCCCGACTGGGTGAACACGCCGTTCCACGTCTCCGAGGTGATCCGCTGCCCGGCGGTGAACGACCATTCGAGCGCCCAGCCCGACAGCGGGTCGCCGAGGTTGGTCACGGTGACCCGGGCGCCGAAGCCGCCGCGCCACTGGTCGGTGATCGCGTAGTCGACGCCGCAGCCGGCCGCGGCGCCCGCGGCGACCGGGGTCGCGGAACCGACCGCGACCAGGGCCGCGACGACGGCGAGCGCCGCCCGGACGATCCGAGCGAGGTGCATGGGTACTCCCGGGGACGTGCGGCGGACCGCCTGATTGTTCCCCAGGAGATCGGCCCGGTTAACCCAACGTGAGGGCGACGCTCAGCGCGAGGGCCACGACCGCGCAGGCAACGGTCAGCCGCAGGTGTTCGCAGGTTTTGACCATGTCACCTACGGTAACCAGCGCCGCCGAACAACCCAAGGTAAGAGAGCGTGAAGACCGAATGAATCGCATCTCACCCGGTCGGTCTACACCCGATTCGTCGGCGACTGGAACAGGTCGATCGCTTTCCGCATGGTCTCGCGCCCCCGGCCGCGGTCCCCGGCCAGGTCGTACGCCTGCGCCAGCAGGAACCACGTCCGCCAGTCCTCCGGGCGCGCCTCGACGTCGGCCCGGCGCTGCTCGAACCACGCGTCGGCCGCCTCCCGGTCCACCCGCCCGGACGGGCGGCGCGGCAGGCCGGAGGTGTCGGGGAGACCGCCCTCGGCGTCGAGCTGGCGCGCCATCCGCTCGGTGACGAAGCCGAACCGCAGGTTCGTCCACGCGATCCACGCGCCGATCAGCGGCAGCACCAGCACGCCGACGCCGAGGCCGATGCCGACCGGGTCGCCGGTGCCCAGCAGCACGACGGCCCGGCCGCCGAGCAGCACGAAGTACACCACCAGGGCGGCGGTGATCAGGAAGGCGACCGTGCGGGTCTTCACGAGGGTGCCTGCTCCGTCGGGCGCGTCAGATGTCCAGGTACTTGTCGAGCCCCACCGACAGCCCGGGGTGCTTCGCGATCTCCCGCACGGCCAGCAGCACGCCGGGCATGAACGACTTGCGGTCCAGCGAGTCGTGCCGCAGCGTCAGCGTCTCGCCCTCCGTGCCGAACACGACCTCCTGGTGCGCCACCAGGCCGGACACCCGCAGCGAGTGCACCCGCACGTCACCCACGAGCGTGCCGCGCGCGCCGGGCGCCTCCTGCGTCGTCGCGTCCGGCATCGGGCCCAGGCCCGCCGCCTCGCGCGCCTGCGAGATCAGCCGCGCGGTGTGCGCGGCCGTGCCCGACGGCGCGTCCACCTTGCGCGGGTGGTGCAGCTCGATGACCTCGACCGACTCGTAGTACGGGGCGGCCAGCTCGGCGAACCGCATGGACAGCACCGCGCCGATGGCGAAGTTCGGCGCGACCAGCACGCCCAGCTCCGGCTTGGCCTCCAGCCACTCCGACACCGTGCCGAGGCGCTGGGCGTCGAACCCGGACGTGCCGACGACGGCGTGGATGTCGTTGTCGACGCAGAAGCGGATGTTGTCCATCACCACCTCGGGGCCGGTGAAGTCGACCGCCACCTGCGCGCCGGCGTCGGCCAGGTTGAACAGCCAGTCGCCTGCGTCGACCATGGCGACGACCTCCAGGTCACCCGCGGCCTCGACCGCGCGGCACACCTCCGCGCCCATGCGGCCCCGGGCGCCGATCACGCCGACGCGCAGCGGCTCCGCCGAGGACCTGGTCGCCGGGTCGAGCGGGGATTGAGCACTCAAGAGATCACCTCGTGCACCTGGGAGGGCAGATCGTCGGCGTGAGCGTAAGGGCCGACCACGGCGGCGGCGACGGGGCGTCGCAGCAAGTCCCGCGCCAGCGCCGCGACGTCGTCCGCGGTGACCTCCTCGATGCGCGCCAACGTCTGCTCCACCGACAGGTAGTCGCCGTAGTTCAGCTCGCCCTTGCCGATGCGCGACATCCGCGAGCTGGTGTCCTCCAGCCCCAGCACGAGCCCGCCGCGCAACTGGCCCTTGCCGCGCGCCACCTCGGCGTCCTCCAGCCCGTCCCGCGCCACGGTGGCCAGCACCTCGCGCACCACGCCCGCCACGTCGCCGAGCCGGTCGGGTTGGCAGCCCGCGTACACCGACAGCGTGCCGGCGTCCGCGTACAGGCCCACCGACGAGTACACCTGGTAGGCCAGGCCGCGCCGCTCCCGGACCTCCTGGAACAGCCGCGAGCTCATGCCGCCGCCCAGCGCCGCGTTGAGCACGTTCAACGCGAACCGGCGCTCGTCGTGGCGGTCCAGCCCGCGCACGCCCAGCATCAGGTGGGCCTGCTCGGTGTCGTCGGAGTGCAGCACCAGCCCGCGGGAACCCGGGATGCGGGCCCGGCCGACCCGCGGCGCGACCGGCGTGCCCGCGCGGTCGAGCCGGTCGCCGATCCGCTTGCGCACCAGGCGCATCACCTGGGCGTGGTCGATGTTGCCCGCCACCGCGAGCACCATCCGGGGCAGCGTGTAGCGCTTCTTGTAGAAGCCGAACAGCGCGTCGCGGTCCATGTCCCCGATGGACTGCTCGGTGCCCAGCACCGGTCGGCCCAGCGCGTGGTCGCCCAGCAGGGCGTCCAGGAACGCGTCGTGCAGCAGGTCCTCCGGGTCGTCGTCGCGCATGGCGATCTCTTCGAGCACCACGCCGCGCTCGGTCTCGAAGTCGCGCGGCTCGCACAGCGCGTCGAACACCACGTCGCACACCAGGTCCACCGCCAGCGGCAGGTCCTCGTCCAGGACGTGCGCGTAGTAGCAGGTGTGCTCCTTGGCGGTGAACGCGTTCAGCTCGCCGCCGACGGCGTCGATCTCCTCGGCGATGGCCGCCGCCGTGCGGTTCGCCGTGCCCTTGAACAGCAGGTGCTCCAGGTAGTGCGCGGCGCCCGCGACCTCGACCCGCTCGTCGCGGGAGCCGACCTGCACCCACAGCCCGACCGACGCCGAGCGGACGCCCGGGATGCGCTCGGTGATCACCCGCAACCCCGAGGGCAGCAGGCTGCGGCGCACGGCGACACCCGCGTCGCCGCGTTCCAGCGTCACCGTGCTGCCGGGCTTCTGCAGGTGCCCGGACCTGCGCGTAAGCGGACGGCCGCGAGTGCCAGGAGCACTCGCGGCCGTCCCGTTGACGCTCGTCCTCACTGCGCGGGTGCCTCGGCGGGCGCGGCGTCCTGCGCGGGGTTGTCGGCGGCGGGGGCGGACTCCGCCTCGTCGTTGACCAGGACCAGGCTGATCTTGCCGCGCTGGTCGATGTCGGCGATCTCGACCTGGAGCTTGTCGCCGACCTTGACGACGTCCTCCACCTTGCCGATGCGCTTGCCGTTGCCCAGCTTGGAGATGTGGATCAGGCCGTCCTTGCCCGGGAGCAGGGACACGAACGCGCCGAACGCCGCGGTCTTCACCACGGTGCCCAGGAAGCGCTCGCCGACCTTCGGCAGCTGCGGGTTCGCGATCGCGTTGATCAGGCCGATCGCGGCCTCGGCCGACGGGCCGTCCGCCGCGCCGACGTAGATCGTGCCGTCGTCCTCGATGGAGATGTCGGCGCCGGTCTGCTCGGTGATCGAGTTGATCATCTTGCCCTTCGGGCCGATGACCTCGCCGATCTTGTCGGTCGGGATCTTGACCGACGTCACGCGCGGCGCGAACGGGCTCATCTCGTCCGGGCGGTCGATGGCCTCGGCCATGACCTCCAGGATCGTCAGGCGCGCGTCGCGGGCCTGGCCCAGCGCGGCCGCGAGCACGTCGGACGGGATGCCGTCGAGCTTGGTGTCGAGCTGGAGCGCGGTGACGAACTCCTTGGTGCCGGCGACCTTGAAGTCCATGTCGCCGAACGCGTCCTCGGCGCCGAGGATGTCGGTCAGCGCGACGTACTCCGTCTTGCCGTCGACCTCGTCGGACACCAGGCCCATGGCGATGCCCGAGACCGGCGCCTTCAGCGGCACGCCGGCGTTGAGCAGCGACATCGTGGACGCGCAGACCGAGCCCATGGACGTCGAGCCGTTGGAGCCCAGCGCCTCGGACACCTGGCGGATCGCGTAGGGGAACTCGTCGCGCTTGGGCAGCACGGGCGTGAGCGCCCGCTCGGCCAGCGCGCCGTGGCCGATCTCGCGGCGCTTGGGCGAGCCGACGCGGCCCGTCTCACCGGTGGAGAACGGCGGGAAGTTGTAGTGGTGCAGGTAGCGCTTGTGCGTCTCCGGGGACAGCGAGTCGATCTGCTGCTCCATGCGCAGCATGTTCAGCGTGGTGACACCCAGGATCTGGGTCTCGCCGCGCTCGAACAGCGCCGAGCCGTGCGCCCGCGGGATGACCTCGACCTCGGCCGACAGCGACCGGATCTCGGTGAGGCCGCGGCCGTCGATGCGCACCTTGTCGCGCAGGATGCGCTGGCGCACGAGCTTCTTGGTCAGCGAGCGGAACGCCGCGCCGACCTCCTTCTCGCGGCCCTCGAACTGCTCGGCCAGCTTCTCCAGCACCGACGCCTTGACCTCGTCGATGCGGTTCTCGCGCTCCTGCTTGCCCGCGATGGTCAGCGCCTGGGCCAGCTCGCCCGCGCCGGCCTGCTCGACGGCCTCGTAGGCGTCGGGCTGGTAGGCCGGGTAGGTCGGGAACTCGCCGGTGGCCTTGGCCGCCACCTGCGCCAGCTGGGCCTGCGCCTCGCACAGCACCTTGATGAACGGCTTCGCGGCCTCGAGGCCCGCGGCCACGACCTCCTCGGTGGGCGCCTGCGCGCCCTCGCCGACCAGGTCGATGACCTGCTCGGTGGCCTCGGCCTCGACCATCATGATCGCGACGTCGTCACCGACGACGCGGCCGGCGACGACCATGTCGAACACGGCCTTCTCCAGCTGCTCGTGGGTCGGGAACGCGACCCACTGGCCCTCGATCAGCGCCACCCGGACGCCGCCGATGGGGCCGGAGAACGGCAGGCCGGCCAGCTGCGTGGACGCGGACGCGGCGTTGATCGCCACGACGTCGTACAGGTCGGCCGGGTTCAGGCTCATCACCGTGATGACGACCTGGATCTCGTTGCGCAGACCGTCCACGAAGGACGGGCGCAGCGGCCGGTCGATGAGCCGGCAGGTCAGGATCGCGTCGGTCGACGGGCGACCCTCGCGGCGGAAGAACGAGCCGGGGATGCGGCCGGCCGCGTACATGCGCTCCTCGACGTCCACCGTGAGGGGGAAGAAGTCGAAGTGCTCCTTGGGGTGCTTCGACGCCGTCGTCGCCGACAGCAGCATCGTCTCGTCGTCCAGGTAGGCGACGACCGAGCCCGCCGCCTGGCGGGCCAGGCGACCGGTCTCGAAGCGGATCGTGCGGGTGCCGAACCGACCGTTGTCGATCGTGGCGGAAGTCTCGTGGACCTCGGTGTCCGTCATATGTTGTTGCTCCTCGTCATGCGGGTCACAGCGCGCTCAGGCGCGGGATCGCGGTTCGGACGAGGCCGGTCTTCGATCGAAGTCCCCTGGGTGTCGTCCACCAGGGGGCCACTACCGAGGACCGGCGAACTGTCGTCCCGGGCGCCGCGCGTGCTTCCCTCGTCTTTTTTCGATAACGCCGAAGGGGAGTGACCGCGGTGGTCACTCCCCCTCGGCACGCATCACCTGCGCAGACCGAGCCGACCGATGAGGTCGCGGTAGCGCTGGATGTCAACCTTCTGGAGGTAGTTCAGCAGCCGGCGGCGCCGGCCGACCAGCAGGAGCAGGCCACGACGCGAGTGGTGGTCGTGCTTGTGCTTCTTGAGGTGCTCCGTCAGGTCCGCGATGCGCTTGCTCAGCAGCGCGACCTGGGCCTCGGCCGAACCGGTGTCCGTGTCGTGGACGCCGTACTCGGCGAGGATGGTCTTCTTTTCCTGGGTGGTCAGTGCCACGTGCTCGCTACTCCTGTCGTACTGGTTGAGTGCCGTGTGGCCCCGCTCGGCGGGGTAGTCGGTGCCGGCCGCCACGGACCGCAGCCGGACCCAAATGTCGAGGCTACCAGCAGTGGCGGGTGGTTACCCGTTTGACGTGCTCAACGGCACCCGGTCCAGCACGGTGTAGCCCTCCGCCGGCGTGCTGCGGACCAGGAGCACCTCGCCCGCGGTCCACTCGCGACCGGTGAACCGCACCTCCGGCAGCACGGCGCCGCGCGCCACGGTGAGGTGCGGTCGCCAGTCCGCGGGCACCCGCGCCGCCTCGCCCAGCCCGGTCAGGTCGCCCGCCACGCCGATCCACAGCACCTGGCGGAACGTGCCGCTGCCGCGCAGCCGCAGGACGGGCGCGGCGACGCGGTCCAGCCCGGCGAGCTGGTCGGCGGGTTCGGCGTCGCCGAAGAACCGGACCGTGACGTGCCAGCGGTCGGGGCGCTGCCACCGCAGCCGCGGGTGCGCCTCGCGGTAGGGCGCCAGCGCCTCCCGCAGCTCGGCGACCACGTCGTCGGGCGGGAAGATCGCGGTGAAGAGGCTCACGGGCTCAGGCGTCGCGGCCCTTGCCCGCGCGGCGCAGCAGCTCGGCCAGGGCCGGGAAGTCCTCGCCGAGCACGTCGGCGGCCTGCGACAGCTCGCGGCGGTCGGCGACGCGGCGCAGGAAGGGGAACACGACGGCCTCGTCGTCCGCGCCGTTGACGGGCAGTGAGTCGCGGCTCACCGTCGGTTTCGACTGCCGGACGTCCTCCAGCGCGCGCTGGAGCGCCTCGGGCGAGCCCGAGGCCACGTCGGGGGTGAGGACCTTGCGCTCCAGCATGATCATCCGGGCCAGCACGGAGGGGTTGCCGATCTTGGCGCGGCGGCCGCTCATCACCTGGCTGAGCATGGGGGCGCTGATGCCCAGCACGTCCGCGAGCTGGGCCTGCGAGACGTTGAACGCGACCACCAGTCGGCGCACCCGGTCACCGAGGGGCTCGCCGTACCACTCCCGCTGCAACGCGAGGTTGCGCTGGACGATCTTGTGGTCCTCCACCTTCGCCTCTCCCCTGACCGACGGATGTGTCAGGCATCTTGCCAGGTCGCCAGGTGTCACACGGTCGGTTCCACCCACCTGGTTCAACCCGTCAGGCGTCCCCCGGATCCGTCAGGAGGTCACGGGTGGTGGCCACGTCGCGGTGCATCTGCTCCAGCAGCGACTCGACGCTGTCGAACTTGGCCATGTCCCGCAGGCGGTCCACGAAGTCCAGTGCCACGCGCTGGCCGTAGAAGTCCTCGTCCACGTCGAGCACGTACGCCTCGACGCGCCGCTCCCGGCCGGAGAACGTGGGGTTCGTGCCCACGCTCACCGCGGCCTTGAGGCGACGGCCCGAGGCGTGCACGAACCAGCACGCGTACACGCCGTCCGCGGGCACGGCGGCGAACCGCGTGGTGGACAGGTTGGCCGTGGGGAAGCCGAGCTCCTTGCCGCGGCCGTCGCCGCGCACCACGATGCCCTCCAGCCGGTGCGGCCGGCCGAGCGCCTGCGCCGCGGCGGCCACGTCGCCCGCGTCGATGCACGCCCGGATGTAGGTCGACGAGTAGGTCACGCCGTCGTCGGTCACCAGATCCGCCCCCTCGGTCACGAAACCGAACCGCTTGCCCAGCGCGCGCAGCAGCTCCACGTTGCCCGCCGCCCGGTGGCCGAACGTGAAGTTCTCCCCCACCACGACGGCCGCCGCGTGCAGCCGGTCGACCAGCACCTCGTGCGCGAACTCGTCGGCCGGGGTGCGCGCGACCTCGGCGGTGAACGGGATCACGCAGAACACGTCCGCGCCCAGGCCCTCGACCAGTTCGGCGCGGCGGCGCAGGCTGGTGAGCTGGGCCGGGTGGCTGCCCGGCCGGACCACTTCGGACGGGTGCGGGTCGAAGGTGATCAGGACGCTCGGCACGCCCTTCTCGGCCGCCAGCCCGACCGCCCGGTTGATCAGCGCCTGGTGGCCGCGGTGCACACCGTCGAACACGCCGATGGTCACCACGCAGCGGCCCCACCCGCCCGGCAGGTCGTCCAGCCCTCTCCAGCGTTGCACGCGGCCAGCCTAGGCGGTCGGCGGCGCGGGTCCTGGCCAGGTGCGGCTAGTCGCGGCGGATGTCGCGCCCGGCCTGGTGGACCGTGCCGCCGTCGCGGGCGATCGCCGTCTGGTTGACCGTGGGCGAGTGGATCGTGGGCGAGTTGATCGTGACCGCGCCCAGCTCGCCCGCCTGGACCACCGAGCCGGTGACCGTGCCGGTGACGCTGTTGTGCACGGTGGGCGCCCGCCGCTCGGGCCGGGGCCCGACGTCCGGCGCCGCCGGCGGGGTCAGGCGCAACGCGACGACCACGCCCAACGCGGTGAGCAGCGCGACCGCCGCCCAGGCCCACGGGTTCGCCCGCCCGTCGGTGGCCAGGTTGATCGCCACCCCGGTGGCCGAGGTCACCACACCGGCCACGGCCGGCCACACCCATCTCGCCATGGCTCCACGGTAGGCCCTGCGAGACGGGCGCGAGTACCACCAACGGCCGTCATCGCACCGGCGCGGCACCGCCGACGGCAGGCGGTTTCCGCAGTACTGCGGCCCTTCACCGCACTGCGGGACACCGCAGCCCGCCGCAGTGCCACCGAACGCGGTGCCACCGACCGCGGCCTAGCCGACCGGCGCGAGCACCACCAGCGGCTTGGCGATCGGGCCCTCGTCCTTCGCCAGCGCGACCACGTGACCGTCCGGGCCGAACACGCCGTACGTGCCGTCCAGACCGCCGGCGGGCAGGCGCTGCCCGTGCGAGAGGGCCACCGCCTCGCGCGGCGCGATCTCGCGGCGCGGGAAGGCGGTCGACACGGCCGAGTCGAGGTCCAGCGACAGCCCCGGCGCGCTCTCCAGCTGCTGCAGCGTCTTGGCCACGCGCAGGTCGAACGGGCCGACGCGGGTGCGTCGCAGGGCCGCCAGGTGGCCGCCGACGCCCAGGTCGGCGCCGAGGTCGCGGGCCAGCGCGCGCACGTACGTGCCGGACGAGCACTCCACCATCACGTCCAGCTCGGTGGCGCCCTCCTCGCGCCGGATCGACAGCACGTCGAACCGGTGCACGGTCACCGGGCGCGCCGGGATCTCCACGGCCTCCCCCGCGCGGACCCGCGCGTAGGCGCGCTTGCCGTCCACCTTCACCGCGCTCACCGCGCTGGGCACCTGCTCGATGGCGCCGGTCAGCTTCGCCACCCCGGCCCGGATCGCGCCTTCGTCCACATCGGACGCGTCGGTCGTGGACAGCACCTCGCCCTCGGCGTCGTCGGTCGTCGTGGCCGAGCCGAGGCGGATGGTCGACAGGTACGCTTTGCTGTCCAGCGCCAGGTGGCCCAGCAGCTTGGTGGCGCGCTCGATGCCGAGCACGAGCACACCGGTCGCCATCGGGTCGAGCGTGCCCGCGTGCCCGACCTTGCGGGTGCCGAGGATGCGGCGGACCTTGGCCACGACGTCGTGCGACGTCATGCCGTCGGGCTTGTCGATCACGACGAGGCCGGGTGGGACGGGAGGGCGAGAAGTTGCGGACACGGGGGAGGATCCTAAGCCTCCACGAGCACGTCCCACCGACGGCGGCGCAACTGCACCGGAACGGCCTCGCCCCGGTCCTGCGCGGCGAACACCGCGGCCCGCGCGCGACGCCACCACACCACCGTGCGCCACACGCCCACCAGCAGCACCGCGACCACGGACAGCAGCGCGACCCGGTACGCCTGCGCCACCGGCAGCACGGGCTCGAACACGTCCAGCAGCACGCCCACCACCAGCGCGGTGAACGTGACCGCGCCGAACCCGCCGACGTTGGCCACGCCCGTCGCGGTGCTCACGCGGTGCAGCGGGTTGTAGTCGCGCACCAGGGCGAACGCCACGCCGGACACCGGGTTGCCCACCGCCAGCACGGCGAACACGGCGTACAGCACGGGCGTCGGCAGCACGCCGCCCGGCCAGCCCAGCAGCACCGCCCAGCACACCACGGCCGCGGCCAGGTACGTGGCGACGATCGGCATCCGCCACTGCGGCCTGCCGCCGATCACCGTGCCCATCACCGGCCCCGTCACGACCGCCACCAGCACCAGGGTGCTCAGCACCGCCGACGCCGCCGGCCGCGACAACCCCTGCGCCTCGACCAGGTACGGGAAGCCCCACAGCAGGCCCAGCACCGCCGGCGCGGACATCGACGTGAAGTGCACCCAGAACCCCAGGCGCGTGCTCGGCTCGCGCCAGGCTTCCCGCACCCTCGCGCCGACCGCCCGCAACGGCGTCGGCTCGACCACCGGCTGCGGCACGCCGTCCGGCACCTCGCGCACGCGTGCGGCGACCACCCCCGCGTACGCCGCCGTGAGCAGGCCCGCGACCAGGAACGTCACCGTCCAGCCCGCGTGGTCGAGCAGCAGCGTCAGCGGCACGGTCGCGACCAGGTTCCCCGCGCCGCCCAGCGCCGCGGACAACGTCATCACGACCGTGAACCGGCGGGGCGGGAAGTGGGCGGCGGCCAGGCGCAGCACGCTGACCCACGTCATCGCGTCGCCGACGCCGAGGACCGCGCGGGCGGCCAGGCCGAGCGGGTAGGAGTCCGCCAGCGCGAACAGGGTCTGGCCGAGGCCCATGAACAGCGCGGCGGCGGTCAGCACCCGGCGCGGGCCGAAGCGGTCGACCAGCAGGCCCGTGGGGATCTGCATCAGCGCGTACAGGCCGATCTGCAGCACCGTGAACGTGCCCAGCGCGGCGGGTCCGACGGAGAAGCGCTCGCTCGCCTCCAGGCCGGCCACGCCGAGCGAGGTCCGGTGGAACAGGGCGGCGACGTAGACGAGGACGGCGGTTGACCAGATCAGCCACGCTCGGGTGGTGGCGCGATCGACCGGCAAGGCGGGGTCTCCCAGACTTCTCTGCGGCAGCACTTCCAGTATCGACAAACAGTTGTCGTCTGTTAACGATTTCCGGGAGTGCCGAGCACCACACCGAGCCTGATCACACGGGCCCGATCACACCGCGCCGACGCGCGCCCACCGCCCCGACCGCGTCCGCGCGAGCACCAGCGCCAGCCGCAGCACCATGAACGCCGACAACCCGCTCCAAATCCCGACCAGCCCCCAGCCGAACGCGTACGAGGCCCACACCAGCGGCAGGAACCCCAGCGCCGCCGACGCCAGCGTGGCCGTGCGCAGGAACTTCGCGTCACCCGCGCCGAGCAGCACGCCGTCCAGCGCGAACACCACGCCGGCGACCGGTTGCAGCCCCACGAAGAACCACCAGGCGTGCGGCACCTCGTCCAGCACGGCCCGGTCGCTCGTGAAGACCTCCGGCAGCGCACCGGACAGCGCCGCGAACACCACCCCGAGCAGCACGCCGAACCACAGCCCGTACCGGGTGACCTGCCAGGCGAACCGCCGTGCCTGCTCCTGCCGCTCCGCGCCCAGCGCCGCGCCGACGATCGACTGCGCCGCGATCGCCAGCGAGTCGAGCACCAGCGCGAGGAAAGTCCACAGCTGCAGCACGACCTGGTGCGCGCCGACCGCGCCGACCGACGTCCGCGCGGCCACCGAGGCGGCCGACAGGAAGCACGCCTGGAACGCGAGGCTGCGCAGCACCAGGTCCCGGCCGAGGCCGAGCTGGGCCCTCATCCGGCGCGGGTCGGGCCGCAGTCCCACCCGCTCCGCGCGCAGCGCCCGGCCGAACAGCCCGGCCGACAGCACCTGCGCCACCACGTTCGCCACCGCCGAGCCGACCAGCCCCCAGTGCGCGCCGTGCACCAGGAGCGGGCACAGCACGGCCGAGATGCCGTTGCCGACCAGCACGTACCGCAGCGGGCGGCGCGTGTCCTGCACACCGCGCATCCAGCCGTTGCCCGCCATCGTGACCAGCACGAACGGCGCGCCGAACAACGCGATCCGCAGCCACGCGACCGCGTTGTCCGCGACGGCCCCCTCACCGGCCAGCAGCCGCGCGGCGGGGGCGGCGAGCAGCTGCCCCAGCACGATCACCAGCGCGCCGACGGCCAGCGCGAGCCACGTGGCCTGCACGCCCTCCTCGACCGCCTCGGCCCGCCTGCCCGCGCCGAACAGCCGCGCCGTGCGCGCCGTCGTGCCGTAGGAGAGGAACGTGAGCTGGGTGGCGACCTGGGTGAACAGCACACCGCCCAGCGCGAGCCCGGCCAGCGGCAGCGCGCCCAGGTGCCCGACGACCGCCGTGTCCACCAGCACGTACAGCGGCTCGGCCGCCAGCACCACCAGCGCGGGCGCGGCCAACCCGACCACCCGCCGCGCGGGAACCCGCTCCTCCACCGACACCCCTCACCGGACGCGGGACCCCCGCGAGAGTCCTACGTCCAGGCCGCGAGAGTCCTACGTCCAGGACCCGTGAATTCAACGCTCAGGACGACGCGGCCACGGTCTCCAGGGCCGCGCGCAGGTTCGCCAGCACCTCGTCGGCCGAACCGGTGGCGGTGAAGCCCGCGGCCAGCCGGTGCCCGCCGCCGCCGAGCAGCTGCGCCACCTCGCGCACGTCCACCCGGCTCACCGCCCGCAACGACACCGACCACGACGACGGCCGCAGCTCCTTCAGCACCGCCGCCACCTCGGCCTCGGCCGTGGTCCGCACCAGGTCGACCACGCTCTCCACCTCCTCGGGCCGCAGCCCGGAGGCGTCCTGCAAGGTCACCACCGCGTGCACGAACCCGAGGCCGCCCGCCGCGTCGCGCTCCAGGGCCGCCCGGCCCAGCACCTTCGCCAGCATCCCCAGGTAGCCGAACGGGTGCGAGTCCATCAACGGCCGCGCCACCGCCTCGGCGTCCACCCCGGCCGCCAGCAGCCGCGCGGCCACCTCGTGCGTGGACACCGACGCGTGCCGGAACGACCGCGTGTCCGTCACCAGCCCCGCGTACACGCAGCGGGCCACCGGCTCGTCCAGCTCCACGCCCAGCTCGTCCAGCAGCCGCAGCACCACGACCGCGGTCGCCTCGGCGCGGTCGTCCACCACGTTCACGTGCCCGAACCGCGGGTTGGACACGTGGTGGTCCAGCACCACGACCACACCGGCGGTGGAGACCCGGTCGGCCAGCGGACCGAGCCGCCCGACGCTGCCGGCGTCCAGCGCGACCAGCACGGGCGGCGCGGCGGGCACCTCCGACGCGGGCACCAGCAGCCCCGCCACGTCCAGGCCCCGCAGGGTCTCCGGCACCTCGTCCGGCGCGCCGAACGACACCCGCACGGCCACGCCCCGGCGGTGCAGGACCAGCCCCAGCGCCAACGCGCTGCCCAACGCGTCCGCGTCGGGGTTGACGTGCGCGAGCAGCGTCACGTCTGTGGCGGCGGACAGGACGCGGGCGGCCTCGGCGAGGTCCGCGCGCAGGTCGTCGGGGGAAGGGCGGCCCTCGGGCGCGCCGGGGTCGTTCAAGCTCGGGTCGGTGTGCACGGGCAGAACGCTAGTCGGCGTCCTTGGCGTCCTCGGCGTCGCGCGGCGGCTTGTACGGGTCCGGCTCGCCCGCGGGCTCCGCGCCGGACGCGATGCGCGCCACCTCGGCGTCCAGCTCCCGCGCCCGGGCCAGCAGCTCGTCCATCCGGCGGGCCTCGTCGGGCACGGTGTCGGTGACGAACGACAGGGTCGGCGTGAACCGGACGCCGGTCTGCTGCCCGACCATGGTCCGCAGCACGCCCTTGGCCTTCTCCAGCGCCGCCGCGGCACCCGCGAAGTCCGGCTCGGCGTCCAGCTTCTCGCCGAGCACGGTGTAGTAGACCGTCGCGTCGTGCAGGTCGCCGGTCACCCTCGTGTCGGTGATGGTGACGCGGGCCAACCGCGGGTCCTTGACCTCGTGCTCCAGCGCGGAGGCCACGATCTGCGAGATCCGCTTGGCGAGCTTGCGAGCCCGTGCCTGGTCGGCCACGGCGCTCCCCTCCTGTCGTTGCGATGTGCCGCCGACGGGCGGCCCTGCTCAGTCGTCCTCCGGCCCGACCAGCCTGTGGCGGGCGGAGAGAAGTTCCAACTCGGGCCGTCCGGCCACCAGCCGCTCGCAGGCGGTCAGCACGTCCCTCACATGCTCGGCGTCGGCGGCGACGGCCGCCACTCCGATCAGGGCCCGGCGGTGCAGGTCCAGGTGGCCCGCCTCGGCGACCGACACCTCGAACCTGCGGCGCAGCTCGGCCACGACCGGCTTGACCACGGACCGCTTCTGCTTCAACGAGTGGACGTCGCCGAGCAGCACGTCCAGCTCAAGGGCACCGACGAACACAGATGACCACCACGGTGGGTCGGGGGTGCGGGGCCGCCGGTCACGACGGCCCCGCACCTCACTGGAGAACGATCAGGCGCGCGGCTTCTCGCGCATCTCGAACGTCTCGATGATGTCGCCGACCTTCAGGTCGCTGTAGTTGCCGAGGGTCAGACCGCACTCGAAGCCCTCGCGGACCTCGGTCGCGTCGTCCTTGAACCGGCGCAGCGAGCTGATGGGCAGGTTCTCCTGCACGACGTTGTTGTCGCGCAGCAGGCGGGCCCGGGCGTTGCGCCGGATCTCTCCCGACATCACGAGGCAACCGGCGATCGTGCCGACCTTGGAGGACTTGAAGACCTCGCGGACCTCCGCGCGGCCCAGCTGGACCTCTTCGTACTCCGGCTTGAGCATGCCCTTCAGGGCCTGCTCGATCTCGTCGATCGCCTGGTAGATCACCGTGTAGTAGCGGACGTCCACGCCCTCGCGGTTGGCCAGCTCGGTGGCCTTGCCCTCGGCCCGGACGTTGAAGCCCAGGACGATGGCGCTACCCGCGACGGCGAGGTTGATGTCGCCTTCGGTGATGCCACCGACACCGCGGTGGATGACCCGCAGCTCGACGTCGTCGCCGACCTCGATCTTCATGAGCGCGTCTTCCAGTGCCTCGACGGTACCGGAGTTGTCGCCCTTGATGATCAGGGTGAGCTGGCTGGTCTCCTTCAGCGCGGCGTCCAGGTCCTCCAGGCTCACGCGCTTGCGCTTCGCCGCGTTCATGGCGTTGCGGTTGCGCGCCTGGCGGCGCTCGGCGATCTGCCGGGCCACCCGGTCCTCCTCGACCACGAGGAAGGTGTCACCCGCGCCCGGCACCGAGGTGAGGCCGATGACCTGCACCGGACGGGACGGGTACGCCTCGGTGACGTCCACGCCGTGCTCGTCCACCATGCGGCGGACGCGGCCGTAGGCGGCGCCGGCGACGATCGAGTCGCCCACCCGCAGCGTGCCGCGCTGCACCAGCACCGTGGCCACCGGACCGCGACCGCGGTCGAGGTGCGCCTCGATCGCGACGCCCTGCGCCTCCATCTCCGGGTTGGCCCGGAGGTCGAGCGAGGCGTCGGCGGTCAGCAGGATCGCCTCCAGCAGGCCGTCGATGTTGATGCCCTGCTTCGCCGAGATGTCGACGAACATCGTGTCGCCGCCGTACTCCTCGGCGACCAGCCCGTACTCGGTGAGCTGCTGGCGGATCTTGGCGGGGTTGGCCCCCTCCTTGTCGATCTTGTTGACCGCGACCACGATCGGCGCGCCGGCCGCCTGGGCGTGGTTGATCGCCTCCACCGTCTGCGGCATCACGCCGTCGTCGGCCGCCACCACGATGACCGCGATGTCGGTCGAGTTCGCGCCGCGGGCACGCATGGCGGTGAACGCCTCGTGACCCGGGGTGTCGATGAACGTGATGAGGCGCTCGTTGCCCTCCAGCTCCGTGCGGACCTGGTAGGCGCCGATGTGCTGGGTGATGCCACCGGCCTCGCCCTCGGCGACCTTCGCCTTGCGGATGGTGTCCAACAGGCGCGTCTTGCCGTGGTCGACGTGACCCATGACGGTGACGACCGGCGGGCGGATCTGGAGGTCCTCCTCGCCACCGGCGTCGTCGCCGTAGGTGATGTCGAACGTCTCGAGCAGCTCGCGGTCCTCCTCCTCGGGGGACACGACCTGCACGTTGTAGTTCATCTCGGAGCCGAGCAGCTCCAGGATCTCGTCGGACACCGACTGCGTCGCGGTGACCATCTCGCCGAGGTGGAACAACACCTGCACCAGCGAGGCCGGGTTGGCGTTGATCTTGTCGGCGAAGTCGGTCAGCGAGGCGCCGCGCGGCAGGCGGATCGTCTCGCCGTTGCCCTTGGGCAGGCGGACGCCACCGACCGAAGGCGCCTGCATGTTGTCCATGTACTCCTGGCGCTTCTGCCGCTTCGACTTGCGGCCGCGACGCGCCGGACCACCGGGACGGCCGAAGGCACCCGCAGCACCGCCGCGACCACCGGGACCGCCACCACCGGGACGACCGCGGAAACCGCCGCCACCACCGGCCGGCGCGCCACCGCCACCGCCGCCACCGCCGCCGGGGCGGAAGCCACCGCCGCCGCCACCGCCGCCACCGGGACGGAAGCCACCGCCGCCGCCACCGCCGCCACCGGGGCGGAAGCCGCCACCGGCGCCGCCGCCACCACCGGGACGACCGCCGCCACCGGGACCGCGGCCACCGCCGCCGCCACCGGGACCACCGGGTCGGCCGCCGCCACCGCCACCGGGGCGGGGCGCGGGACGACCGGGCATCATGCCCGGGTTCGGCCGCGGCGGCATGTTGCCGGGGTTGGGCCGAGGACCGCCGGGCGCGCCGCCGGAGCCACCCGGACGGGGGCCCGCCGGACGCGTGTCACCGGGCTTCGGGCCGGACGGCCGCTCGCCGCCACCAGGCGCGGCCGGACGGGGCGCCTGCGGGCGCGGCGCCGGAGCGCCACCGCCCACGCCGAACGGGTTGTTGCCCGGGCGCGGCGGCCGCGGACCGGCGGGCTTGGGTGCCTGCGGGCGCGGCGGGACCACGGACGGGCTGTTCTGCGCCGCCGCGGGCTGCTGCTGCGACGGGCGCGGGCCGGGACGGGGGCCGGGGCCCGCGGGCCTCGGCTGGGACGTCTGCGGCGGGGACTGCGGCTGCGGCGCGGCAGCGGGCTTCGGCGCCGGGGTGGGCGTCGGGGTCGCGGCCGCGGCGGGTGCCTGGGGCTGCGCGGCGGGCGCGGCCGGGGCCGCGGGTGCCGGCGCGGCGGGCCTGGCCACCGGCTTGGGCGCCATCGGCTTCGGGCCGGGCACGGGGCGCGGGCCGGGCTTGCCGGCCGGGACCTGCGGGCGGGGCGCCTCGCCCCTGGACTCGCCCGGCGTCGCGTTCGACGGCGCGGGCTTGGGCGGCGCCGGGCGGGCGCCGGACGGCTTGGGCTTGGACTCGCCCTTGGCGTAGGCGTCGCGGAGCCGTCGGGCCACGGGGGCCTCGACGGTGCTGGACGCGGACTTCACGTACTCGCCCTGGTCGGCGAGCTTGGTCAGCAGTTCTTTACTCGTGACACCGAGCTCTTTGGCGAGCTCGTGCACGCGGGCCTTACCTGCCACTGCACTCCTCTGTGAGGGAGGCCGGCGGGCAAGTCCCGTCGACCTCGTCTTAACGTCGCGCGTTCATGTCTTCAGCTTCACGGCTGACTCATGACGGGTCGACCTGCTTCCTTGCTTCCTGCTGGTCGCGGGGCGATCCCGCGACCTCCTTCCCCAGCTGCGCCAGGTGCCCGCGCACGCGGTCCACGTCGAGCGGCCCGTGGAGCCGGAAGGCCCTGGGGAACGCCCGCCGCTTCTCGGCGTTGCGGAGGCAGTCCGGATCGGGGTGCAGCCATGCCCCCCTACCGGGCAACCGTCGGCGTGTGTCCGGGACCACCGTCCCGTCCACGACCACCACGCGCAGCAGCTCGGAGGGCAACGTCCGAGCGCGGCACCCGATGCACGTACGAACCGGGCCGATGTGCGTGAGATCCGATCCCCGACGTTGAACCACTGAGAAGTCTATCCCCTGTTCGCTATTCAGCCGAACCGGATGTCGCCGCACCCGCCGGAGCGGACCCGCCGGCCTCCGCGTCACTGCGGATGTCGATGCGCCACCCGGTGAGCCGCGCGGCGAGCCGGGCGTTCTGGCCCTCCTTGCCGATGGCGAGGGAGAGCTGGAAGTCCGGGACCACGACGCGGGCCGTCTTGGCGCGCTCGTCGAGCACCCTCACAGAGACAACCTTCGCCGGTGACAGGGCATTCCCGACGAACGTGGCGGGGTCGTCGGAGTGGTCGATGATGTCGATCTTCTCGCCCGCCAGCTCGCTCATCACGTTGCGCACCCGGGCGCCCATCGGCCCGATGCACGCGCCCTTGGCGTTGACGCCGGGCACCGTCGTGCGGACCGCGATCTTCGAGCGGTGACCTGCCTCACGTGCCACCGCGGGGATCTCCACGGTGCCGTCGGCGATCTCGGGCACCTCGAGCGCGAAGAGCCTGCGGACCAGGTTCGGGTGGGTGCGCGACAGGGTGATCTGCGGGCCGCGCGCGCCCCGGGACACGCCCACGACGTAGCACTTGAGCCGGGAGCCGTGCTCGTAGGACTCGCCGGGCACCTGCTCGGCGGGCGGCAGCACGCCCTCGGTGTCGCCGATCTGCACCACGACCATGCCGCGGGCGTTGGCGCGGGCGTCGCGCTGCACCACGCCGGCGATGATCTCGCCCTCCTTGGCGGAGAACTCGCCGAAGGTGCGCTCGTGCTCGGCGTCGCGCAGGCGCTGGAGGATGACCTGGCGGGCGGTGGTGGCGGCGATGCGGCCGAACCCCTCGGGGGTGTCGTCCCACTCCTCGGCGACGGTGCCGTCCGGGTTCAGCTCCTGCGCGAGCACGCGGACCACGCCGGTCTTGCGGTCGATCTCGACGCGCGAGTGGGGGTGGTGGCCGTCGGTGTGCTTGTAGGCCGTCAGCAGGGCGGTCTCGATGGCTTCGAGGACGGTGTCGAAGGGGATGTCCTTGTCCCGCTCGATCGCCCTGAGAGCGGCGATGTCGACGTTCACTCCGACTCCTCCTCCAGGTGCTTGCCTTCGAGGAGCGCGAGCTCTTCGACCGGCGGCTGCTTGAACTCGACTTCGACGACGGCGCGCTCGATCGCCCGGTACTCGACGCGGCGCAGCTCGCCCTTGACCAGCAGCACGACGCCGGTGTCGTCGGCGTCGCCGACCCGGCCGAACCACTCGACCTGCTCCGGCTGCTTGACCTTCACCAGGCGCAGCCGGTTGCGCTTCCAGTGGCGAGGCCTGGTGAGCGGGCGGTCCGCGCCGGGCGAGGTCACCTCGAGGGTGTACGGCCCGGCGATCAGGTGCTCGTGCGCGTCGAGGGCGGCGGACACCGCGCGACTGGCCTGCGCGACCTCGTCCAGCCCGATCCCCTCGTCGCCGTCCACGACGACCTTGACCAGCCTGCGACGCCCAGCCTGGTTCACGTCGAGCAGCTCGAGGTCGAAGCCGATCGCCTCGACCGCCTCCCGCACGACGGGTGTTAGCTGCGCGGCGAGTTCTCCGCGCGGCGGGCTGGACACGTGGTGACTCCATGTTCTCTTCGGTGCAGAGGGCACGGCAACCCCGGCCGACGCTGCACTTCGCCGGCCGTGGTCGCCCAGACTATCTGGTTCGGCGGGCCGTCACGTCCCACGGGCGGGTCGGGCCGGGGCGCGCGGGTGGGCCGGTGGTCGGCCGGCGGGTGGGGTGGGCGGGTGACGTGCCTCGTCCGGTCGCACGCACCTCCGCTGCCACCCCCGGACGCGTTGCCTGGCAGGATCGGGACGCGTGATCGGAAGAACGGCGTTCAGCAGGCGTGCGGTCCTGCTGGCGGCGGCCGCCGCGCCCGTGGCGGTCGCCTGCACCCCGACCCCTCCCCCCGCGCCACCGCCCGACCCGCTCGCGGAGCTGGTGCGGGCGGCGCTGTCGGACGCCGCGCTCGCCGCGGCCGCGGGCGCGCCGGAGACGGCGGCCGCGCGGACCGAGCACGCCACCCGGTTGCAGGCGGAGGTCGACCGGGCCACGCCGCGGGTGCCCGGGTCGTCCGCGCCGCCCACGACGTCGGCCCCGGTCGCACCGCCCGCCGGGGCGTCGCGGGAGTCGCTGGTGCCGGCGCTGCAGGCGGCGCAGAAGCAGGCGGCGGACCTGGTGGCCTCGGTGGAGGCGCACCGGGTGGGGTTGGTCGCCTCGGTGGCGGCCGGGTGCGCGAGCCTGCTGGAGGCGCTGTCATGAGTGTCGACGCGGTGCAGGACGCGCTGGCTGCCGAGCACGCGGCGGTGTGGACGTACGGGCTGGTCAGCGCGTTCATCTCGGCCCCGCCGCAGGCGGCGGCGGTGACGGAGGGCGCCACGGCCCACCGGGCCAGGCGCGACGCGACCGAGCGGTGGTTGCGCGACGCGGGCGCGACGCCCCGGCCCCCGGCGGCGGCCTACCTGCCGCCCCAGCCGGTGGACAGCGCGGCCTCGGCCATCGCGGCGCTGATCGCGGTCGAGACCGATGCCTGCGTGGCGTGGCGCGGTGTGCTGGAGCGGACCGACGACGGCGCGCTGCGCACGTCGGCGCTGGACGCGCTGACGTTGTCGGCGGTCCGGGCGACGCGGTGGCGCAAGGCGGCGGGGATCACGCCCACGTCGATCGCGTTCCCCGGCGCCGGGGTCGGGTAGGGCCCGCGGTCAGGCGGTGAGGTCGGCGGCCAGCCGGAAGGCGTCGTTGCTGATCCGCTTCATCAGGTCGACGTGGGCCGCCTTGTCCGGGCCCGGTTTCACCGTGTCCGACTCGATGATGACGACGTCGTGGTCCTGCTGGCGGGCGGCGAACCCGCCGTTGGCCAGCGTGGTCAGGTTCGGCACCCGGACCGCGCCGTCCTTGACCAGGTCGTTGACGTTGCCGGTGCCGTCGCGGGTGGTCAGCTCCTTGAGCTTGGCGGCGTCCTCGGTGGTCTTCATCCGCACGACGGACACGGACGTGTAGACGGTCACCCCGTCGGGGGTCGTCGTCGTGTACAGGCCGCGGGTGAGCTGCTGGCACGGCGTGTTGGTCAGGAACGTCTTGGTGTGGCCGTACGCGTGGGAGGCGCAGTCGCTGTCCTTCAGCGGCTCGGGGACGTCCGGCGAGGCGGTGAACCGGAACTCGCCGGACGGCGTCGACGTGGGCGCGGGCGTGCCGGTCGGGGTGTCCTTGGGCATCACGACCAGCCAGATCAGGCCCGAGACCACGGCCACTCCGAGCAGACCGAGGCCCTTGAGCGCCAAGCCGCGGCGCGAGGGGCGCGGCGGCTCGGGCGGTGCTGGGGCGAGCAGCGGGTCCAGCCTGCCGATCTCCGACCGCCACAGCGGCGCGGTGTCCGACGGACGGAGCGGCGGGATCCGTTGCGTCACCTCTTCGGGTGATTCGGGAGGAACCGACACGAAGACCCACGGTAACGGAAGCGGGTCACTCGAGCGCCCTGAGCACCCGGTCGACGTCGGCCTCGGTGTTGTAGAGGTGGCAGGCCAGGCGCACGCGACCTGCGCGGACGCTCGACCGCACGCCCGCTTCGGAGAGCCGATCCGCCGCGCCCGGCAGGTCGAGCGAGACGATGGCGGAGCCGCGCGGCGGCAGGCCCAGGCCGGTCAGGAGCCGGTCGGCGAGGCCCACGTTGTGGTCGCGGACCGCGGCCAGGTCCAGGTCGGCGAGGTAGGACAGGGACACCGCGGCACCGTGCTGGGAGAGCCAGACCGGGGAGAGGTCGAGCCGGCGGGCGTCCGGCGCGAGGCGCAGCGGCAGGCCGTAGACGGTCTGCCAGGGGTCTTCCCCGGCGAACCAGTTGGCGGCCACGGGCACCGTGCGCTCCAGCGCCGCCGGCGAGCAGGCCAGCCAGGCGCAGCCGCGCGGCGACAGGAGGAACTTGTAGCCGACGGCCACCACCCAGTCGGCCCAGTGCAGGTCGAGCGGCAGCCAGCCGACGGCCTGCGAGGCGTCCAGCAGCACCGGGACGCCGGTGGCGCGCAGCCCTTCGAGGTCGACCAGGCGACCGTCGGCGGACTGCACGACGCTCACGGCGACCAGGTCGTGCCGGCCCGCCTCGGCGACGATGTCGTCGAGGTCGACTTCGGTGACCCGCAGGCCCCTGGCGGCGAACGGGAACGTCACGCTGGTGAACTCGCCGCGGGCGACCAGGACGGAGGTGTCGGCCGGCAGCCCCGCGGCGACCAGCGAGACCAGCTGGGAACCCGAGGCGCCCAGGGCGACCCGGTCGGCGGGCACGCCCACCAGGCGGCCGAACGCGCGGCGCGCGGTGGCGGCGGGCCCGTCCGCGGCCGCCGCGCCGTCCGCGCCGGCCGACCACCGGCGCACCGCGTCGGCGACGGCGGTGGCGGTCGGCGTCGGGGGGATGCCGACGCTCGCGGAGTTCAGGTAGCCGAGGGGGGCGTCGAAGGTCGTGCCGAAGGCTGAGCGCATGGGGTCATCAGACGGCCCCGGCCACCGGGTCGTCCACCGGTTTGCGGTTCTTGCGGCGGGCGTAGACCTGCTTGCGGGTGCGGGCGACGACCTCGCCGTCGGCGTCGGTGACGTCGGTGGCGAACCACACCAGGGCCTTGCCGTCGGCGGCCCGCGCGCGCAGGTCGTCCAGGTGCTCGTCGGTCAGGTGGAACTCGGCGTGCACGGTGCCGCGCCCGGGCTTGACGAACTCGATCTCGCCGGCGCGGTCCCAGACGAGGTGCTCGCGGCCGAGGTGGTGGAGCACGAGCAGCATCCAGAACGGGTCGGTCATCGCGAACAGCGAGCCGCCGAAGTGGGTGCCCACGTAGTTGCGGTTCCACCAGTGCAGCCGCATGCGCACCCTGGCGTGGCGGTAGTCGTCGGACAGCTCGACCACGCGGATGCCGGCGAACAGGAACGGTGGCCACAGGTTCATGCCGCGGCGCAGTCGGGATGCCTTCACGACGGCTATGTTACCAGCGGGTAATGAGCGTTAGTGCAGGGTGATGACGTTCCCGGTCACCTTGCCCGCCGCGTCCGAGCACAGGAAGGCCACGACCTCGGCCACGTCCTCGGGCTGCGACACGTCGTGCTGGGCGCGGACCGCGTCGTTGACCCAGCCGGTGTCCGTGACGCCCGGCTTGACCACGTTCGAGGTGATGCCGTGCGGCCACAGCTCCGCCGCGGCCGACATGGCGTAGTTCTCCAGCGCCGCCTTCGCCGCGCCGTAGGACACCTCGCTCGGGAAGCCGTGCGGGCCGCCGGAGGTCAGGCCGACGATGCGGCCCCAGTCGCCGCCGCGGGCGACGTGCCTGCGGGCGAACTCGGCGATCAGCAGCGCGCCGGCGCGGGCGTCCACGGCGAACTGCGCGTCGAACGTCTGCGGGGTGACGGCCCGCAGCACGCGGCCGAACCGGTCGGTCGCCGCGGCCAGGAACGTGTCCTGCACCCAGCCGGAGGCGTTGTTGACCAGGACGTCGACCGGGCCGAAGACCCGTTCGGCGGTGTCGAACAGCTCGGCGGGCGCGAGCGGGTCGGCGAGGTCGACCTCCAGCGCGTGCGCCCGGCCGCCCGCCCCGGTGATGGCGGCGACCACGGCCCCGGCGTCCGACTCGCGGGCGGTGAAGTAGTCGCGCGGCACGCTCGGGTCCGGCGCCGGCGCGAAGCGCAGGAACGTGACGAGGACGTCGACGCCCCGGGCCGCGAGAGCGCGGGCGGTCGCGGCGCCGATGCCCTGGTTGGCGCCGGTGACGATCGCGGTGTGGGTCACGACGGGCATCGTCGCCGATCCGGCGCGGGTCGCGCACCGCGTTTTAAGCTCTGGAGGATGCGCAGCGAAGAGATCGAGATCCGCACCGGCTCGACCGAGGTCGTGCACGACCTCACCCGCGCCTGCGAGGACTTCCTGGCCGACGTGGACGGCGACGGGCTGCTGCACGTCTGGGTGCCGCACGCCACGGCGGGCCTGGCGGTGCTGGAGACGGGCGCCGGCAGCGACGACGACCTGCTGGCCGCGCTGCGCGACCTGCTGCCCGCCGACGGGCGGTGGCGGCACCGGCACGGCACGCCCGGCCACGGCCGCGACCACGTGCTCCCCGCGCTGGTGCCGCCGTACGCGACGATCCCGGTGCTAGGCGGTGTGCTGGCGCTGGGCACCTGGCAGTCGGTCTGCCTGGTCGACACCAACGTCGACAACCCCGTCCGCAAGGTCCGGCTGTCCTTCCTGGCGGGGTAGCAGCAGCACGAGCAGGCCCGCCGCGGCGAGCGCCGCGAACACCCGGACCTGGGCGGTGTCCGGCGACCCGCCGTGCAGCAGCGCGCGCAGGCCCTCGGTGGAGAACCGGAACGGCGTCCACGACCACAGCAGCGCCCGGTAGACCGGGTCGATCAGCTCCGGCACCTGGCCCGCGACGGCGGGAGCCACCAGGTAGAGCGGCCCGAGCACGGCCATCGCGCGCAGGCCGAGCAGCCGCAGCAGCGCGCCCTGGACCAGGGCGAACGCCACGCCCACCAGGGCGAGGTAACCGAGCACGGGCGCGGTGAGCGGCAGGGCCCGGTCCCACAGCGCGAAGAAGCCCGCGACGACGGCGACGCCGAGCGCGGTCGCGGCGAGGACTCCCGCCAGCCGGGCCGACCGGGTGGGCCGGCGTGCCAGGGCGGTGAACGCCGCGCCGGCCACCAGGCCCGCGATCCACAGCAGGGCGGTGCCGGCGAGGGGCGCGGTGCGCCCGGCGGCCGAGGCGGGGTCGAGCGTGACCACCTCCGGCACCGCCCCGGTGGCCTGGGCGACGCCCGCGAGGACCTGGTGGGCCACCTGGGTCCCGGACGGGTTCACCGCGCCGGACAGCACCACCGTCGCCTTGCCCGGCGCCAGTTCGAGCACCCCGTAGACCTCCTGGCGCGACAGTAGGTCGCGGGTCCGGTCGGGGGTGGTGACCCGCCAGGAGACCTCCCGGGCGTCGCCGCCCGCGAGCTCGTCGGCGACGGCGCGCAGCGGGGGTGGCGCGCCGGCGTCCACGGCGACCGCCAGCGGCACCGCGTCGGGGTGCGCCGTCGCCTGGACGCCGAACGTCAGCAGGCCCAGCACGAGGGCGACCAGCGCGCCCACGACGGCGGCGGCCACCGCGATGACCGCCGGCGGCCGGTCGTGCAGTGCGGCCATGGTGTCCTCCTCGGTAGTTCATCATGTGTTGAATTAGAGGCTACGACCGATCGGGCGATTAAGTCAACGCACGTTGAATTAGCCGAGGAGATCCTCGTCGTCGGGGTCAGCGGGTACGGTTCAGCCGTGACTTACCCAGGTGACGGGCAGTCCGGTTGGGGTGGGCCGCCCAACCAGGGCGACTACCAGGGGTACCCGCAGCAGGTGTACCCGCAGAACTACGGCGGCTCGTACGGCGGCCTCGGCGTGTTCTCCGGCGGCGACGAACCGCCCCCGAAGAAGAGCCGGACGGGGCTGTGGCTGGCGATCGCCGCGGTCGTCGTGGTGCTGGTCGGCGGTGGGGTGACGGCGTTCGTGCTGACCCGGCCGGACGGCTCCACCCCGGTCGCCCAGGACTCCGCCACGAGCAGCGCGACGACGACCACCACCACCAAGCCGTCCACCACGGCGAAGTCCACGACGTCCAGCGCGGCCCCGCCCACCTGCGAGGCCGCGAAGAAGGACTGGAACTGCCTCGCCGTCCCGACCCTGTCCTACAGCTACGACGTGCCCAAGGGCTGGTCGCCCGCGGCCGGCTCCGCGCCCGTCGAGGGCCTGCCGGACGTGAAGCTGGTCGGCCTCACCGTCACCGGCGCGTACGACTGCGGCGGCAAGGGCTTCACCCGCGGCGGCGCGGGCGGTGTCGTGGTGCCGCAGACGGACCTGACCGCGGTGGCGAAGGACTTCGCGCAGAAGCTCGCCACCCAGTACTACAAGTCCGCGCCCAGGTCCGAGGTCAAGCTCGGCGAGCCCAAGCGCGTCACCGTGGCGGGCACCATCGAGGGCGTGCAGGTCGACGCCGTCGCCACGACGTCCGGCGACCAGTGCCTGGCCACCAAGGGCGTGGTGAAGGTCCTGGTCCTCAAGGGCGACAAGGGCTACCACGTGTTCATGGCCAACGGCGACCTCGAAGGCGGCCCGGCCGAACCCCGGCCGCAGACCGAGGCCGACCTCCAGGCCATGGTGGACTCCGTGAAGCCGCTGAGCCGGTGAACTACACCGGGCTGGGCGTCTACCAGCAGCCGCCGCCGAAACGGCCCGGCCGCGCGCCGCTGTGGATCGCGCTGGCCGCGGTGGCCGTGCTGGTCGTCGGCGGTGGCGTGACGGCCCTCGTGCGGGCCAAGTCCGGCGACGCCGGCGCACCGCGGGCGACCCCGGCGCCGACCTCCGCGCCCGAGCCGGACTGGCAGCCGGTGGACGACCCGCAGGCGGGCCTCGCCTACGAGCTGCCGCCGTCGTGGGAGTCCAGCGGCAGCGGCGCGTCCGGGCGGGTGAGGATGACGACGTCGTACGTGTCCCGGCCGTTCGAGTGCCAGGGCCGCAGCATGGTCCAGGCGCAGGCGATGGCCGGGTCGGTCGTGGACGACGACCCCGAGCAGGTGGCCACCGAGCTGGTCAACCGGATCGCCGCCGGCGGGTACACCGTCGACGACGCGCCGCCGCGCATCGACGAGCCCCGGGTCGAGCCCTCCGACGACGGGGCGGTCCGGCTCAGCGTCGAGGTGACGCCGCAGGCCGCCAACGCGTGCTTCGCACCCAGGGCCGCGGTCAGCGCGGTGGCGCTGCGCCGCGGGGCCGAGGTGGCGGTGCTCGTGCTCAACGTCGCCCGGGGAGGGCCGCACGTGGCCGAAGGGCCGTCGGAGGACGACGTGGAGCGCATCTTGAGGAGCGTGCGGCTGTCGTGAACACCCTGGTGCTGTGGGACATCGACCTGACGCTGATCGACGCGCGCGGGGTCGGCCACGCCTGGTACCGCACGGCGTTCCTGGCCGCGGCGGGCCGGGAGCTGGTGCACGTGCCGTCCTTCCCCGGCCGCACGGAGCAGGCCATCACGCGGGAGCTGCTGACCGCGCACGCCATCGAGCCGACCGACGAGGTGGTGGCCCGGCTGCACGCCGAGCTGGTCGACGTGGCCACGCGGGAACGCGACCTGCTGGTGGCGCGGGGCCGCGCCCTGCCCGGTGCGGCGGCGGCGCTGCGGGAGCTGGCCGGGCGGGACGACGTGGTGCAGTCGCTGGTCACCGGCAACCTCGTGGAGATCGCCCGGTACAAGCTGGCCGCGTTCGGGCTGGACGAGCACCTGGACTTCGAGATCGGCGGCTACGGCTCGGTGTCCGAGCACCGGCCCGCGCTGGTGCTGGAGGCGGTCCGGCTGGCCACCGCCAAGCACGCCCGCGAGTTCCGGGCGGTCGTCATCGGCGACACGCCCCACGACGTGGACGCCGCGCTGCACCACGGCGCCGTCGCCATCGGCGTGGCGACGGGCCGCAGCAGCGCCGCGGAGCTGCGGGAGGCGGGCGCGCACGTCGTGCTGGACGACCTGGCCGACACCGGGGCCGTCGTGAGGGCCGTCCTCAGCCGTTGAGCGGCGCGCTCCACACGTGGACCTGCTGTGCGGGCGGGAAGCCCACCGCGCCGAACAGGAAGGCCCGGTCCCGGGTCGACGCGACGGCCGTCAGCTCGGCGAGCCGGTCGAAGCCGCTGTCCCGCACCGGCGGCCGGCAACCGCCCCAGGTCGACCAGGCCCGCGCCGATCAGCAGCACCACGACCACGAGCAGGGCGCGCCGGTCCCGGATGATCCCGACCGGGCGGCCGCGGGCGGTACGCGATACCGCGGGCCGCGGCCACCCGGTCCGGGTGCGGGTCAGCCCCGGACGGCGGCGAGCAGGCGCCCGACCGCGTCGGCGACCGGCACCTCCTCGCGCTCCCCCGTGCGGCGGTCCTTGACCTCGACCAGGCCGTTCGCCAGGCCGCGGCCCACCACCACGATCGTCGGCACGCCGACCAGCTCGGCGTCGGCGAACTTCACGCCCGGGCTCGCCTTGCGGTCGTCCAGCAGCACCTTCAGGCCCGCCTCGGACAGCTCGCCGGCCAGCTTCTCGCCACCGGCGAGCAGCGCCTCGTCCTTGCCCGCCACGACCACGTGCACGTCGGCGGGCGCCACGTTGCGCGGCCAGATCAGGCCGCGCTCGTCGTGGCTCTGCTCGGCGATCACGGCGACCAGGCGGGACACGCCGATGCCGTAGGAGCCCATGGTGATCCGGACGGGCTTGCCGTCCGGGCCCAGGGCGTCCAGCGAGAACGCGTCCGCGTACTTGCGGCCCAGCTGGAAGATGTGCCCGATCTCGATGCCGCGCGCGGCGACCAGCACGCCCCTGCCGTCGGGCGACGCGTCGCCCTCGCGGACCTCGGCCACGTCGATCGTGCCGTCGGGGGTGAAGTCGCGGCCCACGACCAGGTCCACCACGTGGTGGTCGGCCTTGTCCGCGCCGGTCACCCACGCCGTGCCGCGGACCACGCGCGGGTCGACCAGGTACCTGACGCCGTTGGCCTGGATCGCGCCCGGACCGATGTAGCCCTTGACCAGGAAGGAGTTGCGGGCGAAGTCCGCGTCGTCCAGCATCGCCACCTCGGCGGGCGCGACCGCCGCCTCCAGGCGCTTGAGGTCCACCTCGCGGTCGCCGGGCACGCCGATGGCCAGCAGCGACCACTCCTGCGCGCCGGGCTGTCGGGTCTTCACCAGGACGTTCTTCAGGGTGTCCGCGGCGGTGAAGGTGCGGTCGGTGTTGGCGTTGAGGAAGTCGACCATCGTCTTGATGGTCGGCGTGCCGGGCGTGTGGTGCACCTGCGCGGCGGGGTGCGCGGCGGGGTCCTGCTCGGGCGGCGCGGGCGTGACGACGGCCTCGACGTTGGCCGCGTAGTCGGACTCCGTGCTGCGGACGAACGTGTCCTCGCCGGTCGGCGCCACCGCCAGGAACTCCTCCGACGCCGAGCCGCCCATCGCGCCGGACGTGGCCGAGACGATCACGTACTCCAGGCCGAGGCGGTCGAAGATGCGGATGTACGCCTCGCGGTGCCGCAGGTAGGACTCGCCCAGGCCCTCGTCGGCGAGGTCGAAGGAGTAGGAGTCCTTCATCAGGAACTCGCGGCCGCGCAGGATGCCCGCGCGGGGGCGCGCCTCGTCCCGGTACTTGGTCTGGATCTGGTACAGCGTGACGGGGTAGTCCTTGTAGGAGGAGTACTCGCCCTTCACGGTGAGCGCGAACAGCTCCTCGTGGGTGGGGCCGAGCAGGTAGTCCGCGCCCTTGCGGTCCTTGAGGCGGAACAGGTTGGGGCCGTACTCGGTCCACCGGTTCGTCGCCTCGTAGGGCTCCTTCGGCAGCAGCGCGGGGAACTGGATCTCCTGCGCGCCGATCGCGTCCATCTCCTCGCGGACGACCCGCTCGACGTTGCGCAGCACCCGCAGGCCCAGCGGCAGCCACGAGTACCCGCCCGGGGCGACGCGGCGGACGTAGCCGGCGCGGACCAGCAGCTTGTGGCTGGGTACTTCGGCGTCGGCCGGGTCCTCGCGCAGGGTGCGCAGGAACAGCGACGACATCCTCGTGATCACGGTGGGCGCTCCTCGGGGGCGGGTTGTCCGGGAAAGGGTAGTGAACCGCCCCTGATCAGTTCCAACGGGTTCCGCTCGCCCGGGCGCCGCCGGTGGCGCGACGCGCGACCCGGACGCCCGGTGGCACGCGCCCGGGTCGCCCGGTGAGCCGGGGGTGGTGAGCCGGGGACGACCGGGAGCGCGACCGCCGGGGCGCGGTCGGTGCGCGGGCGCATAGGCTTGCCCGCCGTGCTGGTACTGCTCCCACCGTCGGAGACCAAGGCGCCCGGCGGGTCCGGCGCGCCGCTCGACCTCGACCTGCTGTCGCACCCCGAGCTGAACCCGGTGCGCGGCAAGCTGGTCGACGCGCTGGTCGAGCTGGCCGCCGACGTGCCGGCGAGCCTGGCCGCGCTGGGCCTCTCCGAGCGCCAGGCGGGCGAGGTGGGGCGCAACGCCGAGCTGCGCCGCTCCCCCACGCTGCCGGCGCTGGCCCGCTACACCGGGGTGCTGTACGACGCGCTCGGGCTCGACGCGCTGACGAAGGCCGAGAAGTCGCGCGCGTACGCGCGGTTGTCGGTGGCGTCGGCGCTGTTCGGCGTGGTCGGCGGTGGTGACCCCATCCCCGCCTACCGGCTGTCGGGAGGCAGCGCGCTGCCGTCCGTGGGCCCGCTGGGCACGCTGTGGCGGCCCGCGCTGGAGCCGGTGCTGGCCGCCGCCGACGAGTTCGTCGTGGACCTGCGGTCCAGCCCGTACACCTCGCTCGCGCGCATCCCGGGTGCCGCCGTGGTCCGGGTCGTCACCGAGGACGGCTCGGGGCGGCGCAACGCCGTGAGCCACTTCAACAAGGCGCACAAGGGCCGGCTCGCGCAGGCGATCGTGAAGTCGCGGTCGGAGCCGGCCGACCTCAGGGGCCTGATCAGGGTCGCGGTGCGGGCCGGGCTGCGGGTGGAGCCGACCGGCGCCCGGACCGCCGACCTGGTCGTGTAGCCCGCTCGCGGCTCAGGCCGAGCGGATCGGGCGGGTGGAGCGCAGGGACGGGGCCGCGTGGCGGGACCCGGCGCGGTCCCGGGCCGGGCGGGCCGCCGCGGCGCGCAGGTCGGCCACCACGCGCGGCACGTCGCGGTCTTCGGCGTCCGCGCTGCCCGCCAGGCGGGAGCCCAGGGCGATCCGGCGGTGGTGGTTGCGCTCCAGGCCGTAGACGGTGAGGGCGAGGACGGTCAGGACGGTGATGATCGCTGCCATGGCACTAACTGTGCGATAAGCAAGAAACCGCCACCACTGGCAGACTTGCCGTTGTGCATCAAAATTCTGCCAAGTAGGGTGCCGCCATGCTCCGCACCGTTGCCGCCGTGGTGATCGACGGCGTCGCCCCGTTCGAGTTCGGCGTGATCTGCGAGGTCTTCGGCATCGACCGCACCGGGGACGGCGTGCCGGCGATCGACTTCCGCGTCTGCGGAGAGGAGGCGGGCCGGCCGGTCCGCACGAGCGTCGGCGCGTCCCTGACCCCCGACCGCGGCCTCGACGGGCTGGCCGACGCCGACCTGGTCGCCGTGCCCGCCCTCCACATCCGCGACGAGTACCCGCCGCGGGTCGTCGAGGCCGTCAAGGCGGCCCACCGGCGCGGCAGCACGCTGCTGTCGGTGTGCAGCGGCGCGTTCCTGCTCGCCGCCGCCGGCCTGCTGGACGACCGCCGCTGCACCACCCACTGGCACCACGCCGCCGAGTTCGCCGAGCGCTTCCCCGACGTCAAGCTCGACCCGGACGTGCTGTTCGTGGACGAGGGCGACATCATCACGAGCGCCGGCACGGCCGCGGGCATCGACGCGTGCCTGCACCTGGTCCGCCGGGAGTTCGGCGCGGCCGTCACCGCCACCATCGCCCGCCGCATGGTCGTCGCGCCGCAGCGGGACGGCGGTCAGCGGCAGTTCGTGGAGCTGCCCGCGCCGCCGCGCCAGGCCGACAGCCTCCAGCCGCTGCTGGCCTGGCTGCAGGACCGGCTCGACCGCGAGCACACCGTCACGAGCCTCGCCGAGCGGGCGAACATGTCGGAGCGCACGTTCGCGCGCCGCTTCGCCGCCGAGACCGGCACGACGCCGCACCGCTGGCTCACCACCCAGCGGGTGCTGCGCGCCCGCCAACTGCTCGAGGAGACCGGGCTGACCGTGGAGGACGTGGCCCACCGCTCCGGCTTCGGCACCGCCGCGCTGCTGCGCCACCACTTCACCGCCGTGGTGGGCGTGCCGCCCAAGGACTACCGACGGTCGTTCGCACACCGCTGACGGCCGTTCGCGTGACTCACAGTCGGGAATTTGTCACAACACGTAAGGGTGATGCCAGAATGACCGCGTGACCACCGACACAGCCGATTCCCCCGACAGCCCGTCCCCGGAACCGGTCACGCCCGGCCAACTGCGGGGGATCACCGAGGACCTGCGCACCGACGCGCTGGACGCGCCGGAGGCCCTCAAGCGGGTGTGGTCGGGGCTGTGCCTGGCCCGGTTGCTCGGCCTGCGCCTGGCGCTGGCCGACCGCACGTGGCGGCAGCGTCAGCTCAACGCGGAGTCGGTGGAGCACCAGCTCGCGCACGACCTCGGCACGTCGGCCACGTTCGCCGACACCGCGCTGGTCCTGCCCGGCACCGCGGCGCCGCACCCCCTCCCGGCGGACGAGGTGGACGACGCGGTCGCCGCGCTGGTCGAGTTCAGCGGCACGGCCCGGGAGCGGATGCTGGCCGTCGCGCCGCGCGCCTCGCAGTGGCACGACGAGCGCGTGCTGCGGCACGACTCGCTGGTGATCCGGCAGCTCGGGGCGGCGTGGCTGGGCGAGCGCGGCAGCTACCGGTTGCAGCCCCGGTAAACCGGTTGCGCCCGCGCGGGGCGTACGGGCACCCTGTGCCCGTACGCGTGAAGTGCCGGTGGTGGCAGACCACGGCGGAGTCGAGGAGGTGCCCGATGGCGACAGCTGTCCGGGACGTGGCGCCGACCCGTCCGCTCGCCCCGCTCGCCTGACGCGACCCCGCGCGAAGGACCACACCGCGCCGGGTGGGGGCGATCACTCCCACTTCACCTGGAGACCCTCCAGTGCGCGAGCACGATCAGTACACCGAGTACGAAGCCGGGTTCGACCACGCCGACGACCTCGGCTGGCACGCCAAGAAGGCGAAGAAGTCCCGGGCCCGGGGCGACGACGACGTGGCGCCGGTCCGGCGCGGCCGCCTCACCGAGGAGGCCAAGGACCGGCTCACCCAGATGCGGGAGGACGCCGCCGCGGCGGACGTCCCGGAGGACGGCGACCGCTGGTCCACCTGGGGCGAGGCCGACCAGGGCCCGAAACCGCACCCCGGGTGGTTGGTGACGGACCTGTCCGCCGTCGACCGCGAGCTGGGGATCGTCAAGACCGGCAAGGAGGCGGACGTCTTCCTGCTGGAACGCGCGATGCCCGGCACCGACCGGTCGTGCCTGCTGGCCGCCAAGCGGTACCGCAGCAACGACCACCGGCTGTTCCACCGGGACGCCGGCTACCTCGAAGGGCGGCGGATGAGGCGCTCGCGCGAGATGCGGGCGATGACCAACCGCAGCGCGTTCGGCCGCAACCTCATCGCCGAGCGGTGGGCGGTGGCCGAGTTCGCCGCGTTGACGACGCTGTGGCGGCTGGGCGCCCCGGTGCCCTACCCGGTGCAGCGCGACGGCACCGAACTGCTGCTGGAGTTCGTCGGCGCGGACGGCGCGGCGGCACCGAGGCTGGCCCAGCTGCGGCCGGACCCGGAGGAGCTGCTGGACCTGTGGCGGCAGCTGCTGGACGCGCTGGGCCTGATGGCCTCGGCGGGCCTGGCGCACGGCGACCTGTCGGCGTTCAACCTGATGGTGCACGACGGGCGGCTGGTCGTGATCGACCTGCCGCAGGTGGTGGACCTGGCGGCGAACCCGCGCGGCCCGGAGTTCCTGGAGCGGGACGTGCGCAACGTGGCCGGCTGGTTCACCGCGCGCGGCCTCGCCCCGGAGCTGGCCGAGCCGCACGAGGTGACCGCGATGCTGCTGGACGTGGCCGGGCTCGGCTGAACGGCCGCCCGCGCGGACCCCGGGTCGGCAGCGGCCCGGGGTCCGCGCCTGCGGGACGTCGAAGTGCCCCGCCGGAGGGCGGGGCGCGGCGGCGGCCCCGGTTGCTCCGTTCAGTTGGTGCCGGGCCGGCCGGAGCACCTCGGCCTGCCCGGCACCAAACCGCCTCCCACCTGCGCTTTCGCCACTGTTACCACCCAGCGGCACGACGCCCGGCGTCACCCGGACGACGACCCGTGTGCGCCAGAACACCGCCGGGATGACGAACTCCGGCCCGTGATCGGCTAGACTGAGTGGTGCACCGCCCGGTGGCGCCGCTGAGCGCCCCAGGCCGCCAGAGTGGCCGGTGGTGCTTCCCAACCACTATCGGCGCGATCCGCGCGCCGGGCCCGTCCCCGCGATCGCGTCTGCCTCAGCAGAGCAATCTCCGAGACGTGCCGTGTCCCGGAGGTTTGTTTTGCCGACAATGTCCCAAGGCCGTTCCGAGCGCCCCCAGATCCGCAAGCCACGCAGCAACAGGCGCCCAGGCCAGGGCAACCGTCGTCCCGCTCCCGCCGTGGAGCAGGCGACCACCATCCCCGACCACGTCGAGAACACCGTGCCCGAGGGCCCGCTGCCCTCGTTCGCCGAGCTGGGGCTGTCCGACGAGCTGCTCCGCGCGCTGGAGCAGGCGGGCATCACCGAACCGTTCCCCATCCAGGCCGCCACGCTGCCCGACGCCATGGCGGGCCGCGACCTCCTCGGCCGCGGCCAGACCGGCTCCGGCAAGACGCTGGCGTTCGGCCTGGCGCTGCTGTCCCGCCTGACCGGCGGCCGGGCCAAGCCGCTCAAGCCGCGCGCGCTGGTGCTCGTGCCGACGCGCGAGCTGGCCATGCAGGTCGAGGAGGCCCTCAGCCCGTTCGCGCGGGCGCTGGGCCTGTGGTGCCGCACGGTCGTCGGCGGCACGTCGTTCCCCCGCCAGGTGGACGCGCTGCGCCGCGGCGTCGACCTGCTGATCGCCACCCCCGGCCGGCTGTCCGACCACGTCCGGCAGGGCACGGCGGACCTCTCCGAGGTCATGTTCACCGCGCTGGACGAGGCCGACCAGATGGCGGACATGGGCTTCATGCCGCAGGTTCGGGCGATCCTCGACCTGACCCCGCAGGACGGGCAGCGGCTGCTGTTCTCCGCGACGCTGGACGGCGACGTGGACAAGCTGGTCCGCCAGTACCTGCACGACCCGGTGGTCCACTCGGTCTCGCCGCCCACGGGCAGCGTCACCACGATGGAGCACCACCTGCTGTTCGTCTCCGCCGAGGACAAGCAGAACGTGGTCACCGAGGTCGCCGCGCGCGAGGGCCGCACGATCATGTTCGTGCGCACCAAGCACCACGTCGACCGGCTGGCCAAGAAGCTGCGGTCCATGGGCGTGCACGCCGGCGCGCTGCACGGCGGCAAGGCGCAGAGCGCGCGCACCCGCGTGCTCGGCCAGTTCCGCGAGGGCACCACGCCGGTGCTGATCGCCACGGACGTGGCCGCCCGCGGCATCCACGTGGACGACGTGAGCCTCGTGGTGCACGTCGACCCGCCGGCCGACCCGAAGGACTACCTGCACCGCGCGGGCCGCACCGCGCGCGCCGGCCAGTCCGGCACGGTCGTCACCCTGGTGACGCACGACCAGCGGCGCGCCGTGCAGGGCCTGACCGCCCGCGCGGGCATCCGCCCGGCGTCGACCAAGGTCCGCCCCGGTGACGAGGAGCTGGTCCGCATCACCGGCGCCCGGGTGCCCAGCGGCATCCCGGTCGTCGAGCCGGAGGTGCCGGTCCGCGCCCGTCGCGGTGGCGGTGCGCCGCGCCGCACCGGCGGCGGTGGCAACGGCGGCGGCTTCGGCGGCTTCCGCGGTGGCCGTTCCGACCGCGACCGCAACGGCTCCGGCCGGCCGCGCCGGGTGGCGCAGCACTAGCGAGTACCCGACAACGGCACCTCGTCCTGCGGGCGGGGTGCCGTTGTCGTTCGCCTGGTCGGCGCGGCGGGCGGTGCGCGGCGGGCCGCCGGCGCTCAGGAGCGGAACGGCAGTTCGCCCGCCAGTGCGGCGACCGGTCCCACAACGATGATCGCCGGCGGGCGGACGCCGTGCTCGGCGATGTCGGCGGCGAGGGTGGCCAGCGCGGACCGCACGACCTTCTGCGCGCGGGTGCTGCCCTCCTGGATCACCGACACCGGGGTGTCGCCCGGGCGGCCCGCCATCAGGGCGTCCGCGAACGCCGCCGCCCGCTCCACCCCCATGAGGATCACGACCGTGCCCTTCAGCCGCGCCAACGCCGACCAGTCCACCAGCGACCGCTCGTCGTCCGGCGCGACGTGCCCGGACACGACCACCACCTCGTGCGCGACGCCCCGGTGCGTCACCGGCACGTCCGCGAGCGCCGGCACGCCGAACGCGCTGGTCACCCCGGGCACCACGGTGACCGGCACGCCCGCCTCGGCGCACGCGATCAGCTCCTCGAAGCCCCGGCCGAACACGTACGGGTCACCGCCCTTGAGGCGCACCACGAACCGGCCCGCCTTGGCGTGGTCGACCAGCGCGGTGTTGATGAAGTCCTGCGTCGCGGCCCGGCCGTAGGGGATCTTGGCCGCGTCCACCACCTCGACGTGCGGCGGCAGCTCGTCCAGCAGCTCGCGCGGGGCGAGCCGGTCGGCCACCACGACGTCGGCCCTGGCCAGCAGCCTGCGCCCGCGCACGGTGATCAGGTCGGGGTCGCCGGGGCCGCCGCCGACGAGGGCCACGCCCGCCGGCTGGTCGTGGTGGTCGGCGATCGAGCCGTCGCGCAACGCGGACAGCACCCCGTCGCGCACCCCGGCGGACCGGCGGTGCTGACCACCGGCGAGGACGCCGACCAGCAGGCCGTCATGCTCGCCCACCGCGGGGGTCACGGCGGTGCCCTTCACGGCGACGTCGGCGCGCACGCAGAACACGCGGCGCTCCTCGGCGTCCGCGGCGATCCGGGCGTTGACCTCGGCGGAGGACGTGCACGCCAGCACGTACCAGGCGCCGTCGAGGTCGCCGTCGGCGTACTCGCGGGCGTGCCAGGCGGCCTCGCCACCGTCGACCAGGCCCTGGACCGCCGGCGTCACCTCGGGCGAGATGACCTCCACCCGGGCGCCCGCCGCCACGAGCCTGGGCAGCCTGCGCTGCGCGACCGTGCCGCCGCCCACGACGACGACCCTCCGACCGGTCAGGTCCAGGCCCACGAGGTAGTGCTCTTCACCGTGCATGGGTAGAAGCATCCACGTCGGACATGTCCTGTCCAAGCCGGGTGCTCCACATCACGGGACGCGCGGCGGGGGCGGCCCTAGCGCTGCTCGATCCACGCGTCCACGGCGTTCGACCGGCAGCGGACCTTGGTGCGGCCCATGCCGTGGCTGATCGTCAACCACGAGCTGTCGACCGTCGTGCCGTCGTCGCAGGAGGCGACCAGGCGGAACGAACCACCGCCCTCGCACCGCCCCGAGGCGACCTTCCCGTCGACCGACGTGGCGCACGAGTGCAGGGTCCCCGCCGCGGTGGCCACGCCCGGCGCGGCGAGCAGCAGGAGCAGCATCACGAGTAGTTGGCGCATGCCACCGGATCGAACACGCCGCACGTGCCCACGACCGGGAAAGCACCCGGTCGTGGGCACGTCGCGCCGGGCTACAGCTGGGCGGTGATCGCCGAGTAGTACGAGGCGATCCGCGCGTAGACGCCGGGGTAGCCGGCGAGCGCGCAACCGCGGCCGAACGAGGTGGCGCCGATCAGCTTGCCGCCCGCGACCAGCGGGCCGCCCGAGTCACCCTGGCAGGTGTCGGTGCCGCCCTGCGGGTAGCCGGCGCACACCATCGAGGTGGGGCTGTAGTTGGAGTACGCCGTGCGGCAGGTCGAGTCCGACGTCACCGGCACGGTCGCGCCGAGCAGGTACCGCGAGGCCGAGCCGCCGGAGGACGTGGTGCCCCAGCCGTAGATCCGGGCGCTGGTGCCCTCCGCGTACAGCGCCGTGTCGGACGGCGTGGCCAGCGGCAGGTAGGTGGAGCTGATGCTGGTGCCCAGCGTCAGCACCGCCACGTCGTAGCCCGAGCTGGCGGTCCGGTAGCTCGGGTGGACCCAGATGGAGGTCACCGCGGCCACGGTGCCCGCGGTGCTCTGCTTGTCGTCGCGGCCGTGCACCACGCGGGTGCTCGACGGCGTCCGGCCGCTGGCGCAGTGCGCGGCCGTGACGACCTTGTTGGCCGTGACCAGCGTGCCGCCGCAGAACTGGCTGCCGCTGCTGGTGGTCAGGTACACGACCCAGGGGTAGGTGCTGGTGGACACGCGCGAGCCGCCGACGATGAACGGCGACACGCCGGTGTCCGAGGACGTGCCGGCCGACGCGGGCGCGACGGTCAGCAGGCCGACCGCGGCCACCGCCGTGGCCAGGACGGTCAGCAGGCGACGCAGGGTTTTCGCCATGTCGATCCTTCCGGTGCAGGGACGCCCCGGGTACGGGCGCACCTCCCAGCTAGGACCAGGACGGCGAAAGCGACAACCGCCTTTCGACGGTGCCTGGCGGCTTCACAGTTGACGAGCGACCCCGGTCACGCGGACGACATCCGCCCGTACCGGCCCGGCAACAACCGGTCCGGCGCCCGCCGCGACGAACGCCACCGCGGCGCCCTCCTCGGCCAGCCGCACCGCCCCGTCCGCCGCCACCCTGGTGCCCGGCCGCAGCAGGTGCCGCACCTGGGCCACGCACTCGGCGCTGCCCACCACGACCGCCGCGCGTCGCAGCTCGGCCTCGGCGCGGGGCGTGCGCTCGTCCGCGCCACCCGGTCCCAGGCCCACCAGCGCCAGCCGGCCGCGCGGCAGCACCCGGGCGGCGGCCACCGTCACGCCCTCGCCCTTCACCTTCTCGGCCGCGATCTCCACCCGGCCGCCGCCGGACAGCTCCACCGCGCCCCGCAACGCCGCCGCCTCGGCCACGCTCGGGATGCCGATCGCCAGCTCCGCCGGGTTCGGCACCGGGATCACCGCCAGCTCCTCGCCCGGGTAGGACAGCAGCGGCGCGGTGGTCGAGTCGTGCCAGAAGCCCCAGTCCTCCAGCGCGTCGGCGATGCCCTGCTCGGCGACCTTGCGGTCCAGCGTGGCGAACGCCCGGACGGCCCTCGGGTCCAGCCCGCGCCTCTCCTCCAGCTGCGCCAGGGCCGCCGACACCGCCGAGGCGGCCACGCCCGTGCTCGACCCGACGCCGACGACGAGCGTGCGCGGCACGACCCGCACCACGCGCTCGTCCACCGGCCCGCGGGGCACGCGGTCGTCCACCAAGACCGTCCACGCCGCCTCGTGCCCGCCGTCCACGACGACGTTCTCCGGCAGCGCGGGCAGCGGGAAGCCGAGCGGGTTGACCAGCCGCACGGGCTCGCCCAGCCGCACCGCCTCGCCGCACGCCGCCAGGTCGCCCGCCACGGTGGCGTCCAGCAGCTCGACCAGCTCGTCCAGCGGCGAGGCCGCCGACGTCGACGTGGTCACCGCCTGCGCGCCGAGCACGTCGGCGACCCGGCCGGCCAACGCGTCCGCGCCGCCCAGCAGCGCCACCGCGAAGCCGCCGTCCACGCACACCACGCCCGGGTCCGCCCGCTCGTCGCGCAGCAGCGGCGCGACCAGCCGCACGGTCGCCTCCGTGCCGAGGAAGAACACCGCCGACCCCAACCGCGGCCACAGCGAGCGCAGCGCGGGCCCGATCGGACCGTCCGGCACCACCGCGTCCGGCCCGAGGAACCCGGCCAGCTCGCCGGCGGCCCGTCGTCCGCGCTCCCCGGCGGCGAACACCCCGATCACGCCTTCTTCACCCCCCACAGCACGGTCACCGGGTTGGTGGCCAGCAACGTGCCGCCGGTGAGCCGCGCGGCGGTCACCTGGCTGCCCTCGACCTCGTACCCGGCGCCCAGCAGCGCGTCCCGGGCGGGCAGCACGCGGTCCAGGTCCGGGGTCGCCACCACGACCCGCCGGGCGCCGGACCGCGCGCACCGCCGCACCACGTCCGCGCCACCGCCGCCGACGAACACCGCGTCCGGCCGGGGCAGGCGGCCGACCCCGGCCACCTCGACCCCGCCCACCTCGGCCGCGGTGCCCTCTGCCCCGGCACCCTCGACCCCGGCCACCTCGACCTCGACCACCCGCACGTCGACACCGTGCGCGGAGGCGTTGGCGATGATCCGCACGCACTGCACCGGGTCGCGCTCCACCGCGACGACGGCCGCGCCGAGCCGGGCGCACTCGACGCCGATGGCGCCGGGTCCCGCGCCCACGTCCCACACCAGCACGCCGGGGCGCGGGGCGAGCCGGGCCAGCACCAGCGCCCGCACCTCGGCGACGGCGACCATGCCGTCGCGGTGCGCGAAGTCGCCGTCCGGCAGCGCCCAGCCCTCGCCGGCGGGCGCGAAGGACTGCTCGGCCAGGCACAGGACCGCGCCCGGTTCCACCCACCGGCGCGCCACCGCGTCCGCCGGGTCCACTGTGGACAGGCCGTCGGCGGACTCGACGACGAGCGAGCGCCGCCACCCGGCCAGCTCGCTCGCCAGTTCCGCCGGGTCCGCGCCGGAGACGACGACCGCGGGCCGGGCCCGGCACACGTTGGCGGCGTGCCGCAGGCCCACCGCCCCCGCGTCCACGACGGTCACGTCCTCCCAGGACCGACCGGCTCGCGTGACGAAACCGTGCAGCGCGACGACGTCCACGTCAGTTCACGCGCTTGTTCTTCTTGGCCCGCGCCGCGGTCGGCTTGCGCGGCGTCGTGCTGGCCTGCACGGCGGCGGGCTTGCGCTTCGCCGCCGCGGCCACCACGGGCTTGCCCCGCGGCCGGTCCTCGGGCCCCGGGCCCTCCTCCGCCACCGCCCCGACCCGGTCCGGCGCGGTCTCCTCGGCCGCGTCGGCGACGAGCTGCAGCAGCGGCTCCCCCACCGGCTCCGGCTTCGGCTTGGCCGTGGCGCGCTTGGTGCGCGCGGTCTCCTGCCAGTCGTGCACCGCCGACCACGCCGCCGCCGACGGCGACTCGGCCACCGGCCGGCTCGCCCGCTTGGCCCACTTCGAGGGCCGCGCCCGGCGCACCGGCTCGTCGCCCTCGACCACCGCGACGCGGCGGCGGGACGCGGGCTGCGCCAGCACCTCGCCGACGAGGAACAGCGTGGTGCGGTAGAGCTTGTGCTCCTTGACGCACGCCTCCAGCCCGCCCAGCGTCGTCTGCGCGACCGTCTCGTCGGGCAGGGAGACCTTGTAGGCCACCACCACCGGCGTGTCGTCGGCGTACCCGCCCGCGCGCAGCCGCTCCACCAGCAGGCCGGCCCGCGCGCCGGACGCGGAGATCGCCATCGTGGTGCCGTGCGCGGCGAACTCCTCGACGTGCTCGGCGGTCTCCGGCCCGACCAGCAGCAACGACTGGGCGCGGTCCGAAGTGGTCAGCTCGCGCCCCACCGACGCCGCCGCCGCCGAGACCGGCGACACACCGGGCACGACGTCGGTCTCCAGGCCGAGCCGACGGCACGTCTCCTGCTGGTCGCGCAGCCCGCCCCACAGCGACGGGTCGCCCGCGTGCAGCCGCACGACCCTCAGCCCGGCCACCGACGCCCGCCGGTACACCTCGACCACCTCGGCCTCGGGCACGCGGGAGAAGTCGACCAGCTCGGCGTCGGGGCGGGCGTGCTCGCGCACGCACTCCGCCTCGACCACGCTGGGGGCCCACAGCACGACGTCGGCCTCCGCCATGCGCTTCGCGCCGCGCACGGTGATGAGATCGGCGGCACCGGGACCGGCGCCCACGAAGGAGACCCGACCAGTCATCACAACTGCTCCCCACGACGTGTTCGGCTTGGTGGGCACGGACCGTACCGCGCGAGCGCGATCCACTAACGAGTGGCCTCGGGGCTCGCGGACCCACCCGCGCAGGCCCGCACGAAACGGGTCACGGCCTCCGGCGCGGACGCCGGGTGCGTGTGCAGGTACGACGCGTGCACCCGGCCGACGACGAAGCCCTCGGCCACCGGGCGCAGGTCGTGGCCGCGCCAGCGCCAGGCCGGTTTCGCCCCGTGCGGGACGTCCAGCGCGGTGCGGTGGAACTCGTGCCCGGTGACCCGGGACCCCGCGCGGGCCAGCACGGAGTCCTGCGGCGCGACGGCGTCGCGGTAGCCCAGCGTGAGCCGGGGCGTCATCGCGCCGTCGGCGTCGATCACGCCGCACATCGGCGCGCCGTCGAGGGAGTTGGCCAGGTACAGCAGGCCGCCGCACTCGGCGTGCACCGGGGCGCCGGCGCGGGCCAGGGCCGCCACGGCGGCGCGCAACCCGGCGTTGGCCGACAGCTCGGCGGCGTACTGCTCGGGGAACCCGCCGGGCAGCACCAGGCCCGCCGTGCGCTCGGGCAGCGCCTCGTCGCGCAGCGGGTCGACCACGACGACGTCCGCGCCGGCCGCGGCGAGCAGCTCGACGTGCTCGGCGTAGCCGAACGTGAACGCCGCACCGCCCGCGACGGCGATGGTCGGCCTGCCCGCGACGGGCTCGACCTCCTCGCAGGCGTCCCACGTCGGCACGGCCAGGGCGGGCACCTCGGCGGCGAGCCGGCGCACCGCGTCGAGGTCGACGTGCCGGGCGACGGCCTCGGCGACGGCGTCCACGGCGGCGGTGGCGGCGGGCCCGTGCTCGGCGGCGGTGACCAGCCCCAGGTGCCGCGAGGGCAGCGCGAACCTGTCGTCGCGCGGCAGCACGCCCAGCACCTCCAGCCCCACCTCGGCGCACGCGCCGCGCAGCACCTGCTCGTGCCGCGCGGAGCCGACCTGGTTGAGCACCACGCCACCGAGCCGCACCGTCGGGTCGTAGCCGCGGAAGCCGTGCAGCAGGGCGGCGAGGCTGCGGCTCTGCCCCCGCGCGTCGACCACGAACAGCACCGGCGCGGACAGCAGCTTGGCGACGTGCGCGGTGGAACCGAGGCCCTCGGTGTCCACCCGCCCGTCGAACAGCCCCATCACGCCTTCCACCACGGCCAGGTCGCAGCCGCGGGCGCCGTGCGCGAACAGGGCCGCCACCCGGTGCTCGCCGACCATGACGGGGTCGAGGTTGCGGCCGGGCCTGCCGGTGGCCACCGCGTGGTAGCCGGGGTCGATGTAGTCCGGGCCGACCTTGAACGGCGCGACCCGGTCCCCCGCGCGCCGCAGCGCCGCCATCAGGCCGGTGGCCACGGTGGTCTTGCCGCTGCCCGACGCGGGCGCGGCGACCACCAGCCGGTTCACCACTCGATCCCCTTCTGCCCCTTCTGGCCCGCGTCCATCGGGTGCTTGACCTTGGTCATCTCGACCACCAGGTCGGCGGCCGCGACGAGCTCGTCCGGCGCGTTGCGGCCGGTGATGACGACGTGCTGGTGACCGGGCCGGTTGGCCAGGGTCTCGACCACCTCGGCCACGTCGAGCCAACCCCAGTGCAGCGGGTAGGTGAACTCGTCGAGCACGTAGAGGCCGTGCCGCTCGGCGGCGAGCCGGCGGGCGATCTCCCGCCAGCCCTCGCGCGCGGCGGCGGCGTGGTCGTCCTCGGTGCCCTGCTTGCGGGTCCAGGACCAGCCCTCGCCCATCTTGTGCCACTCGACCGGCCCGCCCTCGCCGGTCTGCTCGTGCAGCCGGCCCAGGGCGCGGAACGCGGTCTCCTCGCCGACCTTCCACTTGGCCGACTTCACGAATTGGAAGACACCGATGGACCAGCCCTGGTTCCAGCCGCGCAGCGCGAGCCCGAACGCGGCGGTGGACTTGCCCTTCATCTCGCCGGTGTGCACGACGAGCAGGGGGCGGTTGCGGCGCTGGCGGGTGGTGAGCCCGTCGGCGGGCACGACGGACGGTTGACCTTGGGGCACTTCGAGGCTCCTACGCGGCTCGGTCGGCGCGCACGCCGGTGTTGTGGTCGGACTGGGGTGAACGCACGCTGCCCTGCAGCGCGCTGCGCTACGCGGCCCGTGCGGCGCGCACGACGCCGGCGACGAGGTCCGCGGACAGCTCTTCCAGGCGCACGCACGCGCCTTCCAGCGCGCCCGCCACCCGTGCGGCCAACCCGAGCCGCACGGGGCCGTGCTCGCAGTCGACCACGACCGACGCGACGCCGTCGGCGGCGAGCAGGCCGGCCGCGCGCAACGCGTCGCGCATCGGGTCACCGCCCGTGCCGGCCGCGGTCGCGCGGCCGTCGGTGAGCAGCACCAGCAGCGGTCGGCGGCGCGGGTCGCGGACCCGTTCGGCCTCCAGCACGCGGCGGGCGCGCAGCAGGCCGTCGGCCAGCGGCGTGCGGCCACCGGTGCGCAGGGCGCGCAGCCGGGCCGCCGCCGCGTCGACCGAGTGCGTCGGCGGCAGCGCCACCAGGGCCTCCCGGCCGCGGAACGTGACCACGCCGACCTTGTCGCGCCGCTGGTAGGCGTCGCGCAGCAGGGAGACCACCGCGCCGCTGACCGCCGACATGCGCTTGCGCGCCGCCATCGAACCGGAGGCGTCGACCACGAACAGCACGAGGTTGCCCTCCGTGCCCTCGCGCACCGACCGCCGCAGGTCACCGGCGCGCAGCTCCAGGCCGGGGCCGCTTCGGCCGCGGGCCGCCTGGTGCGGTGCGGCCGCGCCGAGCGTGCCGACGAGGTGCAGCCCCGAACCGTCCACAGTGGACGGGCGAACGACCCGACCGGTGCGGGCGCGGGCGCGGGACCGCTTGCCCGGAGCGCCTTCGCCCACCCCCGGCACCTGCAACAACCGGGCGCGGAACGCGGGCGCGGGCGTGTGCGGCCGGGCGGCCGGGCCGTCACCGTCCGAAGTGGACTTCGGCGGTTCCTCGGCCGACGCCCGGTCCGGCGTCGGCGGGTCCGGCAGGGGCTGGTCGGGCGGCGGCCCGCCGCCACCGTCGTCGTCGGGGCCCTCGGGACCGTCCTCGGGCTCGGCCGCGGCCTCCGCGCCCTGCCGGAGGGCGTCGTCCAGCTGCTCCTGCTCCAGACCCGGCTCGTCGAACGGGTCGCGGCGCTTGCGGTGCGGCAGCGCCAGCCGCACGGCCGCCTCCACGTCCTCCTCGGCCACCTCGGTCGCGCCGCGCCAGGCGGCGTGCGCGGTCGCCGCGCGGGCGACCACCAGGTCCGCGCGCATGCCGTCCACCTCGAAGGCGGCGCAGATCGCGGCGATGCGGCGCAGCTCGGCGTCCGGCAGCACGACGTCACCGAGCCGGTCGCGCGCGGCCACGATCCGCCGCGCCAGCTCCTCGTCCGCGGCGGCCCAGCGGGCGGCGAAGCCCTCCGGGTCCGCCTCGTAGGCCAACCGCCGCCGCACGACCTCCGTCCGCGTCGGCACGTCCCGCGAGGCGCGCACCGACACGGTCAGGCCGAAGCGGTCCAGCAGCTGCGGGCGCAGCTCGCCCTCCTCCGGGTTCATGGTGCCCACCAGGAGGAACGACGCGGCGTGCGAGACGGACACGCCCTCGCGCTCGACGTGCGCGCGGCCCATGGCGGCGGCGTCGAGCAGCAGGTCCACGAGGTGGTCGTGCAGCAGGTTGACCTCGTCCACGTACAGCACGCCCCGGTGGGCGGCGGCCAGCAGGCCCGGCTGGTAGGCGCGGACGCCCTCGGTCAACGCGCGCTCCAAGTCGAGCGAGCCGATCAACCGGTCCTCGGTCGCGCCGACCGGCAGCTCGACCAGGCGCGCGGGCCGCCGTTCGACGCCGGGGCCGTGCGGCCCGTCGGGGCAGTCGGCGGGCGCCGCCGGGTCGCAGCCGAACCGGCAGCCCGGCACCACGTCCAGCTCGGGCAGCAGCGCGGCGAGCGCGCGGACCACGGTCGACTTCGCGGTCCCCTTCTCGCCTCGGACGAGCACCCCGCCGATACCGGGGTGCACGGCGTTGAGCAGCAGCGCCGTGCGGAGGTCGTCGTGTCCCACGACGGCGGAAAAGGGGAAACGCGCGCCCATGCGGCGGTGTCCTTCCTCGGGTGTCCACGCCCGTGTCCGGTCGACGAGTCGGGGGTCGAGTTCCTGACTCCCGGCTCCTCGGTCCGGTCACAGTGGCGGGACCGTGCCGGATTCGCACCGGCTTCCTCGCGCACCCCCTCTACAGCCTGGGCATCGTCGCACTTCCCCCGTCGTGCTCCAAGCCCCCGGCGGGCGAGGACGATCACACCGCCCCGGCGGTCAGCACGCCCCGGGCGAGCGAGATCACACCGGCGCGCACGCGCGGCACGCCCAGGCCGCACCGGTGGACCAGGTGGTGCAGCACGTCGGCGCGCAGTTGCGCCAGCAGGGCGTGCGCCAGGTAGTCGGCGTCCGAACCGGGCCGCACCCGCGCGATCAGGCTCGCCAGGCGCTCCTGCGTCAGGACCGAGTTCTCGTCGCAGGCGATGCCGCGCGAGGTCACCCGCTCCAGCGCCGCCACCAGCGGCAGGGCGGCGACCACGTGGTCGAACAGCGTCGCGACGAAGGTGACCACCCGCTCCTCCGCCGGGACGTCGTCGGCCTCCAGCAGGGCCTGCGACTCGGCCCGCCAGCCCCGCGAGGTCTCGTCCACGACGGCCCGCACCAGCCCGTCCCGGTCGCCGAACCGGCGGAACACCGTGCCCTTGCCGACGCCCGCGGCGGTGGCGACGTCCTCCATCGAGAACCCGTCCGGGCCGCGTTCGGCGATCAGGCGGGCGGCGGCCGTGAGGACCGCGGCGTGGTTGCGCGCGGCGTCCTTCCGCATCGTGGACCTCCCCGACCTGGCCTTGACAGAAGCGGACCGAGAGTCCGTATCGTAGCCGGAACCAAGCGGACCGTCGGTCCGCTTCTGACGCGGGGAGGCGTTGTGCGCGCGGTGCGGTTCGAGGAGTTCGGTCCGGCGGACGTGCTGGGGGTGCGGGAGGTGCCCGACCCGGTCGCCGGGCCGGGGGAGGTGCTGGTCCGCGTCACGGCGATCGGGGTGAACTACGGCGAGACGCTGATCCGGTCGGGCGCGGCCGGGCGCGTGGTGCCCTGGTACGACCTCGCGCCCGGCGCGCTGGGCGGCGAGGTGGTCGGGGTGGCGCCGGACGGCCGCCGGTTGATCGGGTTCGCCCTGGGCGAGGGCTACGCCGAGCTGGCCGTGCTGCCGGAGGACGCGATGGAGGTGCCCGACAGCGTGTCCGACCACGAGGCGCTGGCGCTGTACCTCCAGGGCGCGACGGCGGTGGCCGCCGCGGACGCGGTCCGGCTGCGGGCGGGCGAGCGGGCGCTGGTCGAGGCGGCGGGCGGCGGGGTGGGCAGCCTGCTCGTGCAGGTCGCGGCACGGGCCGGCGCGACGGTCGTGGCCGCCGCGCGCGGCGCGCGCAAGCTCGACCTGGCCCGCGAGCTGGGCGCGCACGAGGTGGTGGACTACGGCGAGCCGGGCTGGCACACCGGGGTCGAGCCGGTCGACGTGGCGTTCTCGTCGGTGGGCGGCGCGGTCGGGCGGCGGTCGTTCGAGCTGCTCCGCGACGGCGTGGGCAGGCTCGCCGTGTTCGGCTTCGCGAGCGGCGAGCCGCTGGACGTGACCGCGTCCGACGTGTTCCGCAAGGGCGTCGCGGTGCTCGGGTTCGGCAACCCCCTCACCCCGGACACCGTGCGGCGGGTCTTCGACCTGGGGCTGCGCCCCGTGCTGGGCGAGGCGCTACCGCTGGCCGACGCCGCCCGCGCCCACGAACTGCTGGAGGGCCGGACCACCACCGGCAAGGTCGTGCTGGTCCCCTAGCTCGACCTCGACGCTCAACGGCGCGCGGAACGACAGCAGGCCCAGCATCGGCGGCGGGTCGAGCGAGGCCAGGCGCAGCCGCGGGAACCGCCGCGCGGTCTCCCGCAGCACCACCTCCGCCTCCAGCCGGGCCAGCCCCGCGCCGAGGCAGAAGTGCCTGCCGAAGCCGAACGCCAGGTGCCCGCGCCCGCGCGGACGCCCCGGCCGGAAGCGCTCGGGCTCGGCGAAGACCTCCGGGTCCGAGCCGCTGCCCGCGAGCATCAGCAGCAGCGGGGCGCCCGCCGGGACGTCCACCCCGGAGAGGGTGACCGGCTCGGCGGTGACCCGCCGCCAGGTGCTCACCGGCGGGTCCCGCCGCAGCACCTCCTCCACGCACGCGGCGGCGAAGCCCGGTTCGCCCAGCCGGGGCCACAGCCCGTCCTCCCGCAGCACCGCGTGGAACGCCGCGCACAGCAGCTGGGTCGTCGTCTCCTGACCCGCGATCAGCAGGAAGTAGCAGAGCCCGGCCGCGTCCCGGACCGGCACGCCCTGCGCCCGCAACGCCCCGAACAGGTCCTCGTCGGACGGGTCGGCCGCCTTGATCCGGGAGGTCAGCCACCGGTGGAACGCCGCGGCGGGCCCGGCCAGCTCGTGCTGCCGCTCGACCGTGACGTCACCCCAGAACAGCTCCAGCGACGCCGTGCTCCACCCCTTGAGCGCCGCCACGTCCACGTCGCGGATGCCCATGACCTCCAGCAGCACGATCGCGGGCAGGTCCCGGGCCAGGGCCGGGTGCAGGTCGGCGCGCCCGCCGAGCCGGTCCAGCCGTTCGGCGGCCAGCTCCGCGATCCGCGCCCGCAACCCCGCCACCCGCGCCGGGGTGAGGAAGCGGGCCACCAGCCGGCGCAGGGCGGCGTGCGTGTCGGTGCCGTTGTTGGCCAGCGTCGGCGGCAGCGAGAACCCGGAGCGGGCCAGCACCCGCAGCACCGGGCCGGCGATCGGCACGACCGCGGTCAGCGCGTTGTCCGGGCGGAAGCGGCGCGGGTCGGCCAGCACGGCGCGCACGTCGTCGTAGCGGCTGACCAGCCACAGCCCGGTGCGCTCGTCGCGGTGGACCGGCGCGTCCCGTCGCAACGAGCGCAGTTCGGCGGGATCGGGCTGGAAGAGGTCCACGCCGGCACGGTAGCCGCCGGATGCGACACTCCCGGCGTGAGTGTGCGCACAGGTGACTCGGTGTTCGACTGGATCGACACGCGCGCCGAGGCCCGCGCGAAGGCGGGCCTGGCCCGCCGGGTCCGCCCGCGCCCGGCCGACTCCACGAACCTCGACCTGGCGTCGAACGACTACCTGGGCCTGGCCCGCGACAAGCGGGTGACGGGCGCCGCCGCGGCGGCCTCGCTGCGCTGGGGCGCGGGCTCCACCGGGTCGCGCCTGGTCACCGGCTCCACCGAGCTGCACACCGAGCTGGAGTACGAGCTGGCGAACTTCTGCGGCGCGCAGTCCGCGCTGGTGTTCTCCTCCGGCTACGCGGCGAACCTCGGCGCGCTCACCGCGCTGTCCGGCCCCGGCACGGCGATCGTCGCCGACCAGCACATCCACGCGTCCCTGATCGACGGCACCCGGCTGTCCAAGGCCGACGTCGTGGTCGCCGGGCACTGCGACGTCGCGCAGGTCGCGCACGCGCTGGCCACGCGCGGCAAGCGGCGGGCCCTGGTGGTGACCGACTCGGTGTTCTCCGTCGACGGGGACCAGGCGCCGCTGGCCGACCTGGCCGCCGCGTGCCGCGAGCACGAGGCGGCGCTGGTCGTGGACGACGCGCACGGCCTGGGCGTGGTCGGCGACGGCGGTCGCGGCGCGGTGCACGCGGCGGGCCTGGCCAAGGCGCCCGACGTGGTGACGACGCTGACGCTGTCCAAGTCGCTCGGCGCGCAGGGCGGCGCGGTCCTCGGGCCCAGCCGGGTGATCAGGCACCTGGTCGACACCGCGCGCACGTTCATCTTCGACACCGGGCTCGCGCCGTCCAGCGCGGCGGCGGCCCTGGCCGCGCTGAAGGTGCTGCGCGAGGAGCCGGAACGGCCCGCGCGGGCGCTGGAGGTCGCGCACGACCTCGCGTTCCGGTTGGGGGAGAACGGGTTGCGGGTCAGCACGCCGACCGCGGCCGTGGTGTCGGTGCGGGCGCCGTCGCCCGAGGCGGCGTTCGGCTGGGCCGAGGCGTGCCGCGCGCAGGGCGTGGTCGTCGGCTGCTTCCGGCCGCCGTCGGTGCCCGACGGGATCTCCCGGCTCCGCCTGACCGCCCGTGCCGACCTGTCCGAGGCCGACGTCGAGCGGGCCGTGCGGGTGATCACGGAGACCGGCGCATCCGCAGGTGCGGTATCCCGTCCTCGATGAACTCCGCGCCCTGCGGCCGGAAGCCGAACGACGCGTAGAAGTCGGCCACGTAGGTCTGCGCGTCCAGCACGCAGTCGGCCCGGCCGACCTCGGCCAGCGCCGCCTCCATCAACCGGCGGCTGTAGCCGCGGCCGCGGGCGGCGCGGGCCGTGCAGACCCGGCCGATGCGGAACGCGCCGCCGGGCTCCTCCAGCAGCCGCAGGTACGCCCCGGGCGCGGGCGAGTCGTCGGGCTCCAGCCAGAAGTGGCGGGTCCCCGGTTCGAGGTCGCGGCCGTCCAGCTCGGGGTAGGGGCAGTTCTGCTCCACCACGAACACGTCGGAGCGCAGCTTGAGCACGGCGTAGAGCTGGTCGGGGGTCAGGTCGGCCGACCACTGCCGGCGCAGCGTCGCCGGGTACGGGTGTGAGCGCACCTCACCGTGGTACCACAGCCTCAGTGCAGCTCCCGGTACCGGCTCAGCCGGGTGTAGACACCGGGCTGGCCGGGACGGGCGCAGCCGCGGCCGTAGGACACCAGCCCGACCAGCTCGTCACCGACGGTGAGCGGGCCGCCGGAGTCGCCCTCGCAGGCGTCCTTGCCGCCCTCCGGGTAGCCCGCGCACAGCATCCCGCCCGGCCGGTAGTCGGGCACGGCGGCGGCGCACTCGGCGTCGGTCCGGATCGGCACGTCCACCTCGCGCAGCCGCCGGCTGGGCGCGTCCAGCTCGCCGGTCCGGCCCCAGCCGTAGACGCGCGCCTGGCCCGAGGCGGCGGTCCCGACCCGGATCGGCCGGTACGGCAGCGGGGTGGCCAGGGTGAGGGTGGCCACGTCGTCGCCCGCCGAGACCTGCGTGAACGCGGGGTGCCGCCAGAGCGCGGCGACCCGGGCGACCCGGCCCTCGGCGGTGTCGAGGTCGGCGCGGCCGACGACGGCGGTCAGGTTGGCGGGCAGCCGGTCGCGGCTGCCGAGCGCGCTGCGGGAGACCGTGCAGTGGGCGGCCGTGACGACCTTGTCCGGCGCGATCAGGGCGCCGCCGCAGAAGAACGCGCCCCCGTCGAACAACGCCACCGCCCACGGTGTCGCTGGTGCCTCCCGCCCGCCGACGACCGCGTCCGCGGGCAGCGCGGACAGGACCAGCACGAGGACGGCGAACACGGGCGCGCTGATGCGCATGGAGCACCTCTCTACGGCATGTGGTCGATCGGCCACCGACCGTAGCGGAGCCGCCCATCCGATCGCACCGGGGTATGGGAACCGGAAAATCTGTTGTTAGAGTGCTGTAGCGCCGAAGATTCGACGGCGAGTGAGGCAGATCACCGAGTTCTGTCCGGAACATGAGGGAGGTTTCCATGCCCTGGGACTTCACCCAGTTGCCCGCTTTCCTGATCGCGTGCGCGGTGGTCGTGCTGACCCCCGGCGTGGACGCCTTCCTGCTGCTGCGCACCTCGATGCGGTCGGGCACCCGGGCCGGCCTGCTGGCGCTGGCGGGCATCCACACCGCCGCCCTCGCGCAGGTGGCGCTGGTCGTCTCCGGCCTGGGCGTGGTGATCGCCCGCTACCCCGCCGTGCTGACCGGCCTGCGCTGGATCGGCGCGGCCTACCTGCTCTACCTGGCCGTCACGATCACCCGCGGGCTGCTGCGGCGCTCGGGCGGCGCAGCGGAGCCGGTGGCGACCCGACCGTTCCGGCAGGGCTTCCTGACCAACATCACCAACCCGAAGATGCTGCTGTTCTCGCTGGCGTTCCTGCCGCAGTTCATCGGCACGGGCGACCCGGCGTTCCAGCTCGGGATGCTCGCCGCGGTGTTCCTCGGGCTGGCCGCGCTGTGGGAGCTGACCATCGTGGTGGCCGCGGCGCGGGTCGCGGGCTCGCTGCGCCGGCCGGGCGTGACCACGGCGTTGGACGCGGTGTGCGCGGCGGTGTTCCTCACCATGTCGGTCGGGCTGGTCCTCTAGACCGGCGTGCGGACCCCCGCGACCCGGGGGTCCGCACGCCGCCGGTCAGCCCGCCAGTTGCTGCTGGATGACGTCGGCGTACCTCTTGACCTCGCTGTAGACGCCGGGCCGGCCCTCCCGGGCGCAACCCTCACCCCAGGAGGTGATCCCGATGAGCTTCCCGCCGGCCACGAACGGGCCGCCCGAGTCGCCCTGGCAGGTGTCCACGCCACCGCCCGGGTAACCGCCGCACGTCATCTCGTCCGGGTCGTACTGCGGGTACGCGGACTCGCAGTAGCCGTCGTCCATCACCGGCACGGTCGCGCCCATCAGGTACCGCGACGACGACCCCTGCTCGCTGGTCCGGCCCCAGCCCAGCACCAGCCCGTTCGTGCCCGGCTCGTACAGCGCCCCGTCGGACGGCCGGGCCAGCGGCAGCGGCCGGTAGTTCACCGCCGAGCGCAGCGTCAGCACGGCGACGTCCGCGCCCTGGTCGGCGGACACGTAGTCCGGGTGGACCCAGATGCCGGTCAGCCGGGAGACCACGCCGTCGGCGGCCTGGCGGTCCTCGCGCCCCAGCACGACCCGCGTGTTGCGCGGGGTGCGGCTGGTCGCGCAGTGGGCGGCGGTCACGACCTTGGTCGGCGCGACCAGCGTGCCGCCGCAGAACTGGTTGCCCGCCGCGTCGGTCAGGTAGACCACCCACGGGTGGTCCGCGATCGACACGCGCTCACCGCCCACGACGCGCTCGTCCACGTCCGCCGAGGCGGTGCCCGCGAGGGCCACCACCAACGCCATCAACAACCCGGCAAGCCGCATCCGGCCCTCCTCCTGATCACAGTCGTCAGGTGGGAGGTTAGCCACGATGGCGCATTCCGCTCGGCCGAACGGGCTAGTCCACTCCGGTGAACTTGCCCCGCACCTTGCCCGCCGCGCCCGCCAGGACGTCCCCGACCTCGTTGAACACCTTGACCAACGGGTCCTCGGACTGCGCCGCGGACTCCTTGTACGACCGGGCCGCCGACTTGAGGTCCTCGGTGAAGGAGCTCGTCGGGCGGTCGTCCTCGCGGCGCCGGTAGGAGCCGGTCAGGATGGCCCGGTACTCCTCGCCCGCCGCCCACCGCTGCAGCTCGGCGGCGCGGACCACGGCGAGCGGGTGCGTCAGCGGCCACGTGCGGATCAGCTTGAGCACGCTGTCGCGGACGTCCTCGGCCCGCTCGTACTCCCTGGCCTGCTCGAGGAACCCGGCCGTGTCGACCTGGCCGGGGTCCGTGCCGCCCGCCATGGCCACGTGCACGCGCAGCGCGGCGGACGGGTCCTGCACGCACAGCAGGCCGGCGCGGTCGCAGGACAGCTCCGTCTTGCGGTACCACTCGAACAGCGCCGCGATGACCGCGCGGACCGCCCAGTAGCCCGCCGGCATCCAGCCCAGGCCGTACTGGAGCTGCAGCAGCCGTTGCAGGACCGTCTGGTACAGCGCGTGGCCGGACAGCACGTGCCCCATCTCGTGCCCGATGGCGAACCGCAGGCCCTCGGTGTCCAGCAGGTCCACCAGGCCGGTGGTCAGCACGATGAACGGCTCGTCGATGCCCAGCGCCAGGGCGTTGGGCACCGGGTCGCGCTTGACGAACAGCTCCGGCACCGGGTCGACGTCCAGCGTCGCCGCCGTTTCCAGCCGGAGCCGGTCCAGCCGCGGGTACTGCTTCGGACCGACCCGGATGCTCGACGCGAGGTGGCCCAGCCGCTCCCCGCGCTCGGTGAACGCCCCCGCCACGGCCCGCAGCACCGGGCCGATGCCGGGCACCGCCCGCAGGACCGCCAACGCGCCCCGGTCGACCGGGTGCTCGTACGCCCGCGGGCTGATGCCCGGGAACCGGACCCGGGCGCTCGACCGCGCGATCTCCTCGCTGCTCATGCCGTCACAGTGCCACGTTCCGTGACGTGGCTATCCCCGATCGGACGAATCGGCGTGCACACTGGCGTGGTGAACGCAGACGTGCTCGGCCCCGACTACGAGACCCGCGCGCTGCCCCTGGGCGGTGACACGACCGCGACCCTGGTGCGCCGCCGGGCGCGGCAGGCGACCCGCGGCGCGGTGCTCCACGTGCACGGCTTCGCGGACTACTTCTTCCAGCGGCACGTCGCCGAGCACTTCACCGCGCGGGGCTTCGACTTCTACGCCCTCGACCTGCGCGCCTACGGGCGGTCGCTGCGGCCGGGGCAGGTGGCCAACTTCGTCACCGACCTGGCCGAGCACTTCGAGGAGATCGACGCGGCGGTGCGGGTGATCCGCGAGGAGGACGGCCACCGGCACCTCGTCGTCATGGGTCACTCGACCGGAGGGCTCATCACCAGCCTGTGGGCGCACGAGCGGCGGTCGGACGACGTGCTGGACGCGCTGGTGCTCAACAGCCCGTGGCTGGACCTGGCCGAGCCGTGGCTGCTGCGGACGGTCGGCACGGCGGTGATCCGCGGCGTCGGGCGGTTCGCGCCGAGGCTCGTGCTCCGGCCCGGCCTGGGCCCGGTGTACGGCGAGAGCATCCACCGCGACCACCACGGGGAGTGGGACTTCGACACGGCGTGGAAGCCGATCGAGGCGTTCCCCGTGCACGCCGGGTGGCTGCGGGCGATCCGCCGCGGCCACGCCCGGCTGCACCGGGGGCTGGAGGTGCCGGTGCCCGTGCTGCTGCTGAGGTCGGGGCGCAGCCACCTGGGCGCCAAGCGGTGGACGCCCGAGGCGATGACCGCGGACACCGTGCTGGACGTGCGGCACATGGTCCAGTGGGGGCCGCGGATCGGTCCGCGGGTGCGGGTCGTGGCGGTCGAGGGCGGGATGCACGACCTGTTCCTGTCCGCCGAGCCGGTGCGGCGGCGGGCGCTGGCCGAGGTGGACGAGTTCCTCGACGAGCTGTGACCCGGCGCGCTACTCGGGCGGGGTGAGGCGCAGGTCCGGGTCGATCGGCGGCTCGCCGTCGAACGGGCCGCCGGGCACCGCGCCGAGCGCGTCCAGGGTGAGGCCGACGCGCGCCGCGTCCGGGTCCGTGCCGGTCGGCGGCACGGCGAACCAGGCGTGCAGGTCCTCGGGGACGCGGTAGCGGGCGGTGAGGTCGCGGTACAGGTCGGCGCGGGCGCGGGACTGCTCGGCCAGCTGCTGGTACTCGCGCATGGCCAGCCGCATCCGGATCCAGCGGTAGCGGTCGGTCTTGACGCCGCCGTCCTCGGTGAACCGCTCCCGCAGCAGCCGACCGGCCCGCGCGCCGCGTTCGGCCAGGGCGCGGATCGTCTCCGGGCGCATGAACAGGTTCGTGCCGCCCTCGGCCGCGCCGACGCGGACGTGCGCGATCCGGCCGCGGTAGCCGGGCAGCGCGGACTGCATGGTGTCGCGCCAGTCCAGCGCGGTGTCCAGGATCGCCGACGCGAACTGCTGCACCAGGCCGATGCCGCGCCACGGCCTGCCGCCGGTGGAGGCGTCCTGCTCGGGCAACCACACGTCCCGGTCGTCGCCCGGCGGGTAGGACTGCAGGCTCAGGCCGAACGTCGGCCAGCGCGGCAGCAGGTTGTCGAAGAAGTGGATGGGGAAGTTGCTGGTGATGCCGCCGTCGGAGAACCAGTGCACGCGCGGTTCCGGTTCGGCGCGCACCAGCGGGACCGCGGCGATCAGGCCGGGCAGGGGCGTGCTCATCCGCACGGCCAGGGCGACCGGCAGGTCGTCCGGCAGCACGTGGACCGGTTCGGCGGGGTGCAGCGGGCAGCGGTGCTCCGTCGGGTCCTGGCCGAGCCTGGCCACGGTGCGCCCGGGCAGGACGGTCAGCAGGCACGTGCGGCAGAACAGCCACTCCGCGCGCGGTGCGGTGAACGGCAGGCGGTAGGGGCGGCCCTCGGACAGGTCCGTGGTCATCAGGACCAGGTTGGTGTCCAGGTCGGCGAACGTGAGGTCGGTCGTCCCGGACAGGTCGTCCAGCAGGTCGGCGATCCAGTCGCTCAACGGCGGCACGCCGGTCGAGGCGGGCACGCCGCAGCGGCGGTCCCAGAAGTTCGGCCGGAACGCGCCGGTGCCGGGCACGAGTCCGAAGTGGATGGTCGTGGCCATCCGGTCGAGGAACCGCTTGGCGCCCAACGCGTAGGTGACCGCGACCGCGCCGGCGAACGCGAACCCGAGCACCAGCCACCACACCGCGGCCGTGGCCGCGGTCGCCAGGCTCGGCGCCGTCCACCGGGTGGTCACGGCGACCGGGACCAGCGGGAGCACCAGCAGCAGCGCGGTGCCGGAGCGGCGCAGCCACGCGTCCCGCCCGCGCGGGAGGACGCGCAGCACGATGGCCGGCACGGCGACCAGGGCCAGGACCGTGACGGTGATCAGCACCCAGGTCGGCGTGGCGCCCCACGTGACCAGGCGGGACCACGACGTCGGTCCGACCAGCCACAGCGCCAGCGCCAGGGCGAGGGCCGCGCGCGACCGCGGGCCGATGGCGCTGACCAGGGCGAGCAGCAGGCAGGTCAGCGGGCTGCGGCCGGTGGTCTCGCGGCGTTGCATGGAGGCGGCCACGATCCGGTACAGCTTGCGGGTGTGCGCGCTGGGCTGGAAGAGCTGCGCGAGCGGCCAGCCGGGTGCGGCGAACCAGTCGACGACCTCCGCGAGCTTGCGGAAGCCGCCCCGGTCGCGCCCCTTCTCGGCGGCGGCCGTGAAGGCGGCCCCGATGGCGCCCGCCGAAGCACCGCCCAACGACCGGAACCGGTAGTGCCGGGCCAACTCCGCGACCGCCAGGGGGTACACGACCCCGCTGGCCGTCCCACCGCGCATGGTCAGGTCGCAGTACCGGTTGAAGTCCTCGGCCACCGCCCCATGATTCTCCCCGCCTCCCCCGTGTGTCGAACCCCCAAACCTCGTGTGTCGAACCCTCAGACCCCGTGTGTCGAACGCCCGCGACCCCCGAGTTCAACGCCCGGGTCGCCCCGCCCGGTACCCGAGCGTTGAACTCGGGGGTCCTGAGCGTTCGACACACGGGACGCGGGGGTTCGACACACGCGGTCAGGGGGCGAGGCGCTCGATGTCGGCGGGGGTGCCGGACATGATCGTGCGCACGTGCTCGGTGATCAGCTCGACCGGCCAGTCCCACCACCGGGCGCGCAGCAGGCGGGCCACGTCCTCGTCGGGGAACCGCCGCTTCACCTGGCGCGCCGGGTTCCCGCCCACCACCGCGTACGGCGGCACGTCCGACGTCACCACCGCCCCGGCGGCGATGATCGCGCCGTCCCCGATGGTCACCCCCGGCATCACGAGCGCGTCGTACCCGAACCACACGTCGTTGCCGACGACGGTGTCCCCACGCGTCCGCATGCCGGTGATCAGGTCCAACGTGCGCTCACCCCACGTGCCGCCGAAGATCGTGAACGGGAACGTGGACACGCCGGTGGTGAGGTGGTTCGCGCCGGCCATGATGAACCGCGTGCCGGTGGCCAGCGCGCAGAACCGGCCGATCACCAGCTTCTCGCTGCCGTACCCGTAGAGCACGTTGCGGGTCTCGAACTCCAGCGCGTGCTCCGGGTCGTCGTAGTACGTGTACTCGCCGACCTCGATCGTCGGCGAGGTCACCAACGGCTTGAGCTGCACGACGCGGTCGGTGTGGGGCAGCGGGTGCAGGACGGTGGGGTCGGGGATCAACGGCACTCCTAACGCTACTGGCGTTGCGTTAGAGTGGCACGTCCACCGCACTAACGCAACTGGAGTTGCATTTGACGTCCCGACCCGGCGGCCGCTCCGCCCGCGTCCGCGAAGCCGTCCTCGCCGCCGTGTACGCCGAGCTGATCGACCGCGGCTACCCCGGCCTGACCGTGGAGCACGTCGCCGAACGCGCCGGCGTGCACAAGACCACCGTCTACCGCCGCTGGGGCACGGTCGACGGTCTCGTCGCCGACGCCCTCGACCACACCCGCGAAACCGACTGGCGGGCCCCCGACACCGGCACGGTGGAGGGCGACCTGATCGCCATCGCCGCCGAGGTGGCCGACACGTTCACCGACCCCGGGCGCCGACCCGTGGTGGTCGCCGTCGTGACCGCCGCCCTCCAGTCCGCCCGCGCCCTCGACGCCAAGCGCGACTTCTACGCCGCACGGCACGCCGACGCCGCCGCCGTCGTCACCCGCGCGGTCGACCGCGGCGAGCTGCCGGCCGGCACCGACCCGGTCGAGCTGGTCCGCCTCGCCTGCGCGCCGCTGTACTACCGGGTCTTCATCACCGGCGAGCCGGTCGACCGGTCCACCGCCGAGCGCTCCGCGCGAGCCGCCCTCGCCGCCGCCCGCGCGGGGCTGCTCGGCTAGAGCCGGTACCAGCGCAGGATTTCCGGGTCGAGGACGCGCGCGGCCAGTCCGATCCGCCGCGCGGTCTCGCTCAGCTCGGCCGCCGCGGCGGGGTTGCCGCGCGCCGGCAGGGCCGGGTCGTCCAGCTGCGTCACCATGTCGTCGTGGTGGCTGGGCACCAGCAGCTTCGGCCGGGTCGCCCGCAACGCCCGCGCGGTGTAGTCGAAGACGTTCGCGTGGCCGCTCATGCCGAGCACGAGCACGTCCGGCCGCAGCCCCGCGATCTCGCGCTCGACGAAGTTCGCCGTGCCGGACAGGAACAGGACCGAGAAGTCGCCCGCGGTCACCTGGTACGCCAGCGACCCGCCCTCCACGAGGTCGCTGATCGTGGTCGGCGGTGCCGGCGGCGCGGTCAGCGTGCCGGGCGCGAAGTACCCGTACGCGCCGAACTGGCTGTGCAGGCCGCGGAAGACCTGGACCGTGAAGCCGTGGAAGTCCAGGTACTCGCCGCCCGACGCGACGATCACCTTGTCGCCCGGCACGCCCTGGGCGGTCAGCAGGTGCCGGTGCGTCTCGGTGCCGATGACGCGCGAACCGTGCTTGCGCACCACGTACGGGACCTCCAGCAGGTGGTCGTAGTGGCCGTGGGTGGCCAGCACCAGCTCCGGCGGCTCGGCGAGGTGGCGGTCCACCAGGTCCTCGCGCACCCTCAGCGGGTGGTCGGCGATGATCCCGCCCTGCGCGTCGAACACCGGCAGCCGGCTCAGGTACGGGTCCACGAGCACCCGCCTGCCGTCGAAGAGCAGCTCCCACCCGGCCACGCCCAACCAGCGCAGGCCGACCCCGCTGCGCCCCTCCGCGAACGCCACCCCCGGCAGCCCGGCGCCCGCCACCGCGACGGCCGCCGCACCCGTCAACACCTGTCGTCTGCTCACGCACATGCCATCGACAACACCAGGGACGACAGGGCGTGTCCAAGTCCGATATCACCACCCATGCGATATCGGAACGCCTATCATCGCTGTTCGTGGACCTCCTCAGGCACTTGCGGCACTTCGTGGCCGTCGCCGAGGAGCTGCACTTCGGCCGGGCCGCCGCCCGGCTGCACATGTCCCAGCCACCTCTGTCGCAGAGCATCCAGCGCCTGGAACGCGACCTCGGCGTCCGCCTGCTCGACCGGGACGCCCGGCGCGTCGCGCTCACCGACGCGGGCAGGCAGGTGCTGGCCGAGGCGCGCACCCTCCTGGCGGACGAGGACCGGCTGCGCGCGCTGGCCGGGCGGTTCAGCCGCGGCGAGGCCGGGTCGCTGCGCGCCGGCGTGCCGCCCGACCTGGGCGGGAGGGCGGTCGCCGCCCTGCTGCCCGCGTTCCGCCGGCGCAGCCCCGTCGAGCTGAAGCTGCGCGAGCTCGGCACGGCCGGGCAGTTGCGGGCGCTGGCCGACCGGAGCCTGGACGTGGGCGTGCTGCGGTTCCCGTTCGACGTCTCGTGGCTGGCCCTGGGACCGGTGCTGACCAGCCCCATCGGCGTGCTCCTGCCGCGCGGCCACCCGCTCGCCGCGGCCGCGGAGGTCCGGCTGGCCGACCTGGACGGCCTGGCGCTGGTGCTGTTCCCCCGCGCGGTCGCGCCCGCGCTGCACGACGAGGTGCTGACCACGTGCGCCCGGCACGGCTACACGCCCACCGAGGTGCACCAGGCCGGCAACCCGGAGTTCGCGCTCGGCCTGGTCCTGGCCGGCGGGGCGGTGGCGCTGCACGACGGCGTCGCGCCACCGCCGGACGCGGTGTGGCGGCCGTTGCGCGGCGCTCCGCTGCTGTGGCGGACCTCCGCCGCCTGGCCGCGCGGCAGGCGGACCCCGGCCGTCGCGGCGTTCGCCGACGCCGTCACCGAGGTCCTGACCGCGCAGGGGATGCGGCACGCCGAGGGCACGCTGCCCCGCTACCCCCGCCCCGCCGCGGAGTACCTGTCGTGACCGCCGCACGGGTGCGCGCCGCCTTCGCCGACGCCGGCGTCACCGGGCGGCTGCACGCCGTCGACCTCGACCACCCGGAGCACGAGGTGGCGGTCGGCGCGGACGAGCCGGTCGTGCTGGCCAGCGTCTTCAAGGTGCCGCTGCTGGTCGCGCTGCACCACGACGGCCGGGACCTGACCGAGCGCGTCACCCTGGACCGCGACCGCAGCAGCGGCCCGACCGGCATCGGGGGCATGCTCGACCCCGTCACGGCGTCGTTGCGCGACCTGGCCCACCTCGCGATCACCGTGTCCGACAACGCCGCCGCGGACGCCCTGGTGGACCTGGTCGGCTTCGACCGGCTCAACGGCACCCTCCGCGACCTGGGCCTCACCCGGACCCACGTCGTGCACCGGGCCAGGGACTCCATGCGCACCATCGCCGAGGACGCGGTCCCGGACGAGCTGCCGGACGCCCTCGCCGACCCCGTCGTGCTGTCCCGGCTGCGCGCCCTCGACCCCGACCGGACCAACCGGGGCACGCCGCGGGAGCTGACCGCGCTCCTGCGGCACGTGTGGCGGCACGACCGCTGCGCGCCGATCCGCCGCGCCATGGCCCTGCAGGTGTGGCCGCACCGGCTGGCGTCCGGCTTCCCGTTCGACGACGTGCGGGTGGCGGGCAAGACCGGCACGCTGCCGACCGTGCGCAACGAGGTCGGCGTGGTCGAGTACCCGGACGGCGGGCGCTACGCCGTGGCGGTGTTCACCCGCAGCGCGAGCACCGCCTTCACCCTCCCCGCGGCGGACGCCGTGATCGGCACGGCGGCCCGGCTGGCCGTCGAGCACCTCAGGGCTTGCGACCCACCCCGGCGTACGCGGTGATGTAGGCGTCGTCCGAGTCGGGACGCCACTCGCTCAGCGGCACCACGCCCGGTTCCACGACGTCCAGGCCGGTGAAGAAGGCCGAGACCTCCGCGCCGGACCGCAGCACCAGCGGGCTGTCCGTGCGGCGGTAGATCGCGTTGACCTGCTCGCCGCTCTCCCGGCCCTCCTGCGACACGCCGTCCCAGCTCGCGTGCGAGATGGCCACGAAGCTGCCGGGCGCCAGCGCCTCCCGGTACCGGTCGATGGCCCGCTGCGGGTCGTCGTCGTCCGGCACGAAGTGCAGCACCGCGACCATCAGCAGCCCGATGGGCCGGTCGAAGTCGAGCACGGACCGCACCTCGTCGGCGCCCAGCACCGAGTCGGGGTCGCGCAGGTCCGCCTGGATGGCGCTGGCCAGCGGGTTGTCCGCCAGCAACGCCGTGCTGTGCGCCACCGCCACCGGCTCGACGTCGGCGTAGACGACCCGGGCGGCGGGGTTCGTCTGCTGGGCGATCTCGTGCACGTTGCCGACCGTCGGGATGCCCGACCCGAGGTCGAGGAACTGGTCGACGCCCTGCGAGAGCAGGTACCGCACGGCCCGCCGCAGGAACGACCGGTTGGCCCGCGCCGCGCCGGACATGCCCGGGAAGATCCGCTCGACCGACTTGGCCGCCTCGCGGTCCACCGCGAAGTTGTGCGACCCGCCCAGGAAGTAGTCGTACATCCGGGCCGCGCTCGGCCGGTCCAGGTCGACGGAGGACGGGACCCAGCTCGCCTGCTCCATGCGCACCTCCTCGTCGGTAGACGGCGTGATCTTGGTGGCACCGCACCGGGGGCACAACCCCCGAACGGACGCTCGCTCTGGGCGAACACCTATCGGAAACAATCCCGGGCTCATCTTGGTTGAGCCAGTCAGACTCAACTTTGGAGGATTCATGGGCGAGACGTTGGCGCTGCCGGTGCTGCCGCTGGACGACGTGGTCGTCCTGCCCGGCATGGTCGTGCCGATCCGGATCAGCGGCTCGGACGCCACCGCCGAGGCCCGCGCCGCCATCGAGGCCGCCACCGCCGCGGGCGGCCAGTCGAAGGTGCTGCTGGTGCCCCGGCTGGACGGCAAGTACGCGAAGGTGGGCACGCTGGCGCTGATCGAGCAGGTCGGCAGGCTCTCCGGCGGCGAGCGCGCGGCCGTGGTGCGCGGCACCGAGCGGGTCCGCATCGGCACCGGCACGACCGGTCCGGGCGCGGCCCTGTGGGTCGAGGCCACCGTCACCGACGAGCCGCCGATCGACGACCGCACCCGCGAACTGGCCCGCGAGTACCGGGCCCTGGTCACCACGATCCTCCAGCAGCGCGGCGCGTGGCAGGTGGTCGACTCGGTGCAGCAGGTGGACGACCCGTCCGCCCTGGCCGACCTCGCCGGCTACGCCTCCTACCTGGGCGACGAGCAGAAGGTCTGGCTGCTGGAGACCAACGACGTCACCGAGCGGCTGGAGAAGCTGCTGGAGTGGGGTCGCGAGTACCTGACCGAGCTGGACGTGGCGGAGACCATCCGCAAGGACGTCAAGGAAGGCGTCGAGAAGCAGCAGCGGGAGTTCCTGCTGCGCCAGCAGCTGGCCGCGATCCGCAAGGAGCTGGCCGAGCTGGACGGCAAGCCCGCGACCGAGGAGCAGGACTACCGCGCCCGCGTCGAGGGCGCCGACCTGCCCGACAACGTCCGCAAGGCCGCGCTGGCCGAGGTGGACAAGCTGGAGCGCACCGCCGAGCAGTCGCCCGAGGTGGGCTGGATCCGCACGTGGCTCGACACGGTGCTGGACATGCCGTGGAACGAGCGCACGGAGGACGCATACGACATCGCGGGCGCGCGCGCCGTCCTCGACGCGGACCACGCGGGTCTGGACGACGTCAAGGAGCGCATCACCGAATACCTGGCCGTGCGCCGCCGCCGCGCCGACCGTGGCCTGGGCGTCGTGGGCGGCCGTCGTTCCGGCGCGGTCCTCGCCCTGGTCGGACCTCCCGGCGTGGGCAAGACGTCGCTGGGCGAGTCCGTGGCACGTGCCATGGGCCGCAAGTTCGTGCGCGTCGCCCTGGGCGGCGTCCGCGACGAGGCGGAGATCCGCGGGCACCGGCGCACCTACGTCGGCGCGCTGCCGGGCCGCATCGTCCGGGCGATCTCCGAGGCGGGGTCCATGAACCCGGTCGTCCTGCTCGACGAGATCGACAAGGTGGGCGCGGACTACCGGGGCGACCCGACGGCCGCCCTGCTGGAGGTCCTGGACCCGGCGCAGAACCACACGTTCCGCGACCACTACCTGGAAGTCGAGCTGGACCTGTCCGACGTCGTCTTCCTGGCCACCGCGAACGTGCTGGAGTCCATCCCGGGCCCCCTGCTCGACCGCATGGAGCTGGTCCAGCTCGACGGCTACACCGAGGACGAGAAGGTCACCATCGCCCGCGACCACCTCCTGCCCCGGCAGGTGGAACGCGCCGGCCTGACCCCGGACGACGTCACGATCACCGAGGCGTCGCTGCGCAGGCTGGCGGGCGAGTACACCCGCGAGGCGGGTGTGCGGCAACTGGAACGCTCCCTGGCGCGCATCCTGCGGAAGGTCACGGCGAAGGTGGCGCTGGACGAGGTGGCGCTGCCGGTCACCGTCGACCTGGCGGACCTGCGGACCTACCTGGGCTCGCCCAAGCACACCCCGGAATCGGCGGAGCGGACCGCCGTCCCCGGCGTCGCGACGGGCTTGGCGGTCACCGGAGCGGGCGGCGACGTCCTCTTCGTGGAAGCCTCCCTGGCCGCCGCGGAAACGGGTGCCTCGGGCGTCACCCTGACGGGCCAACTGGGCGACGTGATGAAGGAGTCGGCCCAGATCGCCCTGTCCTACCTGCGCTCCAACGACGACCGCGCCCAGGCCCTGGCGGACCGGGGCGTCCACATCCACGTCCCGGCGGGCGCGGTGCCGAAGGACGGCCCTTCGGCGGGCGTCACCATGACCACCGCCCTGGCCTCGCTGCTCTCCGGCCGCCCGGTGCGCTCGGACGTGGCCATGACGGGCGAGGTCTCCCTGACCGGCCGGGTCCTGCCGATCGGCGGCGTCAAGCAGAAGCTCCTCGCCGCCCACCGCGCCGGGATCACGACGGTCCTGCTCCCCCGGCGCAACGAACCGGACCTGGACGACGTCCCGACCCCGGTCCTGGACGAACTGACCGTCCACCTGGTCGCCGACGTCCGCGAGGTCCTCGACCTGGCCCTCGAACCAACCGCCACCGACACCACGACGACCACGACCACCAACGCCGCCTGATCCCACCCGTCCCGACCACATCGGGTCCGCAGCAGACCCACCGAGGCCCGATGTGGCACGGGGCCCGAACGGGCTCCGTGCCACATCGGGCCGGACGGCACCCCGGACCCGCCCTCACCTCGAACCGCACAGGTCCACCGGCACCCGATCCGCCGCCAAGCACGGCAGGTACCCGGCGTCCTTCATCCGCACCCGCGCATCGTCGTGCTCCCGCACGTACGCCAGGAACCGCCCGGCCAACGACCCCGCCGCCGGTTCCGACCGCGCGTACAGGTACTCCACCGTCCAGAACGGGTACCCGGCCTCCACCCCCGCCGCCGCGTCGAACACCTTCCCGTTCAACGACAGCGCGGTCAGCGCGTCGGTCTTGCGGGCCTGCGCCACCGACGGCGCGTCGGCGTACCCGATCGCACCCTCCACCGCGCCGATCATGTTCACCACGTCGGCGTTCTCGTCCCGCTCGCACCGGATCACGGGCGCCTCCGGCGCGCGGTCCTTCACCCGGCAGTCGTTGGACGACAACGCGCTCTCGCTGCCCCCGAGCACCCGTCGCTCGAACAGCTCCCGCGTCCCCGACTCGCCACCGCGCCCGACGATCCGGATCGGCAGCGGCGCCCCGCCGCGCACCTGGCTCCAGTCGGTGTACTCACCCCGGTAGATCTTCCGCAGCTGCTCGACCGTGATGGTGTCGAGGCCGACCGAGCCGTGCACCACCACGTGGTAGACGACGATCGCCAACTGCCGGGCGAACACGCCCTGCGCCTCCTGCTTCCCGTCAGACAGCGCGATCGTCCGGTCGTCGCCCGCCGCGACGTCCCGCACGCCCTGGATGCTGCCGGTCGCGGTGGTGGTGATCTCCGCTCCCGGGCACGCCTTCTCGTACTGGTCGGCGATCGCGGCCATGGTCGGCATGAACACGCTCGACCCCACGACCGCCAGCTTCCCCGTCGCACAGGGCACGGTCGTGTCGGTCGAACCCGGCGGCCACGCCAGCACCAGCACGAGCACCGCCGCGAGCAGCGCGGCCAGGCCACCGGTCAGCCGGGGCAGGGTGAGCAGCCCCTTGGGGCGCTCGTCGTGCACGATCCCCGAGCCGCCGAGGCTGCCGACGATCTTGACGTCCTTGCCCAGCTCGCCGTCGGGGTTGCCGTCGGGTTCGCGCAGCACCACCAGCAGCTTGAACTTCTGCTTGCGCCGCAGCGCCAGCTCCTCCAGCCGCACCCCGTGCCACACCGGTTCGCCGGGCGGGTCGGCGGTCACCGCGAGGCCGCCCCACCGCGCCACGCGCTGCGCCATCCGCTCGCGCACCGTCGGCAGCGACGCCCTCACCGGGCCGGCCTCCGCCTCCGCGGAGCCGAAGAACCGGAGGCTGCGGCGGATCTCGGCCTTCACCTCCTCGGACCCGGCCTCGGACACCCGCGCGTTCCAGACGACCCGGTCGCCGAAGGTGAACGTCAGCGGCTTGTCGAAGTCCTCGCCGTCGATGTCGTAGCTGCCGGTGTTGCCGATCCGGATGACCACGATGCTCATCCGGTCCAGCACCCGCACCAGCTCGCGCAGCTGCGGCGAGTTCGGCTCGGTCCCGTCGTGCAGCTGCTCGGGACCGAGCCCGATCTTGGAGTTGTAGAGCACGCGGAACCCGAGTCGCTTGCGGCGCACGAAGAGCCGGTCGATGGCGGGCGTCGCGAACAGCAGCCCGATCGCCAGCAGCACCGGACCGGGACCACCGAGGAAGTCCAACGCGGAGCGCAGCAGGTGCACACCGAATTGTCGATCGGCGGCTCGGTCCGGGATCGCGGCCTCACCGGGAGTTCATCGCCACTTCACCGCGCCGCCCGCGAACACCCCCCGACCCGCCACGTCAGGACGACGTCACAGCGCCGCCCCCGGATCGGCGAGGAAGTCGTCCAGCACCACGGGGGTGAGGCCGTCGGCCTTGCACCGCTGGAGGAACGCCAGGAAGTCCTCCACGAACGTCTGCCGGAAGTGCATGAGCACGATGTCGCCCGCGTTGAGCCGGGCGCCGGCCTGGAACTGCACCACCCCGTCGTTCACCGCCGCCGTCCACAGCACCAGCGCCGTGAACCCGCAGTCCGCCGCCGCCCGCCGCGTCGTGACGTCGAAGTTGCCGAACGGCGGCCGGAACAGCTTCGGCCGCGCGCCCAGCTGCGCCCGCAGCAGTTCGGCGTTGCCGCAGATCTCCTGGTGCTGGAACTGGTACGACGTGCCGGTCAGGTCGGGGTGGTTGGCCGTGTGGGCGTGCACCCTGGCCAGGCCGTCGAACTCCTTGAAGTAGTCGGCGTGCCCGTCGACGTGCTTGCTGTTCAGGAACAGCGTCGGCTCGACGCCGCTCTTGCGCATCAGCTCGGCCGCCGCGGGGTGGCGGACCGCGCCGTCGTCGATGGTGATGAACACGTAGGGCCGGTCGGTCTCGATGCGGCGCACCACCGGCACGAGCCCGTTCACGGTCGGCGGCACGTGCTGCTGGGGCGTGCCGAACGCGTAGGGCTGCTGGAACACGGGGATGGTCGTCCCGCCGGGCCCGGGCAGGGCGGTGGGCGGGGTGGTGGTCGTCGTCGTGGTCGCGGTGCTGGTGGTCGTGGTCGGTGCGGCCTGCTCGGGTCGCGCCTGCGGCTGCGGCGCGCACGCCGTCACCACCGCGATGACGGCGGCCGCGACCGCCACTCCCCTGCGTCTCATCGGAAAATCCCCCTCGAACGGGTGTCACCTGCGGAGGCGACACTCCCACGCCACTGAAGACGCCACGACGACGCCCCGGGTTGCTCCGGGACCTGCACCGGCCCGCGCCCGGCGATAGGGTCGTGCGGGTCTGTCCCGCAAGATCACGTGTGGAGGACTCGATGAGCCTCGAACGCCCCGTCGCACCCGACCCGTACGCGCTGCTGCCGCAGGTGCCGTCGTTCACCGTCAGCTCGACCGACGTGGCCGACGGCCAGGCCCTGGCCGAGGCGCACGTGTTCGAGGGCGGCAACACCTCGCCGCAGCTGAGCTGGACCGGGTTCCCGGAGGGGACCAAGAGCTTCGTGGTCACCTGCTTCGACCCGGACGCGCCCACTCCCTCCGGCTTCTGGCACTGGGTGGTGGTGAACCTGCCCGCCTCGGTCACCTCGCTCGACACGGGCGCGGGTGCCTCCGACGACACCCTGCCCGCCGGCGCGTTCCACGTCCGCAGCGACTTCGGCACGCGCGCGTTCGGCGGGGCCGCCCCGCCGCCCGGCGACCAGGTGCACCGCTACTACTTCGTGGTGCACGCCGTGGACGTGGAGCGGCTGGACGTCGACGGGGACGCCTCGCCCGCGGTGGTGGCCTTCAACCTGGCCTTCCACACGCTGGCCCGGGCGATCACCGCGCCGACCTACGCGCACTGACGGCCGATCCGCACCGCCGGGAACAAGCGCCCCGCGTCACGGGTTGCAGCACGACGTGAGGCACTTCGACCTGGTCATCATCGGCACCGGTTCCGGCAACTCCATCGCGGACGAGCGGTTCGCCGGCTGGGACATCGCGATCGTCGAGAAGGGCGTCTTCGGCGGCACGTGCCTGAACGTCGGGTGCATCCCCACCAAGATGTTCGTGCACACCGCCGACGTCGCCGCCGCGCCCGCCTCGGGCGCGCGGCTGGGCGTGGACGCCCACCTCGACGGCGTGCGGTGGACCGACGTGCGCGACCGCATCTTCGGCCGCATCGACCCGATCTCCGAGGGTGGCCGCCGCTGGCGGGCCGAGGAGAACGCCAACGTCACCGTGTTCGCGGGCACGGCCCGGTTCACCGGACCGAAGACCCTCGACACGGGCACCGGCGAGGTGATCACCGCGGACCGCTTCGTGCTCGCCGCGGGCAGCCGCCCGGTGCTGCCGGACGTGGCGGACCTGGAGACGACCGGCTACCACACCAGCGACACGATCATGCGGCTCGACGCCCTGCCCCCGCGCCTGACCATCCTGGGCAGCGGCTTCGTGGCGGCCGAGTTCGCGCACGTGTTCTCGTCCTTCGGCGTCGCGGTGACCGTGGTCGGGCGGTCGGACCTCCTGCTGCGCCACGAGGACCGCGAGGTGGCCGAGCGGTTCACCGGGATCGCCTCGCGGAAGTGGGACGTGCGGCTCAAGCGCAAGGCGGTGCGGGCCGAGCGGGTCGACGGCGTGGTGCGGCTGCACCTGGAGGGCCCGGACGGCGCGGAGGTCGTGGAGTCCGAGGAGCTGCTGGTCGCGGTCGGCCGCACGCCTAACTCGGACCTGCTGGACCTGGCCGCCACGGGCGTCGACGTGCACCCGGACGGCCGGGTGGTCGTGGACGAGCACCAGCGCACGTCCGTCGAGGGCATCTACGCGCTGGGCGACGTCAGCTCCGAGTACCGGCTCAAGCACGTGGCCAACCACGAGGCGCGGGTCGTGCAGCACAACCTGCTGCACCCGGACGAGCCGATCTCCTCGGACCACCGGTTCGTGCCCGCCGCCGTGTTCTCGTCGCCGCAGGTCGCCTCGGTCGGGTTGACCGAGGAGCAGGCCGCCGGGCGGGGCGTGCGGTACGTGGTGGGCTCGCAGGCGTACGCGTCGATCGCGTACGGCTGGGCGATGGAGGACACGACCGGGTTCGCCAAGGTGCTGGCCGACCCGGACACGGGCCTGATCCTGGGCGCGCACGTCATCGGGCCGCAGGCGTCGAGCGTGATCCAGCCGGTGATCCAGGCGATGAGCTTCGGCCTGGACGCCCGGACGATGGCGCGCGGCCAGTACTGGATCCACCCCGGCATGCCCGAGGTGATCGAGAACGCGCTGCTCAACCTGCCCCTGGAGCACTAGGGCGCGCCACGCGCGAACCAGACGGGAGACCCGGTCGCACCCCTCGCGCGGCCGGGTCTCCCGCGTGCACGGGCATGTCCGTGACAGACACATCGCATCGAGAAGGCGAGGTGTTATCAACATCGGCGCGCGCCCGCCGAGCGCTACACCCGGGCGCGGGCGGCTTCGGCCGGGCCGACTCGCGCCGCTAGACGGTCCGCGGCCGGCCCGCGACCCACCCGAGCCCGGTCAGCACGACCAGCAGGCCCACCAGCACCAGCATCGACACCGTCCAGCCGCCCGTCGCCCCGCGCAGCACGCCGAACGCGAACGGCCCGGCCGCCGAGATCAGGTAACCGATGCTCTGCGCCATCGCCGACAGCCGCGCGGTGTCCGCGCCGGACGAGGTGCGCAGCGAGATCATGACCAGCGCGAGCGGGAAGATGCCCATGCCCACGCCGATCAGCACCACCCACAGGCCGGGTGCCGCGGCGGGCGCCAGGGCCAGGCCCAGCACGCCCAGCACCGACAGCACGCCCAGGACCAGCACGAGCCACGACTGGGACGCCCGCCGGGCCGCCAGCGGCGGCACGACCAGGCTCACCGGCACGCCGAGCACCATCGTGATGGCCAGCAGCAGGCCCGCCGTGGTCCGGTCCACCCCGGAGTCGACCAGGATCTGCGGCAGCCAGCCCATCACGGTGTAGGCCAGCAGCGACTGCAGCCCGAAGAACACGGTGATCACCCACGCGAGCGGGCTGCGCAGCAGGGACCGCCCCGCCGCCGCCCGGCGCACGACCGGTCGGGCCGACGAACCGTGCCGCGCCCCGACGGACCACACCAGCAGCGCGGCCACCGACAGGAACGCCCAGGCGCCCACCGAGAGCCGCCACGAGCCGAACACCGACTCCAGCCCCGGCGTGAGCGCCGCGCCCAGGGCCGCGCCCGCCGCGAGGGCGGCCGTGTAGACGCCCGTCACCAGGCCCACCCGGCTCGGGAACGACTCCTTCACCACGACCGGGATGAGCACGTTGCACACCGCGATGCCGGCGCACGCGATGAACGTGCCGCCGAGCACCGCCGCCGGGCCGTCCACCACGCGCAGCACGAGGCCGGCGGTGAGCACCAGCAGCGACAGCCCGACCGCGCGCGCCATCCCGAGGCGCCGACCCAGCCACGGCGCGAGGAACGCGGCGATGCCGAAGCACAGCGTCGGCACGGCGGTGAGCAGGCTCGTCCACGCGGTGGAGACGCCCAGCGACGCGCGCACGTCGCCCAGCACCGAGGCCAGGCTCGTCACGGCCGGGCGCAGGTTGGCGGCGGCCAGCGCTACGCCGATCGCCAACAGGGTGCTGCCGACCAGGGCAACTTGGCGGTTGCGGCGCGCGGTGGCGGCAGCCGGGCGGCCAGGATGGTCGACGATCGTCGCGTCGGCACCGCCATCGGTGGCAGTGTGGGGGTTCGACGGTGACCAGTCTGGCCGGGTCTGCTGGATTGGCACCGGCCTACTATTACAGACGTGGGATGTTCGGATGAAAGGATGACGCTGTGCCGTTGGCCACTACCCGGCGGGCCGGGCTCGTCGACCAGGTGATCGATCAGATGAGGAGCGCGATCGCCGCCGGTGAATGGCCGGTCGGCCGCCGCATCCCGCCGGAGCCGGAGCTGGTCACCGCCCTGGGCGTGGGTCGCAACACCGTGCGGGAGGCGGTGCGCGCGTTGTCCCACGCCGGGCTGCTGGAGGTGCGCCAGGGGGACGGCACGTTCGTCCGCGCGACCAGCGAGCTGTCCGGCGCGGTGCGCCGGCTGTGCGGCACCGAGCTGCGCGAGGTGCTCGAGGTGCGCCGGACGCTGGAGGTCGAGGGCGCGCGCCTGGCCGCCACCCACCGCACCGACGAGGACCTGCGCAAGCTCGAACAGCTGCTGGCCGAGCGGGACGCGGCGCTGACCGCCAAGGACTGGACCCGGCTGGTGGAGCGCGACACCGCGTTCCACGTGCTGCTCGTCCAGTGCTCCTACAACACCCTGCTGGCCGAGCTGTACCAGGGCCTGACCGAAGCGGTCCGGGCGAGCATCACGGCCACCGTGGAGACCGACCACGAGGACGACCAGGTGTCCCACGCCGGCCTGCTCGACGCGGTGCGCGACGGCGACGCGGCCCGGGCGGCGGCCGAGGCGGGCGGCTTCCTGGAGGAGTTGCTGGAGCGCCACAAGGGCTGACGCGCCGGTTCGGCCGTCGCGCCGCGGCGCGCGGGGCGGGGGCCTCCCGCGGTGGCGGATTCCGCGGGAAGCCCCTTGGTGAGTGGCTCGAGCCCCCAACCGGTAGTCGCCGCGGGTCCGGCCGCCGCAACGGCCGGATGCGCGATCGTTACCTCACGCCGTCTCCCGCTCCTCCCAGCAGTCCCGCAGCGCGGCGAGGGTGGCGGTCACCGCGGGCCGGCGGCCGGCCTGCGTGCGCCACACCGCGAACACCCGGCGGGTCGGCGTCGGCAGGAACGGCACCGCGCGCACCGAGCCCGGCAACACCCCGCGGCCCAGCCGCGGCAGCAGCGCCACGCCGATCCCCCGGCCCAGCAACGCCAACTGGGTCTCGTACTCGGCGATCCGGTAGGCCAGGTCGGGTTCCATGCCCGCGCCCCGGAAGGTGTTCACCAGCCAGTCGTGGCAGATCGTCCCCTCCGGCTGGCAGATCCACCGCTCGCCGGCCAGGTCCTCCGGCGTCACCGACTCCCGGTCCGCCAGCGGGTGCCCGACCGGCAGCAGCACGTCCGCGACGTCCTCGCCGAGCCGCGCCCGCGACACCGGCTCCGGCACGGCCAGCGGCGTGTTCACCCAGTCGTGCGTGACGGCCAGGTCCAGCTCGCCGCGCGCCACGGCCTCCAGCCCGTCCGGCGGGTCGAGTTCGACCAGCCGCACGTCCAGTTGGGGGTGCCGCTCGGCCAACCGCACCAGCGCCGCGGGCAGCAGGCCGCGCGCGGCCGTGGCGAACGCGCCGACCCGCAGCTCGCCGACGGCCGCGCCGCGCTGCTCCTCCAGGGCCACCTCGGCGTGCTCGACCAGCGCGAGCACCTGCCCGGCGGTGGCCGACAGCAGGTGCGCCGCGTCGGTCAGCGCGACACCGCGACCCCGGCGTTCCAGCAGCGTGGTGCGGGTCTCCCGCTCCAGCTTGGCGATCTGCTGCGACACCGCCGAGGGCGTGTAGCCCAGGGCGGTGGCCGCCGCCCCGACCGAACCGTGCGTCGCGACCGCGTGCAGGGCGCGGAGCCGTCCGAAATCCAGCATGTAGCGATCCTAAACCGAAATCTTCAGAACTCGTCGCTGGTGCTAAATGATTTTGGCGCTGAGACTCGGAGGCGTGAAACCACGCCACGTCGCGATAGCCGTGCTCGTCGCCACCATCTGGGGGGTCAACTTCGTCGTCATCAAGGTGGGGCTGCGCGACTTCCCGCCGCTGTTCTTCTCCGCCCTGCGGTTCCTGGCCGCCGCCGTGCCCGCGTTGTTCTTCGTCGGACGGCCCAGGGTGGCGTGGAGGTGGGTCGTCGCGGTCGCGCTGGCGCTGGGGGTGGCCAAGTTCGGGTTGCTGTTCGTCGGGATGGCGGCCGGGATGCCCGCCGGGCTGTCGTCGTTGGTGTTGCAGAGCCAGGTGTTCTTCACGGTGCTGTTCGCCGCCGTGCTGCTGCGCGAACGCCCCCGTCCCGTGCAGCTGGTCGGCATGGGGGTGGCGGCGACGGGGATCGCGGTGATCGCGTTCGACTACGGGGTCGGCAGCCCGATCTCGGCGTTCCTGCTGGTCGTGCTCGGCGCGGCGGCGTGGGGCGTGGCCAACGTGGTGACCCGGTACGCCCGGCCGCCGGACCCGCTCAACTTCATCGTGTGGGTGAGCGCGGTGGCGGTGCTGCCGCTGCTCGGGCTGTCGCTGTCGATCGAGGGGCCCGCCGCCGACCTGGCGGCGTTGCGCGGCCTGAGCTGGACCGGGGTCGGTTCGATCCTGTTCATCGCCTGGGTGTCGACGCTGCTCGGGTTCGGGTTGTGGAACCTGCTGCTGAGGACGTACGAGGCGAGCGCGGTGGTGCCGTTCGCGCTGTTGGTGCCGGTGGCGGGGATGTTGTCCGGGTGGTTGCTGCTGGGTGAGACGGTGTCGGCGGTCCGGTTGGGTGCGGCCGGGTTGGTGATCGTCGGGATGGCGGCGACGACGGTGCGGTGGGGGCGGGTCGACCGGGTGAGGGCCCGGGTGGGCGAACCGGGGCTGGTGGGGGCCGGAGGCAGGTCCGGCTCGATGTGACCCGGGCTCTCCCGGGCACCCCCAGGCCGGCCGAAGCCGTGGCGAACCGGGCCTCGGTGGGTCGCGGTCAGGGAAGTGGTGGGGGGCCCGCGGGAGGGATGGTGGGCAGTCCCGGCGGGGTGCCGTTCTCGAGCAGGTCCCAGACGGCGGTCGTGTCGAGGTGGTCGGCCACCAGGTCGCCCAGCAGGTCCAGTTGGGCGGCCCGGCGGGCGGCGAAGTCGGTGGCGGGCGCCGGGGTGAAGCCGGTGCGGCCCGCGTGGCCCGCGGCCCAGCGGAGCAGGGTCCGGCGGAAGGCGTCGTTCTCCAGCAGGCCGTGCCAGTGGGTGCCGGCGACCCGACCGCGCAGCGCCCCTTCGGGGGTGCCGTCGGGGAGGGTGACCAGGCCCTCCTCGGCGTTGCGGGTGACGACGCCGTGGTGGATCTCGTAGCCCGTCACGGGGTGGCCGAGCGCCGTGCCGCGCGGTCGGCGCAGGGTCTTGTCCCGGTCGAACCGCACGTCCAGGTCGAGCAGGCCGAGCGCCGCCACCTCGCCCGCGCGCGACTCGACCTCGTCCTCGATCGTCCTGCCGAGCATCTGGAAGCCGCCGCAGATGCCCAGGACCGGGCCGTCGTGCGCGGCGATCGCGTCGGCCAGGCCCGTGGTCCGCAGCCAGCGCAGGTCCTCCACGGTGGCCTTCGAGCCCGGCACGACGACGAGGTCCGCGTCGGCCAGGCGGGACGGTTCGGTGACGAAGCGGACCGACACGCCCGGCTCGCACGCCAGCGCCTCGACGTCCGTGGCGTTGGAGATGCGCGGCAGGCGCACGACGGCCACGCGCAGCCACTGGTCGCCGCGGGGCGGTTCGGGGCGGCCGATCACGCCGTCCGCCGCGTAGGACAGGGAGTCCTCGGCGTCCAGCCACAGCTCCTCCCGCCACGGCAGCACGCCCAGCACGGGACGGCCGGTGAGCGCGCCCAGCTGCCGCAGGCCCGGTTCGAGCAGCGCCGGGTCGCCGCGGAACTTGTTGACCACGAAGCCGGCGACCAGCGCCTGGTCGGCGGGTTCGAGCAGGGCCAGCGTGCCGAACAGGTGCGCGAACACCCCGCCCCGGTCGATGTCGCCGACCACGAGCACCGGCAGGTCCGCCGCCCGCGCCAGGCCCATGTTGGCGATGTCGTTCGCCCGCAGGTTGATCTCGGCGGGCGAGCCCGCGCCCTCGCACACCACCACGTCGAAGTCGTCGCGCAACCCGTCCAGCGTGTCCAGCACCGTCGTGAACAGCTCGGCCTTGCGCGCCCGGTAGGACCGGGCGGACACCTCGCCCACGGCACGGCCCAGCACCACGACCTGGGAACTGCGGTCGCCGCCCGGCTTGAGCAGCACCGGGTTGAACCGCACGCTCGGCTCCAGCCCGCACGCGGCGGCCTGCACCGCCTGCGCGCGGCCGATCTCGCCGCCGTCGGCCGTCACGACCGAGTTGTTCGACATGTTCTGCGCCTTGAACGGAGCCGTCCGCACCCCCTGCCGGGTGAGCCACCGGCACAGGCCCGCCGCCAGCACGCTCTTCCCCGCGTCCGACGTCGTGCCGGCCACCAGCACCGCACTGCGCACGAAGTCCCCTCACGTCGGCCGGGCCGACCACCGGACTTGTGTCGGTCCCGGCTGACATCATCCACGGCATGGTCGACGTCCCCGCCACCGCGGTCCTGGTGCACAGCCCCTACCTCGGGCCCGCGAGCCTGCGCCCGCTCGCCTCGGCGCTGGCCGGGTTGGGCTACCCCGTGCTGCTGCTCGACCTGCGGGTGACGGTGAACGCCGCCCCCGTGCACCAGCGGCTGATCGGGGTGTTCGCCGACGCCGTGGAGGACTCTTCGGTCGAGGGCGAGCTGGTGCTCGTCGGGCACAGCGGGGCCGGGCCGCTGCTGCCCGCGTTCGCCGACGCGCTGGAGACGCCCGTGCGCGGGCTGGTGTTCCTCGACGCCGACCTGCCCACGCCGGGGCTCAGCTGGCGCGACGGTGCGCCGGCCGAGCGGATGGCGCACCTCAAGGCCATCTCGCGGGACGGGTTGATGCCGCGCTGGGACCTGTGGTTCGCGCCCGAGGCGCTGTCGGCGATGGTGCCGGACGTGCGGCTGCTGGAGGAGATCGTGGCGGAGGCGCCCGAGGTGCCGCTGGCGTTCCTCAAGGAGCCCCGGCCCACCGTGGCGTGGACGGGGCCGTGCTCGTACGTGCGGCTCAGCCCCGCCTACGCCGACGCCGCGGCCTCGGCGCGGGAGCGGGGGTGGCCGGTCGTGGAGCTGGACAGCCACCACCTCGGCGCGGTGACGTCGCCGGAGGCGGTGGCCGCCGCCCTGGTGCCGCTGCTCAGCAGGCGGTGAGGATCTCCGCGCCGTCGGCGGTGACGAGGATCGTGTGCTCGAACTGGGCGGTCCAGCTCTTGTCGCGGGTGGTGACCGTCCAGCCGTCGTCCCACAGGTCGTGCTCGATGCCGCCGAGCGTGATCATCGGCTCGATGGTGAACGTCATGCCCTCTTCGATGACCGTGGGCACGTGCGGCGCGTCGTAGTGCAGCACGACCAGGCCGCTGTGGAACGTGCGGCCGATGCCGTGGCCGGTGAAGTCGCGCACCACGCCGTAGCCGAAGCGGTTGGCGTAGGACTCGATGACGCGACCGACCACGTTGAGCTGCCGCCCCGGCTTGACCGCCTTGATGGCGCGCATGGTGGCCTCGTGCGTGCGCTCGACCAGGAGCCGGGCCTCCTCGCTGACGTCGCCGGCGAGGAAGGTGGCGTTCGTGTCGCCGTGCACGCCGCCGATGTAGGCGGTGACGTCGACGTTGACGATGTCACCGTCCTCGACCACGGTCGAGTCGGGGATGCCGTGGCAGATGACCTCGTTCAACGAGGTGCAGCAGGACTTGGGGAAACCGCGGTAGCCGAGCGTGGAGGGGTACGCGCCGTGGTCGCAGAGGAACTCGTGCGCGACCGCGTCGATCTCGTCGGTGGTCACGCCGGGCACGATCACCTTGCCCGCCTCCTGCAACGCCTGCGCCGCGAGCCGGCCGGCGACGCGCATCGCCTCGACCACCTCGGGCGGCTGCACCCAGGGGTCGGTGTTGCGCTTGGGTTCGGGGCGGTCGACGTACTCGGGCCGCTCGATGTTGGCGGGCACCGGACGACGGGGGGACAGCACCCCTGGCTTGAGGACGGCACGCACGGACATGCCCCCAGATTACGGCTCGGCGCGACGGGCCCCGCGCCACCTGTCCCCTCGCGCCCGGCTCAGCCCAGCGCGGCCAGGAAGCGGGCCGAGGCGTCGACCGCCGGACCCGAGCTGTTGGTGCCCAGGAGCAGGGTGGCGAAGGCCACGTCGCCCCGGTAGCCGACGAACCAGCCGTGGGAGTTCGTGCCGTCCCCGAACTGCGCCGTGCCGGTCTTGCCGCGCACGTCACCGTACGGCTTGAGCTGCGGCGCGGTGCCGGACTCGACGACCTCGCGCATCATCGCCCGCAGCGGCTCCAGCACCGCGGGCGCGGGCGGTGCCGGGGTGTGGTCGACCTTGGTCTCCCGGCCCTTCAGCAGGGTCGGCACGGGCATCCTGCCGGTCGCCGTCGTGGCCGCCACCAGGGCCATGCCGAACGGGCTGGCGAGCACCCTGCCCTGGCCGAAGCCGTCCTCCGCCCGCTCCACCACGTCGTCGGCGGGCGGCACGGAGCCGGTGATCGTGGTGATCGCCGGAACCTCGAAGTCGACCCCGAGGCCGAACGAGTCCGCGGCCTTGGTCAGCGCGTCCGGCGCCATCCCGGCGGCGAGCTGCGCGAACGTGGTGTTGCACGAGAACGCGAACGCCGAGTGCAGCGGGATCGTGCCCTTGTCGAACTCGCGGTCGTTCGGCACGACCCGGCGGCCGTCGATGACGGCCTTGCCGGGGCACGGCAGCGGGCTGTCGGCCGTCGCCTGCCCGGACGCCAGGGCCGTCGCGGCCGTCACGATCTTGAACGTGGACCCGGGCGGGTAGCGGCCGGTCAACGCGACCGCGCCCTCCGCGTCGGCCGGGCCGTTCTGCGCCACGGCCAGCACCTCGCCGGTCGTGGCCTGCAGCGCCACCAGCATCGCCGCCTGCGGCACGGGTTCCAGGGCGTCCTCCGCCGCGGTCTGCACGGTCCGGCTCAACGCCGTCTGGATGGCCTGCGCCGGCTCCGGGGCCTGCTCGTACAGGGTCTCCACCTCGTCGCCCGCCGCGTTCACCGTGTAGACGCGCAGCCCCGACTTGCCGGCGATCTCCTCCTCCACGGCCTTGCGCACGGCCGGCAGCACCTGCGAGCCGAACGTGCGCGACGGCGCGAGCAGGCTGGTCTGCGAGGTGAACCGCACGCCCGGCAGCTCGTAGATCGCGGGCTTCACGGTCTGGTAGTCCGCGTCGCGCAGCGCGGCCACCTGGTAGACCTGCCCCGCGGGCACCTTCGCCGCGCCGTCCACGATCGACTCGCGGGTGATCGCCGGGTCGATGGGCGTCAGGGCGGTCGCCAGGGCGGTGGCCACCGCGTTCACGTCGCCGGCCTCCTTCGCGTCGAGCAGGACCGACACGACCTGCTCCGGCGCGAGCAGCGGCGTGCCGTCCCGGTCCAGCACCGGGGCCGGCGCGGGCTCGACCTCGGCCCGGCCGAGGGTCTGCTGCACGGCGAGCTTGGGGTGCGCGACCGAGGGCGCCCAGTGGACCTTCCAGTCGTCCTCCTGGCGGCGCAGCTCGAACCTCGTCTCGTAGCTCCACCGGTGCCCGTGCCCGAGGTCCCAGTCCAGCGACGCGGTGGCGTCGGCGGTCGTCGACTCGCCCGCCGAGCGGACCTGCCCGACCGAGGCGGCCGCGCCCTCCGGCTTGAGCACCTCCCGGACCTTGGCCAGCAGGTCCTTGGCGGTGCCGGGGTCGTCGGTCAGCCCGGCCGCGCCGTCGACGTCGCCCGACGCGAACCTGGTCAGGAAGTCGCCCGCCACCTGGTCGGGCCCGGGCCGGGAGGAGAACAGGCCGCAGCCGCTGACGAGCAGCAGGACGACCCCGAACAGGATCAGCCCGGGCGAAGCCGGCTTGCGCGCGATCACGGGCCGAGTATGCCGTGCGGCGCGGACGCTCAGAACAGCACCGTGGCGTACTGCCCGACCTGGGAGAACCCGATCTTGCGGTACGCGGCCCTGGCCACGTCGTTGTAGGAGTTCACGTACAGCGAGGCCGTCCGGCCCAGCCCTTTCACCAACCGTTCGGCGACCGCCGCCGTGCCCGCCGCGCCGATGCCGTGCCCGCGCCGGTCCGGCCGCACCCACACGCCCTGGATCTGCCCGACCTTCGCGGACATGGCCCCGATCTCGGCCTTGAACACCACGTCGCCGCCCTCGAACCGGGCGAACGCCCGCCCGCCCGCGATCAGCTCGGCCACGCGCGCCCGGTAGGACGCGCCGCCGTCCTCGGCGCACGGGTCGACGCCGACCTCCTCGATGAACATGGCGATCGCGGCCGGCAGGTACCGGTCCAGCTCGTCGGGCCGCACGGGCCGCACCAGCGGGTCGAGCTGGATCGACGGGCTGCCGCCCAGCGCCATCAACGGCTGGTCGGCGCGCACCTCGCGGGCCGGTCCCCAGTCCGGCGCCAGCTCGTCCCACAGGCCGAGCACCTGCTCGGCGGGCCCGACCAGCGAGGAGCACATGCGGCCGCGGCGGCGGGCCCGGTCGGCGAAGCCGCGCAGCGCCGCCGCGTTGCCGCTCAGCGGGATGAGGTTGGGCCCGGCGAAGCACAGGGCGTCGACCCGGCCGCCGCGCAGCGACCGGTGGTCGTAGGCCCAGACCTCGCCACCCAGCCGCCATGGGTCGAGGCCCGCGACCTCGACCCGTGCGGCGACCATGCAGGACGCCACCGGGTCGGCCGCGAGCACCGCGAGGACCTCGGGCAGGTCCCGCTCGTCGAGCAAGCGCGCCCCAGCCAACCTCAGCACGTCGTCAAGCCTGCCAGATGCACCGCGTTACCCGCGCGTCCGCCACCCGCTCAGCCGACCGTCACCACGGGCTCGCCGCCCTCGGCGGTCTCCCCGATCTCCTCGGCGATGCGCATGGCCTCCTCGATCAGGGTCTCCACGATCTGGTGCTCGGGCACGGTCTTGATCACCTGGCCCTTGACGAAGATCTGGCCCTTGCCGTTGCCCGACGCCACGCCGAGGTCCGCCTCGCGCGCCTCGCCGGGCCCGTTCACCACGCAGCCCATGACGGCCACGCGCAGCGGCACCTCCATGCCCTCCAGACCCGCCGTGACCTGCTCGGCCAGCGTGTAGACGTCCACCTGGGCCCGACCGCAGGAGGGGCAGGAGACGATCTCGAGCTTGCGCGGGCGCAGGTTGAGCGACTGGAGGATCTGGTGGCCGACCTTGACCTCCTCCACGGGCGGCGCGGACAGCGACACCCGGATCGTGTCGCCGATCCCCTGACGCAGCAGCGCGCCGAACGCGACCGCGGACTTGATGGTGCCCTGGAACGCGGGCCCCGCCTCGGTCACGCCGAGGTGCAGCGGGTAGTCGCACTGCTCGGCCAGCAGCTCGTAGGCCCGGATCATCACGACCGGGTCGTTGTGCTTCACGCTGATCTTCAGGTCGTGGAAGTCGTGCTCGGCGAACAGCGACGCCTCCCACAGCGCCGACTCGGCCAGCGCCTCGGGCGTCGCCTTGCCGTACTTCGCCATCAACCGCGGGTCGAGCGAGCCCGCGTTGACCCCGATCCGGATCGGGGTGTTGTGGTCCTTGGCGGCCTGGGCGATCTCGCGGACCTTGTCGTCGAACTTCTTGATGTTGCCGGGGTTCACCCGCACCGCCGCGCACCCGGCCTCGATGGCCGCGAACACGTACTTGGGCTGGAAGTGGATGTCGGCGATGACCGGGATCTGGGACTTCCTGGCGATCGCGGCCAGCGCGTCCGCGTCGTCCTGCGAGGGGCAGGCGACCCGCACGATGTCGCACCCGGCCGCGGTCAGCTCCGCGATCTGCTGCAACGTCGCGTTCACGTCCGCGGTCACCGTGGTGGTCATCGACTGCACCGACACCGGGAACTCGCTGCCGACCCCGACGGAACCCACCATGAGCTGGCGGGTCTTGCGCCGCTCCGACAACACCGGAGGAGGCATCGCCGGCAGGCCGAGCATGACGCCGTCACTCATGAACTGGCACCTCTCACTGGGATCACTGGAAGAGCTTGATGGGGTTGACGATGTCCGCCGTGATCGTCAGCAGCGTCACCGATCCGCCGACGAAGATCACGAAGTAGGTGAGCGGCAGCAGCCGCAGGTAGTTGACCGGCGCGCCGGCGGGCAGGCCGCGCAGCTTCCGGATCCAGTCTCGCACCCGCTCGTAGAGGTTGACGGCGATGTGACCGCCGTCGAGCGGGAGCAGCGGCAGGAGGTTGAACACACCGACGAAGAAGTTCAGCCCCGCGAGCATCAGCCAGAACAGCTGCCACAGGCCGCGGTCGACCGCCTCGCCGCCGAGCCTGCTCGCGCCGACCACGCTGACCGGGCTGTCGATGTCGCGCTCGCCGCCGCCGATGGCCTCGATGACGGCGGGGATCTTCTTCGGGAAGTTGATCAGGCCGCGCCAGGTGTTCTCGAACATGGTGCCGGTGAACTGCGTGGCGCCGCCGAACGCGGTGAGCGCGTTGTACTCGAAGTTGCGCTGCTGGACCACGCCGATCGCGCCGACCTCGGTCTTGTAGCGCGTGCCGTCCTTGCGCTCCAGCTCGCGCTCGACCCGGGCCACGTCCGCGGTGAGGGTCAGCTCGTCGCCGTCGCGCAGCACCCTGAACTCGGTCGGCCCGGACCGCTCGCGGGTCTTCTGGAGCACGTCGCCCCAGGTGGGGGTGGCCGTGCCGGCGACGGCGAGGATCTCGTCGCCGACCTGGAAGCCCGCGTCCCTGGCCGGCGCCGGCGCGCCCGGGGCGCACTCGCCCTGGGTGCTGCTCTGCACGCACGGGGCCACCTCGGCGACCAGCGCGCTGTCGCGCAGGTTCGGGATGCCCATGGTGACGGCCATGAAGTACAGGATCACGAAGCCGACGATGAAGTGCGTGATGGAGCCCGCGGAGAGCACGACCACGCGCTTCCAGGTCTTCTGCCGGTTGAACGCGCGGTGCCGGTCCTCGGGAGCGACCTCCTCCAGCGCGGTCATGCCCACGATCTCGCAGAACCCGCCGGCCGGGATGGCCTTGACACCGTACTCGGTCTCGCCCCGGCGGAAGGACCAGATGCGGGGCCCGAACCCGATGAAGTACCGGGTCACCTTCATCCCGAACATCTTCGCCGTGGCCAGGTGACCCAGCTCGTGCAGCGCGATCGAGATGCCGATGAGCAGGGCGAACAACAGGATGCCCAGGAAAACGAGCACGTCAGTCCCTTCCAGACCCCACCGAGGTGGCCACGAGTTCCCGCGCCCGCGCCCGAGCCCACTGCTCCGCCGCGAGGACTTCGGCGACGTCGACCGGCTCGTGCGCCCAGCCGTCCGCCTCCGCGAGCACCCGTTCGACAGTGTCCACGATGGAGGTGAACGACGTGCCGCCGCCGAGGAAGACCGCGACCGCTTCCTCGTTCGCCGCGTTGTAGACCGCCGGCAGGCAACCGCCCGTCGAACCCGCCTGCCTGGCCAGCCGCACCGCGGGGAACGTCTCGTCGTCCAGCGGCTCGAACGTCCACGCCGTCGCGACGTCGAAGGTACACGCGGCGGCGGCGCCGGGTACGCGGTCGGGCCAGCCCAGGGCCAGGGCGATCGGCAGCCGCATGTCCGGCGGGCTGGCCTGGGCGAGCGTCGAGCCGTCGGTGAAGGTGACCATCGAGTGCACGATCGACTGGGGGTGCACCACCACGTCGATGCGGTCGTAGGGCACGCCGAACAGCAGGTGCGCCTCGATCAGCTCCAGCCCCTTGTTCACCAGGCTGGCCGAGTTGACGGTGATGACCGGGCCCATCGACCACGTGGGGTGGGCCATCGCCTCACGCGCGGTGACGTCGGCGAGGTCGGCGCGGGTGCGGCCGCGGAACGGGCCGCCGGAGGCGGTGAGGACCAGCTTGGCGACCTCGTCGGCCCGGCCGCCGCGCAGGCACTGGGCCAGGGCGGAGTGCTCGGAGTCGACGGGCACGAGCTGGCCGGGCTTGGCCGCCTTGAGCACGAGCGGGCCGCCCGCGATGAGCGACTCCTTGTTGGCGAGGGCGAGCGTGGCCCCGGTCTTGAGCGCGTGCAGCGTCGGTGCGAGCCCGATGGAACCGGTGATGCCGTTGAGCACCACGTCGGCCGTTGTGGAATCCACCAAATCGGTCATAGCGGTCGGACCGGCGAAAATGCGCGGCAACCGGAAAGCGCCCTTCGCGTAACCGCGTTTCTGCGCTTCGGCATAAAGGGCCAGCGTGACGTCCTCCACCGCGGTGGCGCGCGCGACGGCCACGGCCCGCACCCCGAACTCGACGGCCTGCGCGGCCAGGGCGGCGGGGTCCGCACCCCCCGCGGACAGGCCGACCACGGAGAACCGGTCGCGGTTGGCGGCGATGACGTCGAGGGCCTGGGTGCCGATCGACCCGGTCGACCCGAGGACCAGGACCGTGCGTGGTGTGCTCATCACGCACCATTGTCCCCGAGCCGACCTGATAGGCCGCACAGCGGTACTTCGATAACATAAGGATAACGAGCGCGTGGTCTCACCCGAACGTGGGCATTCCTCGATCAAGCGCCCGACGGATCCGCCCGTCGCGGCCATCAGGAAGGAGAGCCCCCGTGGGCATCTTGGGTTGGATCGTCCTCGGCCTCATCGCGGGTGCCATCGCCAAGGCCATCATGCCTGGTCGGGACCCCGGCGGCATCATCATCACGATGCTGCTCGGCATCGTCGGCGCCATCATCGGTGGCTTCGTCGGTCGTGCCATCTTCGGTACCGACATCAACACCTTCTTCGACTTGAGCACCTGGCTGCTCGCCATCCTCGGTTCGCTGATCGTGCTCGGGATCTACCGCATGGTGACCGGCAATCGCGCCAGGGCATGACGACGCTCTCAGCTGACAACCACTCAGGGTGTGCCCCGTCGAGCATCTCGGCGGGGCACACCCCTGTGCGCACCTGAATTTCCGCGCGCCTAGTTCGCCAGGCCCGCGTCCCGCGCCAGCAGGGCCGCCTGCACCCGGTTGGTGAGCCCGAGCTTGGCCAGCAGCCGGCTCACGTACGTCTTCACGGTCGCCTCGCTCATGTGCAGCCGCTGCCCCACGTCGGCGTTGGACATGCCCAGCCCGAGCAGCGACAGCACCTCCACCTCGCGCTCGGTCAGCCCCTCGACCTGGCGCCTCGCCTCCTGCCGGCGCGGCTGGCCTACCTGCGCCACCATCCCCACCACCCGGCTCGTCACCATGGGCGACAGGTATGCCTCCCCCGAGTGGACCGCGCGGACGGCCCGCAGCAGCTCCTCCGGCGCCGAGTCCTTCAGCAGGAACCCCGCCGCGCCGTCGGACAGCGCCCGGACGATGTTGTCGTCCTCGCCGAACGTGGTGAGCATCACCACCCGCACCGAGGGCGCGGCGGTGCGCAGCTCGCGTGCCGCGGCCAGGCCGTCCAGGCGGGGCATGCGGATGTCGAGCACGGCGACGTCCACCCGCCGTTCCACCGCGGAGCGCACGGCCTCCCGCCCGTCACCGGCCTCGGCGACCACGTCGATGTCGTCGGCGGTGCCGAGGATGGCCTTGATGCCCGCGCGCATCAGCGGCTCGTCGTCGGCGATCAGGACCCGGATCACGCTCACATCCCCTGCAGGTGGGTGTTCTTCTCGACTAGCGTGCCGTTCGCGAAGCAGAACCGCACGATCTTGGTCGCCCGGGAGGAGTAGGTCTGCACGTCGGCCACCCGGTACTCGCACGACGTCCCGGGCGGCTCGGGCGCGGCGTCGGACCGGATGTCGCCCAGCGGCGGCTCCGCGCCGCCCGGCAGCCGGGCCATCACGTCGGCCTGCGACTGCCCCACCTCGATCGAGTCGTACAGCTCCTCGGACACGACCTTGGTGACCGGCTGCGTCCCGATCCACGTGTAGCCGCCGACGACCACGAGCACCACGACCCCGGCCAGCACGATCGAACCCACGCCCGCCCACTTGCGGATGCCGGTCGGCCGGGCGGGCGCCTCGACGTCCACCGGGTCGTCGGCGGGCTCGTCGTCCGCCGCGGCGGTGTCCTCGTAGGGCAGCACGGCCGCGATCCGGAACCCGCCGGTCGGCAGCTCGCCGACGTGCAGCATGCCGCCGGCCAGCCGCACCCGTTCGCCCAACCCGACCAGGCCGAACCCGCCGCCGCTGGGCAGCTTGGCGCGGGGCGGGTTGTTGCGGACCTCCACCACCAGCGCGTCCGGCTCGTACTTCACGGTCACCTGCACGCTCGCGCCGGGCGCGTGCTTGTTGGCGTTGGTCAGGCCCTCCTGGGCGATGCGGTAGGCGGCGTGGCTGACCTTCGCGGGCAGCAGCACGGGTTGGCCGCCGCGGACCAGGCTGACCCGCACGCCGGCCCGCCGCGCGCCGTCGACCAGCTCGTCGATCGCCTCCACGGTGCGCCGGACCTGGTCCTCCTCGGGCTCCTCGTCGCGCCGCAGCACGCCAATGACCCCGCGCAGCTCCTCCATCGCGGTGAGGGCCGCGCTGCGCAGCACCCCCACCGCCTCCCGCTGCCGCTCCCCCAGCCCGGTGTCCAGGGCCAGCGCGCCCGCGTGCACCGAGATGAGGCTGAGCCGGTGGCCGAGGCTGTCGTGCATGTCCTGGGCGATCCGGTTGCGCTCGCGCAGCCGCACCTGGCGCGACACCATCCGCCGCTCGCGCACCACCCGCTCCTCGCGCTCCTGCAAGGCCGCTACCAGGGCGTTGCGCTGCGCCGCGTACCGGCCGACCAGGAACGGCAGGGCCACCACCATGCAGTACACGGTGAGCATCACCCACTGGCCGAACGTCCCGGACAGGCCGGGGGTGGACAGGCCCCACGCGAACACGTGGATCGCCAGCGCGAGCACGGCGGTGAGCAACGCGCGCTGCCACGGCGCGATCCGGTAGCCGGCCGCGTAGGCGAGCATCACGACCAGCGCGATGCCGCCGTGCTCGGTGCTGAAGACGACCCACGTCGCCGCGAGCAGCGCCAGCGCGGGGAACAACAGCCTGCCCAGGTAGATCAGGACGTAGCCGACGCCCGTGGCGACGAGCAGCCACCCGGACGGCCGCCACTCGCCGGTGATCCAGCCCGGGAACACGTCGAGCCCGAGGAGCACGAGGACGGCGAGCACCTCGCGGCCCGCGCGCCACGGCGTGACCTGGCCCAGGCGCTCGGCGTGGGCGCGCAGGAACGCGGCCGGGCCCTCCCGGAGGTCGGGCAGCACCGGCCGCAGCCGCTGAACGACGGACGTCACAGCGGACCACGGTAGGAGACCGGACCACCCGCCGGCGGCGTCCCTTGGTCTCGACCACCTCCGACGAAAGTTGACGCCGGTCAGCACGGGTGCGCCTGTGCCGCCGCGCTCCGGTCGGCGTGGTGGCGCGCGGGTCGCGGTGCCGCGCACCTCACGTCTCGCCCGGTGGCGCGGTGTGCGACCATGACGGCGTTGGTGAACGTGATCGGCAGGAAGGTCGTGCGGCTGTGTCTTCGTCCTCGGAACTGGACAAGCGTCCGGCGGTCGACCCCCACGAGGAGCCGTCGGCGGAGTGGGGTTGGCACGGCACGTTCCCCAAGGGCATCAAGATCGCGGGCTGGCTGTCGACCCTGGCGGTGTTCGGCCTGCTGATCGGCAACCACCACGGCCGCACCGAGGACATCTGGGTGGTCCTCGTGGGCGTCCTCCTGGCCGGCCTGCTGATCTGGGACCAGGTCCGCAGCCGCACCTCCTGGCGGCGCTGACTCCGCCTCGTGACACCCGAACTCCCGGCGCGCCCGTTCGTGCCGGGAGTTCCGCCGTTCGCGGGCGGTTTCGACGTGAGCGGTCCTCTCTTCGTCCGAACAGTGGGTGGAGTGCGGTCAACCGGTCCCACGGGCTGGGCACCGGTTGCCGGAGCGCCCGTGCGGCAGTTGGCTCGGTGACGCAGCGCACACGTCACCCGCTCCCGCAGATGAGGACCACCGCATGTCCGTGACGGACGAACTCCTGGCGAACAACGCGGCCTACGCGGCCGACTTCTCCGGCCCCCTCCCCCTCCCGCCTGCGAAGGGCGTCGCCGTCGTGGCGTGCATGGACGCGCGCCTCGACGTCTACCGGGTGCTCGGCCTGAACGAGGGCGAGGCCCACGTGATCCGCAACGCGGGCGGCGTCGTGACCGAGGACGAGATCCGCTCGCTGGCGATCAGCCAGCGCCTGCTGGGCACCCGCGAGGTGATCCTGATCCACCACACCGACTGCGGCATGCTGACGTTCACCGACGACGAGTTCAAGCGCTCGATCCAGGACGAGACGGGCGTCAAGCCGTCGTGGGCGGCGGAGGCGTTCAGCGACCTGGAGGAGGACGTGCGGCAGTCGATCGCGAGGATCCGCAACAGCCCGTTCGTGCCGGTGCAGGACTCGGTGCGGGGCTTCGTCTTCGACGTGGCGACGGGCAAGCTGAACGAAGTCGTCTGACCACCCCCGGCCGCGACGGCTCCCGGGTGCGGGTGCCGTCGCGGTCGTTCGGCGGGTGAGGACCGGTCGTCGGCTACCGTTCGCCGAGGTTGCGAACGTACGTCGGTGCCAGCAGACGCACGCGTTCACCGTCGAGGTCACCGGCGAGCGCGTTCACAGCCATCCGCACCCCGGCCGCGTCCGCCCCACCGAACTGCCTCCGCAACAGCGCCAATCCCCCGGCCGCGATGCTCCCGACCCGCGGATCGCGGACCAGGCGGGCGAACGAAGTGGCGACTTCCCTCACCGGGATCGTCATCATGATGCGCAGAACGTCCGCCGCGTCCTTGTCCACGAGGCGGTCCGGGCGGTTCGCCGCGTTCTCGAGGCGATCGTGGATCTTGAAGGCCTTCGACACGAGCAGTGCCACGGGCCCTGCAACGGCCACCTCCACGCTGCGGACGTCCTCCGGAGCAAGGCTCCGCACCACCACCGGAGAGCGATCCACCACGGCGACCTCGATGCCTGGGACCTTCTTGACGGACATCTTCCCGTGCGGGGGAATCCTGGCAGCACGGCCGCCGGTCGTGAGCGAGGCGCCGGCAAGGATGTCCAACTCGATGTCGACCTCCCCACCACCGACAACTTCGGATCGGACCCACAGACCGGGTTGGTCGGCGTTGCGGAGCCTGAAACCCGCCGCGACGAGCGCCTCGTCCACCAGGGGCTCGTCGCCCAGGACGGCCGGATCGATCGCCAAGTCACCGTCGGAGGTGAACGCGGCGCTTCTGAGCGCCGCGTTCACCGTGCGCAAGTAGACCGCCTGCGCTCCGATCACCGTGATCGCCGACCGATGGGAAGCAAGCGCCTCCAACCCGTCGAGCAGCACTTTGCGGGCGGTGATGGTCAGCCGATCCCGATCGACGCCATCCGGCACCTTCGACACGAACCCTCGCTCCTGCTCGGACGCTCACCCGGTCGACAGGCCGGTGTCACGCCACTCGTCCACGTGCTCGGCCATGTACCGCAGCACTGCCTCGCCCTCCGCGGGCAACCTCCCGGGTCCCGCCAGGCAGTCCACGACCAACTGGCTCAACGCCACGTGCGGGATACCGTCGACCTCGCGCCAGCGGTCGAAGACGACTTCATCATGGCTCCGCATCACCAGCACGTCACCGCCCGCGTCGACACGGAGCAGTCCCAGCCGGTCGGCCACCTCGTCCACGGCGTGCGGACCATCGTGGACGTAGAGCATCAACTGCCCGCCGGACGCCACGGGCGCCACCTGGCGGGCCGCGTAGTGGCCGGTGACGACCACCTCGGGGTACGTCCCGGGAGCACCGTGCGGACGTGGTTCGACGTTGCCGAGCACGTGCTCGCTCCCGTTGGGCGCCAGCATCCGGACGAACGGGTTCTGCCGCAGCAGGTCGTAAGACCCGGCACGAGCGCGGAGGAGGTCCGGCCACTCCACCTCCGTGACAACGCGACCGTCCCGGCGGATCAGGAGTTGCTCCTCTAGTCGCGTCAACAGCTTCGAGACCCAGGGGAGGCTCAGCCCGGTGAGTTGCGCGAGCTGGGTCGCGCGATAGGGCGGAGCGTGGTCGACGAGCGCGCGGATCAGCCGACCGGCTCTCGGACCCGCGAGCGTCGGACCGCCGGCTCGGGACTGCGCACCACCACGCGGGTCCTTCACCGCTCCATCCGTGTGGATGACGATCGCAGGTCGCGGCACCCGGAGGTGGACGTTCCCCGTGAGGTCCAGGTATCCGATGCCGCGCTCGCGGAGGAGGTCTCGGGTCCGTCGGTCCAGCCAGGGAGCCACGACCACCAGGTTCGTCCCGGAGTTAATTTGCTTGATGAGTTCCCACCGCGGCAGCAGGTCGTCCTCCACCTGACGCGGGGTCAGGCGGGACTTCACCTCGACCGCCAACTGCGCCTGGATTCCACCGTCGGGCGGCCGCACGTCGACGAGAGCGTCCACACCACCACGGGTGGTCACGTCTGTGCGGGGCGACAGCTCCCAAGTCCGCCCGAGCAGGTCGGCGAGTCGTTCGAGGCCGTGCCGAAGCACAACTTCACCTGACTGCTCGGTGTGGTCCACCACGACACTGTGTCACGGATACAGCCTGCAGACCAAGAAAACTTTCCCCAATGGCCAACTTTCCCCCAATGGGAAACTGGACCGCCGGGGAAAGTTTCCAGTCAAGTCTCAGGCGGGTTGAAGAAGCGCTCGATCGAGGGGTGGGGCTCAGCCCTCGGCGGCGAGCTGGCCGCAGGCGGCGGCGATCTCCTGGCCCCTGGTGTCGCGGACGGTGCAGGCGACGCCCTGCTCGTTGACCCTCCGGACGAACTCCCGCTCCACCGGCTTCGGCGAGGCGTCCCACTTCGAGCCCGGCGTCGGGTTCAGCGGGATGACGTTGACGTGCACCAGTTGGCCCAGGTGCCGGCGTAGGAGCTTGCCGAGCAGGTCGGCCCGCCACGGCTGGTCGTTGATGTCGCGGATCAGGGCGTACTCGATCGACACCCGGCGGCCGGTGCGGTCGGCGTAGCCCCGCGCGGCCTCCAGCACCTCCGCCACCTTCCACCGCGTGTTCACCGGCACGAGGGTGTCGCGCAGCTCGTCGTCCGGCGTGTGCAGCGACACGGCCAGCCGGACCTGGAGGCCCTCCTCCGTCAGCTTCCGGATCGCCGGCACCAGCCCGACCGTCGACACGGTCACCGAGCGCTGCGAGATGCCCAACCCCTCCGGCGCCGGGTCGCAGATGCGGTGCACCGCCTCGACCACGCGCTTGTAGTTGGCCAGCGGCTCGCCCATGCCCATGAACACGATGTTCGACAGCCGCCCCGGGCCACCGGGCAGCTCGCCGTCGCGCATGGCCGCCGCGCCGCGCCGCACCTGGTCCACGATCTCCGCCGTGGACAGGTTGCGGGTCAGCCCGCCCTGGCCGGTCGCGCAGAACGGGCACGCCATGCCGCAGCCCGCCTGCGACGAGATGCACAGCGTGGCGCGGTCGGGGTAGCGCATCAGGACGCTCTCGACCAGCGTGCCGTCGTGCGCGCGCAGCAGCGTCTTGCGCGTCGTGCCGCCGTCGGCCTCGACGCTGCGCAGCTCCGTCCACAGGGGTGGCATGAGGTCGTCCACCAGGCGGTCCCGCGCGGCGGCCGGGATATCGGTCATCTCGGCCGGGTCGACGGTCAGCCGGCTGAAGTAGTGGTTCGACAGCTGCGCGGCGCGGAACGGCTTCTCACCGAGCGCGGCGACGGCCTCCCGGCGCTGGTCGGCGGAGAGGTCGGCGAGGTGGCGCGGCGGCAGGCCGCGCTTGGGCGCGTCGAAGACGAGGGGGAGGGCAGTCATAGCGCCCTCCAGTGTCCCACGCGCGGAGAGTGCCGAGGACCACGCCGACCGCGAGCGCCATCACCGTTGCATCGCGATACGTTCCGATATATCGTCGACACGTCGCAACCGATCGACAGAAGGAGCACGACGATGCGTTTCCACGGACACCCCCACTTCAGCCACGAGCACCGGCACCACCGCGAGCACGGCTTCGGCGACCCCCGGCGCGGCTTCGGCGGCGGCGGCGGTGGCTTCGGCGGCGGCTTCGACCGGGGCCCGTTCCCCGGCGGCCCGTTCTCCGGCCCGCCGCTCCCGCCCGAACCGCCCGGTTTCTTCGGCCACGGCCGGGGCCGCGGTCGCGGCGGCAGGCAGCGCAAGGGCAACGTGCGCGCGGCGGTGCTCGCGCTGCTCGCCGAACGCCCCATGCACGGCTACGAGATGATCCAGGAGATCGGCCGCCGCACCGACGGCCTCTGGCGGCCCAGCCCGGGCTCGGTCTACCCGACCCTGCAACTCCTGGCCGACGAGGGCCTGGTCGCCTCCACCGAGGAGGCGGGCGGCAAGAAGCTGTTCACCCTGACCGAGACCGGTCGGGAGGAGGCGGCGAAGCTGGACGACACGCCGCCGTGGCAGCAGGTGAACGACGACCTCGACACGCACGCGGCGAAGCTGCGCACGGCGGCGCGCCACCTGGGCGCCGCCATGCAGCAGATGGCCGTCGCGGGCACGCGCGAGCAGCAGGCCCGCGCCGTCGAGATCCTCGGCGAGGCCCGCCGCAAGCTGTACGCGATCCTCGGCGAGCTGGACGTCGAGGAGGACGGTCCGGAGGACTGACCTACCAGCGGTCGTGGACCAGCGGCCGGATCAGCTCGTCGTACACCGACCGCACCTCGGCCAACGCCTCGGCGGGCAGCGGCGCGAGGTCCGCGGCGGCCGAGTTCGCCCTGGCCTGCTCGGCGTTGCGGGCACCGGGGATGACCACGGTGACGCCGGGCTGGTCCACGATCCACCGCAGCGCGAACTGCGCCATGGTCGCGCCGGCGGGCACGAGCGGCCGCAGCCGCTCCACCGCCTCCAGGCCGACCTCGAACGGCACGCCGGAGAACGTCTCGCCGACGTCGAACGCGTCGCCGTTGCGGTTGTAGTTGCGGTGGTCGTCTGCGCCGAACGTGGTCGACGCGGTGTACTTGCCGGACAGCAGGCCCGAGGCGAGCGGGACGCGGGCGATGATCGCCACGCCCGCTTCCGCCGCCGCGGGCAGCACCCGCTCCAGCGGCTTATGCCGCAGCGCGTTCAGGATGATCTGCACGCTCGCGACGCCGGGCCGGGCGATCGCGGTCAGCGCCTCCTCGACGGTCTCCACGCTCACGCCGTACGCGGCGATCCTCTTGGCCTCGACCATCTCGTCGAGCGCGTCGAACACCTCGTCGGTCGAGTAGACCGGGGTCGGCGGGCAGTGCAGCTGGACCAGGTCGAGCGTGTCGACGCCGAGGTTGGCGCGCGACCGGTCGTTCCAGGCCAGGAAGTTCTCGCGGGTGTAGTTCCCGGGCACCTGCTCGACCCGGCGGCCCATCTTGGTGGCCACCGTGATGCCGGCGTCCCCGCGCTCGCGGAGGAACTTGCCGATCAGCGTCTCGCTGCGGCCGTCGCCGTAGACGTCGGCGGTGTCGAAGAAGTTCACGCCGGTGTCGGCGGCGGCGTGCAGCACCGCCAGCGCGTCGGATTCCTCGACCTGGCCCCAGTCCGCACCGAGCTGCCAGCAGCCGAGACCCACGACGCCGACCTGCCGACCGACCCTGCCCGCGTTCCTGTTCTCCACGGCCCGATCCTATGTGAGCGCTATCAGGGCAGCACAATCCCGGCGGGCTTGCGCCTGACGTGCACCCGGTAGCCCACCTCGAACGACAGGCCGGGCGTGTGGGCGATGGCACGTTCCGCGACGGCCGCGGAGAACTCGATGCGCAACACCGCCTCCAGGTCCTCCCGGCGCTCGAACCGCCACAGCGCGCGCACCCGGCGCAAGGAGAACCCCTGCTCGGCGAAGAACCGCTCCACGTCCACGGGGTTGTAGCGGGGCTCGTCGGCGAGCAGCCACGGCCCGTACGGCTCGGCGAGGCCGTCGAGGTCCACGACCGCCAGCGCCCCACCGGGCCGCAGCACCCGTTCCGCCTCGCGGATGCCCGGCTCGCAACCGGGGCCGAAGAAGTACGCCGTGCGCGCGTGCACCAGGTCCGCCGTCGCGTCGCCCAGCGGCAGCCGCTGCGCGGGCCCGGCCACGACGTCGGCGTTCGGCACGTCCGCGACCCGCGCGCGAGCGCGGCGCACCAGCGGCGGGTGCGGCTCGACACCGACCACCGACCGCGCCCGCCGCGCGAACACCGGCAGGTGGAAACCGTCGCCGCAGCCCACGTCGACCACGTCCCGCCCGGCCCAGTCGCACTCCTCGCGCAGCGCGCCCCAGATCGCGCCGTCGACGTCCTGGGCGCGGTTCTCGACCTCGTAGACCTCCGGCCAGTGCCAGATGTTGGGGCTCGGCAGGACGTCGACGGGCCGCACGGCGGCCAAGGCGGCACGGACGAATCCCTTCACGGGACGACTCTAGAGCCGTAGCGTGATCGACTAACCGGCTCGTGCAGGAGGTACGCCGTGTCGATCGTGCCCAATTCACCCGTTCTCGCCGAGATGCACCACGGCGCACCGTGCTGGGTGGACCTCGCCACCACGGACCTGCAGGCCACGACCGACTTCTACTCGGGCCTGTTCGGCTGGTACTTCACCGACTCCGGCGGCAACGCGATCGCGCTGGTCGACGGGCTGCCGGTGGCCGAGCTGGTCGCCGCGCCGCAACCGAGCGCGTGGACGCTGTACCTGAACACGCCCCACGCCCGCGCCACCTCCGAGAAGGTGTTCGCGCTCGGCGGCCGGGTGCTCGGCGAGCCGTCCGACAACGTCACGATCGTCGCCGACCCGACCGGCGCGGTCGTCGGGTTCCGGCACGTTCCACCCGATTGGGTGTTCGGCACGAACGGGCACGGCGCGTACGCGTGGGCCGAGCTGAACACGCGCGACGGCCAGGTGGCGGACGAGTTCTTCGCCGAGCTGTGCGGGTTCGAGGTCGCCCAGATCGGTGACGGCCAGGCGGTCGACTACACGCTCTGGGGCCTCCAGGGCAACACCGTGCTCGGGCGGCAGCGGATGGGGCGGGCGTTCCCGCCGGACACCCCGCCGCACTGGATGGTGTACTTCACCGCCGCGCCCGAGATCGGCACGGACTCCGCCGCCACCAGGGTGCTCGAACTGGGCGGGCGCGTCACCGTGGAGCCCTACGACACGCCGTTCGGGCGGATCACGGTCGTCGCCGACCACACCGGCGCGGTGTTCTCGGTCATCGACCCGTCCCGCACCACCCCGCTGTCGGACGACGAGGTCGGGGCGCCGATCGACGACCCGTACGACGAGTGACGGCGGTCAGCCGACGAACACGTGCAGCAGCAGCCAGGCGACGACGGCCGAGGGCAGCAGGGAGTCCATCCGGTCCATCAGGCCGCCGTGGCCCGGCAGCAGCGTGCCCATGTCCTTGATGCCCAGGTCGCGCTTGATCAGCGACTCGACCAGGTCGCCGACGGTCGCGGTGACCACCAGGGCCGCGCCGAACAGCACGCCCTGCCACCACCGGCCGTCCAGCATGAGGCCGACGGTGAGCGCGCCGCCGACCATGCCCGCCACCATCGAGCCCGCGAAGCCCTCCCAGGACTTCTTCGGGCTGATGGTGGGGGCCATCGGGTGCTTGCCGAACAGCACGCCCGCCACGTAGCCGCCGGTGTCGGACAGGACCACGCCGATCAGGAACGCCAGGACGCGGAACACGCCGTCGTCCGGCACGACCAGCATGACCGCGAACGCGGCGAACACGGCCACGTAGGCGACCGTGAAGATGGACGCGGTGACGTCGCGCAGGTAGCCGTCCGCGCCGTCCTTGAGCCGCCAGACCAGGCACGCGAGGATCGTCACCACGAACGCGCCGAGCACGCCGCCGCGCTCCTGCGGCCAGGCCAGCCACACCACGGCCTGACCGCCCACCAGCGCGGGCACGAGCGCCACGCGGATGCCCGCGCCGCGCTGGAGCGCGCCGGCCAGCTCGTACATCGCCACCGCGACGGCCACGGCGACGACGCCGACGAACAGCTGCCGCACCGTCAGCAGGGCGAGGAGGATGACCGCGCCCAGGCCGACGCCCACGGCGATGGCCGCGGGGAGGTTGCGCCCCGCGCGCGACGCGCTCTTCCCCGGCGCGTCCCGGTCACCGCCGCCTGACACCTGTTGTGCTCCCATCACGGCCGTGCACCGGCCGAGCGAACCGCGCGGAGGGTGACCCGACCCGCCGACCCCGACGTGATCACTCAGACCTCGAGCAGCTCGGCTTCCTTGTGCTTGACCAGCTCGTCGATCTGGGCGACGTAGCGGTGCGTGACGTTCTCCAGCTCCTTCTCGGCCCTGGTGCCCTCGTCCTCACCGACCTCGCCGTCCTTGACCAGGCGGTCCAGCTCCTCCTTGGCCTTGCGGCGGATGTTGCGGACGGACACCTTGGCGTCCTCGCCCTTGCCCTTCGCGACCTTGACCATCTCGCGGCGGCGCTCCTCGGACAGCTGCGGGATCACCACGCGGATGATCGAGCCGTCGTTGCTGGGGTTGACGCCCAGGTCGGAGTCGCGGATGGCCTTCTCCACCGCGTTGAGCTGGCTGGCGTCGTAGGGCTTGATCACCGCCATGCGCGCCTCGGGGATGGCGACGCTGGCCAGCTGGTTCAGCGGGGTCGGCGAGCCGTAGTACTCGACCACGATGCGGGAGAACATCGAGGGGTTGGCGCGGCCGGTGCGCACCGCGGCCAGGTCCTCCTTCGCCACGGACACCGCTTTTTCCATCTTCTCCTCGGCGTCGAGGAGGGTCTCGTCAATCACGGCTGACTCCCTTGGTGTGCGCAGTTCGGCTCGAATCCCAGCAGGTCTAGAAGGACGGGCGACCACCGGGGGTGCTCACCAGCGTGCCGATCTTCTCACCGCGCACGGCCCGCGCGATGTTCCCCTCGGTCAGCAGGTTGAACACCATGATCGGCATGTTGTTGTCCATGCACAGGCTGAACGCGGTCGCGTCGGCGACGTTCAGGCCGCGTTCGAGCACTTCCCGGTGGGTGATGTTGTCGAACATCAGCGCGTCCGGGTCGATCTTCGGGTCGGCGGTGTAGACGCCGTCCACGGCCTTGGCCATCAGCACGACCTCGCAGCCGATCTCCAGGGCGCGCTGCGCGGCCGTGGTGTCGGTGGAGAAGTACGGCATGCCCGCGCCGCCGCCGAAGATCACCACGCGCCCCTTGTCGAGGTGCCGCATGGCCCGGCGGGGGATGTAGGACTCGGCGATCTGGCCCATGGTGATGGCGGTCTGCACGCGCGTCTCGATGCCGTGCTCGCGCTCCAGGAAGTCCTGCAGGGCGAGGCAGTTCATCACGGTGCCGAGCATGCCCATGTAGTCGGCGCGGCTGCGGTCCATGCCGCGCTGCTGCAGCTCCGCGCCGCGGAAGAAGTTGCCGCCGCCGATGACCACGGCGACCTGCACCCCTGTTCGGACGACCGCGGCGATCTGGCGGGAGACGGTCTGCACGACGTCGGGGTCGACGCCGACACCGCCACCGCCGAACATCTCGCCGCCCAGCTTGAGCATCACCCGGCGGTAGCCGTGGATGGGCTCGTCGTCGGCGTGCTCCGCTTTCGCGTGGTCTACCTCTGCGCTCACAGGTGCTCCTTCGGACACGGCAAGGGCGGGGTCGCGACGTCTGCGCGCAACCCCGCCCTCACGCGAATCAGGCCTGGCCGACCTCGAACCGGGCGAAGCGGGTCACGGTGACACCGGCCTCGTCCAGCACGGCCTTGACGGTCTTCTTGGACTCCGTCACGGAAGCCTGCTCCAGGAGCACGACGTCCTTGAAGAAGCCGTTCACGCGACCCTCGACGATCTTGGGCAGCGCCGCCTCCGGCTTGCCCTCCTCGCGAGCGGTCTCCTCGGCGATGCGGCGCTCGTTGGCCACCACGTCCGCGGGGACCTCGTCGCGGGTGAGGTAGCGGGGGCGCATCGCGGCGATCTGCATGGCGGCGCCGCGGGCGGCGTCCTCGTTCCCACCGGTGTACTCGACCACCACGCCGACGGCGGGCGGCAGGTCGGCGGCACGGCGGTGCAGGTAGGTGGTCACGGTGCCGTCGAAGACGGCGACCTTGGCCAGCTCCAGCTTCTCGCCGATCTTGGCGGAGAACTCCTGGACGACCGCGTCGACGGGCTTGCCGTCGAGGTCGGCGGCCTTGAGGGCCTCGACGTCGGCCGGGCGGGTGGCCTTGGCGACGGCGACGATCCGGGAGGCCAGCTCCTGGAAGTCGGCGTTCTTGGCGACGAAGTCCGTCTCGCAGCGCAGCTCGATCATCACGCCGTCCTCGGCCACGACCAGGCCGTTGGAGGTCGTGCGCTCGGCGCGCTTGCCGACGTCCTTGGCGCCCTTGATGCGCAGGATCTCGACCGCCTTGTCGAAGTCGCCGTCGGCTTCCTCGAGCGCCTTCTTGCAGTCCATCATGCCTGCGGCGGTCAGCTCGCGGAGGCGCTTCACGTCAGCGGCGGTGTAGTTCGCCATCGTGCGATTTCCGTTCCTTCTGCGGTCTGGTCGTCGGCTTCGCTCGCCGACGCGATTACGCGCTGTGGTCGTGCGGTCCCGGCCGGGGCGGCCGGGTGGAGGCCGGTCCTGTGCGCACGCCGCGCCCACCGTGGTCCCGGCGGGCGCGGCGTGCGGACGGGTCAGGACTGGACGGCCTCGGAGCCCTCGGCCGAACCGGCGGGCTTGTCGGTCGCCTCGGCGCCCACCAGCAGCTCCTGCTCCCACTCGGCCAGCGGCTCGTCGGTGGCGACGCCCGGCTCGGGCTTGTCGGCGCCGTCGGCGGCCTGGGTGCGGGCACCGGAGCGCGCCATCAGACCGGCGGCGGCGGCCTCGGCCACGACCTTGGTCAGCAGCGCGGCGGACCGGATCGCGTCGTCGTTGCCCGGGATCGGGTAGTCGACCTCGTCCGGGTCGCAGTTCGTGTCGAGGATCGCCACGATCGGGATGTTGAGCTTGCGCGCCTCGCCGACGGCGATGTGCTCCTTCTTGGTGTCCACGATCCACACGGCGCTGGGCACCTTGGACATGTCGCGGATACCGCCGAGCGTGCGCTCTAGCTTGTCCTTCTCGCGGTTCATCATCAGGATTTCCTTCTTGGTGAAACCCTGGAAACCGCCGGTCTGCTCCATCGACTCCAGCTCCTTGAGCCGCTGGAGGCGCTTGTGCACCGTGGAGAAGTTGGTGAGCATGCCGCCCAGCCAGCGCTGGTTGACGAAGGGCATGCCGACGCGGAGGGCCTCGTTGGCGATGGCCTCCTGCGCCTGCTTCTTGGTGCCGATGAACAGGATCGACCCGCCGTGCGCGACCGTTTCCTTCACGAACTCGTAAGCCCGGTCGATGTAGGTCAGCGTCTGCTGCAGGTCGATGATGTAGATGCCGTTGCGCTCGGTGAAGATGTAGCGCTTCATCTTCGGGTTCCAGCGACGGGTCTGGTGCCCGAAGTGCACGCCGCTGTCGAGCAGCTGCTTCATGGTGACGACGGCCATGGCCGGGTTCGCACCTCTTCGTTCGGGCGCGCCTGGCGTGGGCCGGCGCGCGTTCCGGTTGGTCGCGGCGGACCGGGTCGGACCGCCGCCCTGGTGCCCCTGCCGCCGTCCGGACCGGAGGCGCTCACCTCAGGACCGCCGGACGCCGTGACTCGACCACACGAAACCGGGCCGGATCTGCAGTGGCACGCGAAGTCGCCCCGCGCTCACACGGGCCGCGCGTCGAGTGTACGCCGGTGGGGCGGGGAACCACGAACCGGGCCGCCGGTTGTCCACAGGCACTCGAGTTGTCCACAGCCGGGGAGAAGCCACTGGTAGCCCCCGGTGCCCGCCGGGAAGCTGAACCCGTGACTCCCACGATGCGAACACTGCTGGTCCTGGCCTTGACAGCGCTGGCGGCACCGCCCCCGGCCGGGTGGGCGAGCGGCGCCCGGGCGTCCCGCTTCGCCTGGCCCCTCGCCCCGCCGCACCAGGTCGTGCGGGCGTTCGACCGGCCGGTGACGGAGTACGCCCCGGGCCACCGGGGGGTGGACGTGGCGGCGAGCCCCGGCACCCCGGTCCTGGCGGCGGGCGACGGGGTGGTCGTGCACGCGGGCCCGGTCGCCGACCGGGCGGTCGTGTCACTGCGCCACGCGAGCGGCCTGCGCACCACCTACGAACCGGTCGAGCCAGCCGTCGTCCGAGGCCAACCGGTCCGCCGGGGAACCGTGATAGGCACCGTCACCGCCGGCCACGAGGGCTGCCCCACCACCGCGTGCCTGCACTGGGGAGCCATCCGCCCCACACCACCGCCCGGCACCTACCTCGACCCGCTCCGCCTGCTGGCACCCACCCGCCTGCGCCTGCTGCCGCACCCGACCAACCCCGCGAGCCCCTCCACCATCACGCCACCCCGAGCCCACCCGGCCCGCATTCCGCGCACCACGCCGCCCCAACCGGCATCACCGCAGCCCGCGCCAACCCTAGCCAACGCCAACCCCAACCAGCGCTACCCCAACCAGCGCGACCTCGACCCAGCGCATCACCAGCGCCGAAGGGCCGGCCGCGGCGTGGCCCCGCGTTCCGGCCCCGTCCTGACCATCGCCCGCCGTGCGCCCGCCCCACCCGTCGAACAGGCGTCGTCCAGCAGCCTCGGGCGGCCCCGGTGGGGAGGCTTCGTGGCGAGTTCGGTCTGGTAGGTGCGCGGTCGGGGCGGCGGGTCAGCCCTCCGGCTGTTCGTTCAGCTTGGTGCGCAGCCGCAGCACCGCGCGGGTGTGCAGCTGGCAGACGCGGGACTCCGTGACGCCCAGGACCTTGCCGATCTCGGCCAGCGTCAGGTTCTCGAAGTAGTACAGGGTGACCACGACGCGGTCCCGTTCGGCGAGTTGCGCGATCGCGTCGGCGAGCTGGCGGCGGCTGTCCTGGTCGACCAGGGTGGCGATCGGGTCCTCCGCGCCCTCGTCGGGCAGCGACTCGGCCAGCGACGAGCCCGCCCCGCCGGTGCTGCGACCCGCGGCGATGAGTTCGTCCAGGGCGACCACGCTGGTGAGCTGGAGCTGCGCGTACAGCTCGCGCAGCTCGCCGAGGCCGATCTTCAGCTCGGCGGCCAGCTCGCGGTCGGTCGGGGTGCGCTGGAGGCGGCCGCCGAGGCGTTCCAAGGCGCGCTCGACGTCGCGGGCGCGGCTGCGGACCGAGCGCGGCACCCAGTCCTGCGAGCGGAGGTCGTCGAGGATCGCGCCGCGGATGCGCTGCATCGCGTAGGTCTCGAACTTCAGGCCGCGCTCGGGCTCGAACTTCTCGATCGCGTCGACCAGGCCGAAGATGCCGGACTGGATCAGGTCCGCCACGTCGACGTGCGCGGGCAGACCGGTGCCGACCCGGCCGGCGACGTACTTCACCAGCGGCGCGTAGTGCAGCACCAGCCGGTCGCGCAGTCCCTGCTGCCGCGACTGCCCGTAGGTGTGCCAGAGCGCGATGATCCCGGCTTCCACGTCATCGGCGGTGCGCGACTCGGACGCGGCGTGCGCCGGTCTGCCGGCCGCGGGCGTCGCGTGCCCGTTCGCGCGCGGCGTCGCGCCGTCGACGTGGTGACCGTTCGTCCCAGTCGCGGTGCGCGCCGCCGACGAGGTCCCGACGTGCGCGGCGGAGGGAGAGGTCACGGTTGCGGTCCGCGAACCTCCCCCTGCGACGTCAGGAGCGGGGGTGGGTTCGGTCATGGATCGCCTTCAGCCGTTCGACGGTGACGTGTGTGTAGAGCTGAGTCGTTGCGAGCGTAGCGTGACCAAGAAGCTCTTGGACGGTGCGCAGGTCCGCTCCCCCTTCCAACAGGTGCGTGGCCGCGGAGTGGCGTAGGCCGTGGGGGCCGACGTCGACCGTCTCGGGTACCGCACCCACTACGTCGTGGACGATCTTCCTCGCGGTACGCGGATCGAGCCGACCGCCACGCGCACCGAGCAGCAGCGCACGCTGTGAACGGTCGTTGACCAGGGCGGATCGTCCTTGTTCCACCCAGCGCCGTACCGCCCGTTCGGCCGGGACGCCGAACGGCACGGTGCGCTCACGACCACCCTTGCCCAGAACTCGAATCACCCTTTGGGAGTAGTCCACGTCGTCGAGGTCGAGACCGCACAACTCGGCGACCCGGACACCCGTCGCGTACAGCAACTCCACCACGGCTTGGTCACGCAGCGCAACCGGATCACCTTGTTCTGCCCCGGCCCCGGCGGCCGCCAAGGCCGCGCCCGCCTGGTCGGGGCGCAGCACCGCGGGCAGGGTGCGGTGGGGGCGGGGTGCGGACAACCGCGGGCCCGGGTCGGCGGCGAGCAGGCCGGTGCGGAAGGCCCAGGCGGTGAACGTGCGGGCGGACGCGGCACGCCTGGCCATCGTGGTCCGGCCGGCGCCGGCGGAGTGCTGGGAAGCGAGCCACGACCGGAGGCCGGCCAGGTCCACCGCTTCCACGGTGGCGTTCTCGGGCGTGCCGCCGGCTAAGTGGACCAGCAGGGCGACCACGTCGCCGAGGTAGGCGCGCACCGTGTGCGGTGACAGCCCGCGTTCCATAGCGAGGTGCCGTTCATAGCGGTCCAGGGCCGCCCCGACATCCGCGGGGAGCGCGCGACGCAGGCGAACGAGGTCGACGCGACGTGTCCGAGCGGGCGGCGGCGGGGACATAGCCCCTGACGCTGCGCCCTCAAGCGCTCTTGGTCAAGTATCGCCACGCCAATCCCCGTTCTGGGAGCGCTTCCAACCACTTTCCACGCGTTCCGCGAGACTGGCCAGTTCCAATTGTGGGAGCAATGCGCGCACCCGTGCGAGTTCCACGCCGGATTCCACCGAGATCGCCTCCGGGCTGTGCCCGGCGGTGAGGCCGAGTGCTTCGAAGACCCGCATCGCGTCGCCCTGCGGCGGTCCGGTGTCGGTGCTCCGGTTGGCTTCGACCAGGTCGACCCCGAGCCGCCCGGTCGACTCGACGATCTCCGGCACGCTGGTAACCGGCAGCGCCATCCCGGAGCGCAGCAGCTCGTGGCAGCCCGACGAGCTGATCGAGGTGATCGGCCCGGGCACCGCCATGAGCACCCGACCGAGCGCGGCCGTCGACGCCGCGGTGTTCTTCGCACCGCTGCGCCTGCCCGCCTCGACGACCACCGTGCCCTCGGCGAGCGCCGCGATGAGCCGGTTGCGGGTGAGGAACCGGTGGCGCGCGGGCGTGTGCGTCGGCGGGTACTCGCTCACCACCAGGCCGTGGCCGGGGATGCGCTCCAGCAGGGCCCGGTGGCCCGCGGGGTAGGCGACGTCGATGCCGCAGGCCAGCACGGCGATCGTGGGCCCACCGGCCGTCACGGAACCCCGGTGGGCGGCGCCGTCGATGCCGTAGGCCGCACCGGACACGACCGTGACCCCCGCCTCGGCCAGCCCGAACCCGAACTCGCCGGCGACGTGCTGCCCGTACCCGGAGGCGGCCCGGGAACCGACCACCGCGACCGCCCGTCGGGTGACCTCGGCCAGGTTCGCCGCACCGCGCACCCACAGCGCCAACGGCTCCACCCCGCACCGCAGGTTGTTGGCGGCGGCGATGGCCAACGCGTTCAGGGGCCACCGCGGCCACTCGTCGTCCTCGGGGACCAGCAGCCGCCCGCCGACCTTCGCGGCGGCCTCCAGGTCCTCCTGCGCCCGGTCCACCGCCCGCCGCGCGGACGTCTCGCTGTCGACGGCGGGCGGGACCTCCCCGGAACGGACCGCCTTGGCCGCCCGCACCGCCCCGACCTGGGCGACGAACCGGACCAGCGCCGCCGCCGGCGGTTCGGCCACCCGCGACAGGTACGCCCGCGCCAACCGGATCTCGTCGGAGCTCATGCCCACCGCCACCACTCGCCCGGATCGCGGGACAGGACCGTCTCCCCCACCCCGGTGCCCCTCGCACGGACCGCTTCGCCGGTGGTGACGGGAGGCGGGTCGAGCGTCGGGACCGGGTCCGGCGCAGCCGCTGTGGCCGGGCCGAGCACCAGCGGTGCCGACGAGGCGGGGCGTGGCGGGCCCGCCGCGGGCGGCACGGTGGCGGGTGGGCCGGGGGTCGGCAGTGGTGCCGGCCCGCCGAACGGCGGGCGAGAGGCGCGGACCCGTGCGGGTTGGAGTGGGTCGCCGGTTGCCGGGGCGACCGCCGGTCCCGGCGGGGTGAGGGCTGATGGGATGCGGTGAGGCTGGGTGCGGGACCTGCGCTCGGGTGGGGTCGGGGTGGTCATGATGTCCTGCGCTCTCGGAACTCCAGGGCGGCTGCCACGTGGTCGGGGGTGGGTTGGGCCTCTTCGGCCAGGTCGGCGAGGGTCCAGGCGACGCGGAGGCACCGGTCCGCGCCCCGGCCCGTCAGCGCCCCCGTCGTCAGGGCCCGGTCCAGCACCTTGGTCGCGTGCCTGGGCAGGGCGAACTCCCGCCGGAGGGCGGGGCCGGGAACCTCGGCGTTCGTCAACCAGCCGTGGGCCGACCACCGTTCCGCCGCCCGCGTCCTCGCCTTGTGGACGCGCTCGCGCACCGCCGCGCTCGGCTCCGGCGGGGACAGGTCCACGCCGCTCATGGCGGTCAGCGGGCGCATCACGACCCGCAGGTCCACGCGGTCCAGGAGGGGACCCGACAGCTTGCTCTCGTAACGCCTGCGCGCCGCCGGCAGGCACACGCAGTCGATGTCCTTCGGCGGGGCGCACGGGCACGGGTTGGTGGCCAGGACCAGCTGGAACCGCGCCGGATACCGGGCGATGCCGTCACGCCTCGCCAGGCGCACCTCCCCCTCCTCCAACGCGGTGCGCAGGGCCTCCAGCTTCGCCGCGCCGAACTCCCGCGCCTCGTCGAGGAACAGCACGCCCCGGTGGGCGCGGCTCATCGCGCCCGGCTTCGCCGTGCCGGTGCCCCCTCCGATCAACGCCACCGCCGACGTCGAGTGGTGCAGCGAGACGAACGGCGGCGTGGACACCAGCGGCGAGCCCGGGGTCAGCAGGCCCGCGATCGAGTGCACCGCCGTGACGCCCAGCGCCTCCTCCGGCGACAACGGCGGCAGGAGGCCGGCCAGGCGTTGCGCCAGCATGGTCTTGCCCGTGCCGGGCGGCCCGGTCAGCAGGAGGTGGTGGCCGCCCGCCGCCGCCACCTCCAGCGCCCACCTCGCCTCCGGCTGGCCGAGGACGTCCGCCAGGTCCGGTCCGCCCGGCGGCGGCGCGATCGGCGGCGGCACGGCCTGCTGGAGCGCACCCTCGCCCGTCAGCCACGACAGGACGTCGGCGAGCGTGGTCGCGCCCCGCACCGCCATGCCCTCGACCAGCGCCGCCTCGGGCAGCACGTCCACCGGGACGACCGCCTCCCGCAACCCCGCCCGCTTCGCCGCCAGCAACGCCGGCAGCACGCCGCGCACCGCGCGCACCCGGCCGTCCAGCGCCAGCTCCCCCAGCAGCACGGTGCCCGCCAGGCGATCACCCGGGACGCTCCTGGCGGCGGCCAGCACGACGCACGCGATCGCCAGGTCGTAGCCCGAGCCGTTCTTCGGCAGCGTGGCCGGCGACAGGCCCAGGGTCACCCGCTGGGACGGCCAGTCGTGCCCGCTGTTGCGCACCGCCGCCTTCACGCGGTCCTTCGACTCGTGCAGGGCCGCGTCCGGCAGCCCGAGGAGCTGCGTCCTCACCGCGCCGACCCCGACGTCGGCCTCGATCTCCACCGGCACGCCGTCCACGCCGAACAACGCCACCGACCACGTCCGCGCGAGCGCCATCACACACCCCGCAGGTGGTGCAGCCGGACCCTGCCCCCGGCCGGCCACTCGATCGCGATCACGTCGAAGCGGACCTCCACCCGGCCGATCCGGTTGGCGCTCAGCCACCGCAGGGCCGACCTGCGGACCCGCTCCAGCTTCTCCGGCGTCACGGCCTCCAGCGGCGTGCCCCTGGACGTGCCCGAGCGGCACTTCACCTCGACCACCACGAGCCGCGTGCCGTCGGTGGCCACCACGTCCAGCTCGCCGTCGTCGCACCGCCAGTTGCGCGCCAGGATCGACAAACCCCGGTGCTCCAGGTAGCGGCACGCCGCGTCCTCGCCACGCCTGCCCAGGTCGGTTGCCGTGCTCATGTCCCGCTCCTCCGCGTCCGGTCTTCGGTTCGACCTTGCCGAGGTGGCGCGGGGCCGGCGAGGGGCGGTTCGCCGAATGTGGACAACTTCAGGCGCTGTGGACGGAGCGCGGGGAGATGTCGGTGCCGCGTGGTATGGCCCGGCACGCGCAAAGGGGCCCGCCCCCTCGGGCGAGCCCCTGCGACTTTGCGGGTGTCAGGAGTTGAACGGACCGTCCTCGGGCAGCCTGAGGTCCGGTTTGTCCAGTTCTTCGACGTTGACGTCCTTGAACGTGATGACGCGGACGTTCTTCACGAACCGGGCCGGGCGGTACATGTCCCACACCCACGCGTCCGACATCCGCACCTCGAAGTAGACCTCGCCGTCCGCGTTGCGGACCTGCACGTCCACCGAGTTGGCCAGGTAGAACCGCCGCTCGGTCTCCACGACGAACGAGAACTGGCTGACGATGTCGCGGTACTCCTTGTACAGCGACAACTCCATCTCGGTCTCGTACTTCTCGAGATCCTCTGCACTCATTACGCCTCCGCGCGGGTAATCATCGAATCCGCGCCCCTCCTCGTCGCGAGCCTGCCACCGCTGGTCTGCGGGGTTGTCCCATTCTGGACCACGGCGGCGGCGACCACGCCGCGCGCCACCCGGTGCGGCGGTTCCAGCCCGTGCCGTCGCGCCGCGGCGGCCACGTTCGCATACGACCAGCGGTGTTGCGCACTCGGGCCGTGCTCCGCGAGCGCCGCGGTGTGCTCGGGCGTGCTGTAGCCCTTGTGGACGTCGAACCCGTAGACGGGCAGCTCCTCGTGCAGGCCGGTCATGATCCGGTCCCGGGTGACCTTGGCCAGCACGGACGCCGCCGCGACGCACGCCGCGACCCGGTCGCCCTTGACCACCGGCGTGTTCGGCGCGGTCAGGCCGGGCACGGGGAAGCCGTCGGTGAGCACGTAGCCCGGATGTGCACCCAATTGGGCGACAGCGCGCCGCATGCCCTCGATGTTCGCCACGTGCACGCCGATCAGGTCGACCTCGGCGCTCGGGATGACGACCACCGAGTAGTCCAGCGCGCGCTTGAGCACCAGGTCGTACATCCGGTCCCGCGCCGCGGCCGTGAGCAGCTTCGAGTCGGTGAGCCCGTCGAACTTCGCCGCGTCACCCGGCTTGAGCACGCACGACGCCACGACCAGCGGTCCCGCGCAGGCGCCGCGACCGGCCTCGTCCACGCCGGCCACCGGGCCGAAGCCGCGCCGGTCCAGCGCGGCCTCGAAGGCCCAGATGCCCGCGGTCTGCCGAACCTGGACGCGGGGCGGCTTGCGGATCACCCCTCGACCCTATCTCAGCCGCGAGCCACGGAACCGGGCCCTCACCCGCCTGCCCACCAGCAGCAACGGCCACGCGGCCGCGAAGCCGACCCCGGCGGGCAGGGCGTCCTGCCAGGCGGGTGCCCCGATGGCCACGACCTGCGGGTTGTGGTCGCCCACCCCCTGCCAGCGGGACGGCGGCAGCACGACGACCCGGGCCTTGCCGACCACGTTGCCCACCGGCACGAGACCGCCCTCGCGGCCGTCGCCCTGGCACCGCGAGTCGCACGAGTCGTTGCGGTTGTCACCCAGCACGAACAGGTAGCCCTCGGGGATCTTCAGCTCGGCGAACGACTCCTGCACCGTGCTGCGGCCCGGGGCCCAGTACACGTACGGCTCGTCCAGCGGCTTGCCGTCGACCTCGACCCGGTTGCGGTCGTCGCAGCACCGGACGGTCTGCCCGCCCACCGCGATCACCCGCTTGACGAAGTCCTCCTCGTTCGGCGCGGGGAACCCCATCAGCGACCCGAGCCCCCGCAGCGCCTTGGCCACCGGGTTCGTCGGCTCGGCCGCCACGAAGTCCTGGTTGATCCACGTGTCGGGGCCGTGGAAGACGACCACGTCACCGGGCGAGGGGTCGGTGAAGTCGTAGGTCAGCTTGTCGACCAGCACCCGGTCGCCGAAGCAGCCGCCGGAGCAGCCGTGCAGCGTCTGCTCCATCGACTCCGACGGGATCATGTAGACCTTCGCCAGGAACGACTGGATCAGCACCGCGAGCACCACCGCGACCCCGATCAGGATCGGCAGCTCTTTCCAGAACGAGCCCTTGCGCTTGGTCGTCTTGCGCGTGCGGGCACGCCAGCGCCGGACCTTCTCCTCGTGCTCCGGTTCCCCCTCGTCGGAGGACCCGCGCGACGATGCGACGTCTACCACCTCGTCAGCGTACCGATCAGACCTGTGAGGCCCTGGTCAACCGCCTGCGCAACCGGCGGCCGAAGAAGACCAGCGGCCACGCGGCGGCCAGCCCGGCGCCCGCCGGGACGGCGCTCTGCCACGCGGGCGCGCCGAGCGCCACGGCCTGCGGGTTGTGGTCGCCGATGCCCTGCCAGCGGGACGGCGGCAGCACGATGACCCGCGCCTTGCCGATGACGTTCTCCTCCGGCACGGTGCCCGCCAGGCCGCCGCCCCCCTGCTTGCGGGAGTCGGTGGAGTTCGTGCGGTTGTCACCCATCACCCAGAGGGAGCCCTCAGGGACCTTGACCGGCTCGAACGGGTCGTGGTTCTCCGGCGACGTGCCGGGCTGCCAGTAGATGTACGGCTCGTCCAGCGGCTTGCCGTCGACCTTCACCCGGTGCTGCTCGTCGCAGCACTCGACGGTCTGGCCGCCGACCGCGATCACGCGCTTGACGAAGTCGCGCTCGTCCGGCGGCGCGAGCCCGATCAGCGAGGCGACCGACTGGATGCCCGCCACGACCGGGTTGTCCGAGCGGCTGGAGGTGAAGTCGTTGTTGCCCCAGGTCTCGGGGCCGCGGAAGACGACGACCTCGCCGGGCTCGATGTCGGTGAAGTCGTAGACGAGCTTGTCGACCAGCACCCGGTCGTTGTTGCACCCGGGGCAGCCGTGCAGCGTCTGCTCCATCGACTGCGACGGGATGACGTACACCCGCGCGAGGAACGTCTGGATCAGCACGGTGAGGACGAGGGCCGTCGCGCCGAGCACGAGCAGCTCGCGCCAGAGCGGGGGCTTCTTCTTGTCCTTCTTCGACTTGCCGCCCGCAGCCGAGTCCGGAGTGGACTCGACTGCGGGATCCTGACCGTCTTCGTCAGCGGAGCGGTGCACGGGATCTGCCACGTGACGCAGGCTACTGCGTCCGCGTGTGCCCGGCGTCAGGAGGCCGGCTTCGCCTCGCGCTTCTCCTTGATCTTGGCGGCCTTGCCGCGCAGGTCGCGGAGGTAGTACAGCTTCGCCCGGCGGACGTCACCGCGGGAGGCGACCTCGATCTCGGCGATGTTCGGGGAGTGCACCGGGAAGGTGCGCTCGACGCCCACGCCGAACGAGACCTTGCGGACGGTGAAGGTCTCGCGGATGCCGCCGCCCTGGCGGCGGATCACGACGCCCTGGAACACCTGGACCCGCTCGCGGGAGCCCTCGATGACGCGGACGTGGACCTTCAGCGTGTCGCCCGGCCGGAAGCTGGGGATGTCGGAGCGCAGCGACTGGGCGTCAAGAGCGTCCAGGGTGTTCATCGGTGGTCCGTCCTCGTCCTCACGTGTATTGCGTACTCCCCCGGGGCGCGGCCGAACTCATGTCACACACGCGCGGGGGCGGGCCTAGCGCACGCCGGATGAGTAGAACCGGGTGCAGCAACCTGTCCAGTGTGCCAGACGAGGGGCGGCGGGACGAAATCGACCCTGGCTAGCGCTCCTGGTCGAGCTCGGCGAGCAGCGCGCGGTCGTGCTTGTCGAGCGCGCCCTCGGGCAGCGCGTCGAGCAGCTCGGGGCGGCGCTCGCGGGTGCGACGCAGCGACTGGTCGCGCCGCCAGCGGTCGATCGCGCGGTGGTTGCCCGAGCGCAGGACCTCCGGCACGGCCAGGTCGCGCCACACCTCGGGCCGGGTGTAGCTGGGGCCCTCCAGCAGCCCGTCGGAGAACGAGTCCTCGGCGGCCGACTTCGGGTTGCCCAGCACGCCGGGCAGCAGGCGGACCACGGCCTCGACCACGACCAGCACCGCCACCTCGCCCCCGACCAGCACGTAGTCGCCGATGGAGACCTCGTCCACGCGCATGCGGCGCGACGCGTCGTCCACGACCCGCTGGTCGATGCCCTCGTACCGGCCGCACGCGAAGACCAGGTGCTCCTCGGCGGCCAGGTCGTGCGCCACCGCCTGGGTGAACGGCCGACCGGCCGGCGTGGGCACGATCAGGCGGGTCTTCGGCGTGCAGACCTCGTCCAGCGCCTCGCCCCACACCTGCGGCTTCATCACCATGCCGGGACCGCCGCCGTACGGGCTGTCGTCCACGGCCTTGTGCACGTCGTGCGTCCAGTCCCGCAGGTCGTGCACGCCGATGCCGATCAGGCCCTTGTCGATCGCCTTGCCCAGCAGGGCCGCGCGGAGCGGGTCCAGGTACTCCGGGAAGATCGTGACGACGTCAATCCGCATCGAGCAGGCCCTCGGGCGGGTCCAGCACCACGCGCCTGCCGGGCACGTCCACGGTGGGCACGATCTCCCGCACGAACGGCACCAGCACCTCGTCGCGGCCCTCGCGCGCGACCACCAGCAGGTCGCCGCCGGGGCCGTGGACGACCTCCAGCACCGTCCCGACCACCGTGCCGTCCGCCAGCTCGGCGGTCAGCCCCTCCAGCTCGTGGTCGTAGAACTCGTCCGGGTCGTCGGTCGGCGGCAGGTCCTCGGTGCTGCCCAGCAGCAACGTGCCCCGCAGCGTCTCGGCGACGTCGCGGGTGAGCACTTCCTCGAAACGCACCAGCAGCCGCCCGGAGTGGTTCCGGGCGGCTGCGACGGTGAGGTTGCGCGACGTGCCGTCGCGCAGCTTGGCCGACAGCACCGAGCCCGTGGCGAAGCGGGCCTCGGGCGAGTCCGTGCGCACGTCGACGGCCAGCTCGCCGCTGATCCCGTGCACCTTGGCCACGCGGCCGACGACGACGTCCATGCGCGCGTTCAGCGGTCGGTGTCGACCACGTCGACGCGCACGCCACGACCACCGATACCGGCCATCACGGTGCGCAGGGCGGTCGCGGTGCGACCGCTGCGGCCGATCACCTTGCCGAGGTCGTCCGGGTGGACGTGCACCTCGAGCGTGCGACCGCGGCGGGTCGTGACCAGGTTCACCCGGACGTCGTCCGGGTGGTCGACGATGCCCCGAACGAGGTGTTCGAGGGCGTCAGCCAACAAGCTCACGCCTCGTCCTTGGCAGCCTCGGGAGCGGCGTCGGCGTCGGCCTTCTTGGCGTCGTCCTTCTTGGCCGACTTCTTCTTCGGGGTCGTCGCCTCGGTCGTCGGGGCGTCGCCCGCGGCGGCCAGCGCGGCGGCGAACAGGTCCGCCTTGCTCGGCTTCTGCTCCTTGACCTTCAGCGTGCCCTCGGCGCCCGGGAGGCCCTTGAACTTCTGCCAGTCACCGGTGATCTCCAGCAGGCGCTGGACCGACTCGGTCGGCTGCGCGCCGACGCCCAGCCAGTACTGCGCGCGGTCGCTGTCCACCGCGATGAACGACGGCTCTTCCTTCGGGTGGTACTTGCCGATCGTCTCGATGGCCTTGCCGTTGCGGCGGGTGCGGGCGTCGGCGACGACGATCCGGTAGTACGGCTGACGGATCTTGCCAAGCCGCTGAAGCTTGATCTTGACGGCCACGGGTGTGGGTGCTCCTCGTGCTCTCGTGTGCTCAGGTGCGGGCAGTCCTCACCCGAGTGGGGCACGGGTGGTGAAAGCCCAGGTGTCTGGGGCGCCATGGCACGGTGAGAGGGACCGACCTCGGCGAACAACCAACCATTCTGCCAGACCGGTCTACCGGACCACGAATCGGGCCACGGTGACGCCGGCGTCCTCCAGCGCCGCCCGGACCCGCCTCGCGTGCTCGACCGCGCCGGGCGTGTCGCCGTGCAGGCAGATCGAGTCGACCTCCGCCGCGACGACCGAGCCGTCCACGGCGACCAGCTCGCCCCGCTCGGCGAGCCGCAGCACCTGCGCGACGACCGCGTCGGCGCCGGTCAGCACGGCGTTCGGCTCGGTGCGCGGCACCAGGGTCGCCTCGGGCGTGTACGCCCGGTCGGCGAACGCCTCCCGGACCGGGCGCAGGCCCGCGCGCTCGGCGTGGTGCAGCAGGCGCGAGCCGGGCAGCCCGAGCACGGGCAGGTCGCCGAACGCCTTGACGCCCTCCACCACGGCGCGCGCCTGCCGGTCGTGGTGCACGGTGGCGTTGTAGAGCGCGCCGTGCGGCTTCACGTACTCGACGGACGTCCCGGCCGCCTTGGCGCACGCGTCCAGCGCACCGATCTGGTAGAGCACCTCGTCGGCCAGCTCGGCCGGGTCGGCGTCGATGAACCGGCGGCCGAAGCCCGCCAGGTCGCGGTAGGACACCTGGGCGCCGACGGCGACGCCCGCGCCGGCCGCCCGCAGGCAGACCCGCCGCATGGTCGAGGGGTCGCCCGCGTGGAAGCCGCACGCCACGTTCGCGCTGGTCACCACGTCGAGCAGGGCTTCGTCGTCGCCCAGGCGCCAGATGCCGAAGCCCTCGCCGAGGTCGCTGTTGAGGTCCATCGCGCGGTCGGTCACGCGGGCATCACCCCGATCGAGACGAGGAGGAGGGTCAGGCCGGGCAGGAAGTTGTTGACCACGTGGGCGACCACGCTGGCGGTGAGCCTGCGGGTGATCAGGCGGGCGATGCCGATGGGCAGGGCGATGACGATCAGCAGCGAGGTCCGCAGCGGTTCCAGGTGGCCGGCCGCGAAGATCAGCGTGGTGAGCACGAAGGCCGCCCACCGGCTCCAGCGCTGCCGCTCGATCGCGCCCCACAGCAGCCCGCGGTAGATCACCTCCTCGCACACCGGGCCGAGGAAGCACACGTAGAGGAACATCGCCACGGCCGCGCCCGGGGGCAGCGCCGAGCCGTCGACCAGCTCGCCGATCGCCGAGGTGGCGTTCTTGTCGCCGACGACCCGCGCCCAGATCACCGCGGCCACGTAGGTGAGCACGAGCCCGAGCGCGCCGAGCTTGAGGCCGACCTTGACGTCCGCCCAGTTCCAGGCCAGCCGCAGGTCGCGGAACGGCCCGTTGCCGCGCACGCAGGTGATGGTGACGGCGACCGCCGCGGCCAGCACCGTCGGCACCATCGAGCCGACCAGCACGAAGCTCACCGAGGAGCCGATGTCCGTGCCCGACGTGCGGGCCACGGCGGTGATGAACACCGCGCTGAGGATGAAGACCGCCTCGACCAGCAGGAACGCGCCGAAGCCCCACCGCTGGCCCGCGTGCACCGGTTCCGGCTCGCGACCGACCGCCCGGACGCTGGCGATCAGGCTCGGCGGTGGTTCATCCGGTCGTGTCACAGCCATCCACCCTAGTCAGCCGGTGTACAGGTACACGGCGGGCAGCAGGTTGTTGGTGGCGTGGGCCACCACGCTGGCGGCCACCCGGCCGGTGGTCATGCGCGCGGCGCCGATGGCGAGCCCCTGGGCGAACAGGCTGAGCACGCGCCAGCTCTCCTCGTGCAGGAACGCGAAGACGACGGCGGTGAGGGCCAGGATCGCCACCTTGGGCACCCGGTAGTGGGCCAGCGCCTGCCACAGCGCGCCCCTGGTGAGCAGCTCCTCGGTCAGCGGCGCGCCGAGGAAGACGAACAGCGCCGCGGCGGCCAGCCAGACCGTGCGGCCGCCGGCCAGCTCCCCGATCCGGTTGAGCGAGCTGGTGCGGTCCGGGTTGATGCGCAGCAGCAACGCCCCGAGGAGCCACGCCGCCAGCAGCGCCGCCCCGCCCGCGGCCAGGCCGACCTTGACGTCGCGGGCCGTGGGCACCAGGCCGAAGTCCTTGTCCGGCCCGTCGCCCCGGCGCCACGACACGACGACGGGACCGAGGCCCAGCAGCACGTTGGGCAGGAAGACGAGCAGCAGGAGCGGCCCGAGGACGGGCGGGTCGGTGACGTCGACCTCGGCGAAGCGGTCGGCCGTGGCCGCGGTGAAGACCAGGACCGCGAGGTGGTAGCCGCCCAGGCCCGCGAAGAACGCCAGGAAGCCCCAGTGCGCCCGGCCGGTGTCCCGGTCCTGCTGTTCCGCCACTCGTCCGAACGTAGTGGTCCGGTGGGGCGGTGTGCCGACCGAGGCGGTTCAAGATCACCCTGACGGCCGCAGAACTCACCTCGGGTGGCGGAAGAACTCCACGTCAGAGGGCGTTGTCACGGAATTCCCACGCCGGTCAGGAGTGGATCCGCCCGCGCAACATCACCAGCTTCGGGTGGCGCAGGGCGTCGAGGTCCTCGCGCGGGTCGGCGTCGTAGACCACCACGTCGGCCGCCGCGCCCTCGGTGAGCGACGGGAACCCCAGCCACTCGCGCGCGGCCCACGACGCGGCGCCCAGGGCCTGGACCGGGGTCATGCCGACGCCGTGCAGCGCCTTGACCTCGTCCACGATCCGGCCGTGCTCGATGCCGCCGCCGGCGTCCGTGCCCGCGTACACCGGCACCCCCGCCTCGACCGCCTTGGCGATGGTCTCGGCGTTGCGGGCGTGCAGGTGCCGCATGTGGCTCTGGTAGGCCGGGTACTTGTCCGCGCCGGCCGCGATCGACGGGAAGTTCTCGATGTTGATCAGCGTCGGCACGAGCGCGGTACCGGCGCGGGCCATCCGGTCGATCGTGTCGTCGGTCAGGCCCGTGCCGTGCTCGATGCAGTCGATCCCGGCGTCCAGCAGCGCCGGCAGGGCGTCCTCGCCGAAGACGTGCGCGGTGACCCTGGCCTTGTTCTCGTGGGCGACCTTGATCGCCTCGGTCAGCGCGTCGGCGGTCCACAGCGGCGCGAGGTCGCCGGTGCCGCGGTCGATCCAGTCGCCGACCAGCTTCACCCAGCCGTCGCCGGCGGCGACCTGCTCGGCCACGGCGGAGGGCAGGTCGGCCGGGTCCTCGATCTCGACGCCCAGGTACTTGATGTACCGCTTGGGCCGGGCCAGGTGCCTGCCCGCGCGGATGATCCGGGGCAGGTCCAGGCGCTCCTGCAGCGGGCGCGTGTCCAGCGGCGAGCCGCAGTCGCGGATGAGCAGCGTGCCCGCGCGGCGGTCGGTCAGCGCCTGGTCGACCGCCTCGGGCAGGTCGACCACGCCCCGCGGGCCCAGGCCGACGTGGCAGTGCGCGTCGACCAGGCCGGGCACGAGGTAGCCGCCGTCGCTGACCGTGGTCGCGCCCGGCACCGGGTTGGTGCGGATGCGCCCGTTGACCACCCAGAGGTCCCTGGGCTCGCCGCCGTCGGGGAGGACCACGCCCCGCAGGTGCAGGCCGCTCACTTGTCGAACTTCAGCTTCGACGGGTCGAAGCCGGGCGGGAGCTGGTCGAAGCCGCCCAGCCCGGGCGGCAGCGCGGGGCCGCCGCCCTGGGTCGGCATCCCGGGCACCATGCCGGGCATGCCGGGGAACCCGCCGCGCACCTTCGGCGGCGTCGGGCCGCGGCCCTTGCCCTTCTTGCCCTTCTTCCCCTTGCCCTTGCGGTTGTTCTTGCCGCCACCGCCGGGCAGGCCGAAGCGGCCGGCCATCTGGCTCATCATCTTGCGCGCTTCGAAGAACCGGTTGACCAGGTCGTTCACGTCGCTGACGCGGACGCCCGAGCCGTTGGCGATGCGCAGCCGGCGCGACGCGTTGATGATCTTGGGGTCGTCGCGCTCGGCCGGGGTCATGCCGCGGATGATCGCCTGCACCCGGTCCAGGTGCTTCTCGTCCAGGTTGGCCAGCTGGTCCTTCATCTGGCCGGCGCCGGGGAGCATGCCGAGCAGGTTCGCGATCGGCCCCATCTTGCGCAGGGCCAGCATCTGCTCCAGGAAGTCCTCCAGCGTGAGCTGGCCGGACCCCATCTTGACCGCGGCGGCCTCGGCCTGCTCGGCGTCGAACGCCTGCTCGGCCTGCTCGATCAGGGTGAGCATGTCACCCATGCCCAGGATGCGGCTCGCCATCCGGTCCGGGTGGAAGACGTCGAAGTCCTCGAGCTTCTCGCCGTTCGACGCGAACAGGATCGGCTGGCCGGTGACCTCGCGGACGCTGAGCGCCGCGCCACCGCGGGCGTCGCCGTCGAGCTTGGTGAGCACCACGCCGGTGAAGCCGACGCCGTCGCGGAACGCCGTGGCGGTGTTCACCGCGTCCTGGCCGATCATCGCGTCGACCACGAACAGCACCTCGTCGGGCTGCACGGCGGCGCGGATGTCGACGGCCTGGCGCATCATCTCCTCGTCCACGCCGAGGCGGCCCGCGGTGTCGACCACGACGATGTCGTGCTGCGCCCGCTTGGCCTCCTCGATGCCCTTGCGGGCCACGTCGACCGGGTCGCCGACGCCGTTGCCGGGCTCGGGCGCGAACACGGGGACGCCCGCCCGCTCGCCGACCACCTGCAACTGCGTGACCGCGTTGGGGCGCTGGAGGTCGCACGCCACCAGGATCGGGGTGTGGCCCTGGCCCTTGAGCCACCTGGCGAGCTTGCCCGCCAGGGTCGTCTTGCCCGCGCCCTGGAGGCCGGCGAGCATGATCACGCTCGGCGGGTTCTTGGCCAGGTTCAGCCTGCGGGTCTCCCCGCCGAGGATGCCGACCAGCTCCTCGTTGACGATCTTGACGACCTGCTGGGCCGGGTTCAGGGCCTGGCTGACCTCGGCGCCCTTGGCGCGCTCCTTGACCTTCGCGATGAACGTGCGCACGACGGGCAGCGCGACGTCGGCCTCCAGCAGCGCGACCCGGATCTCGCGCGCGGTCGCGTCGATGTCGGCCTCGGACAGCCGCCCCTTGCCCCGCAGGTTCTGCAGGACCGAGGTGAGCCGGTCGGAAAGGGTGTTGAACACGGTGCCGCCAGACCTCGCACGTCGTCGGTGGGTTCCTCCCGCCCAGGGTAGCCGCTCACGCCGGCGTCACCGACAGGCGCAGGTGGTCACGCCGGGTCAGCAGGGTCAGGCCGTGCCAGCCCCGCGGCGGCACGCCCGCGGCGAACCGGGTCCGCAGCCGGGCCGCGCGGCGCACGTGCCGGGCGAACGACCGCGACCGGATCAGCCTGCCCCGCTCCACCTGGCCGGACAGCGCCTCCTCGGGGCTCGCGTCCAGCCACAGGAAGTGCCGCGGCCTGCCCGCGAGCGCGCCGACGGCGACCAGGCCGGCACGCGTGGTGGGCCGGGTGGACGGCTCGTGCACGAGCAGCAGGCCGGTGGCGGCGAACGCGAACCACGCGATCCGCAGGCGGTGGACCAAGTGCACCAGCGGTCGGTAGAGCCGGTACGGCAGCGCTTCGGGGAAGACCGCGCGCAGCCGGGCCCGCACCTGGTCGGAGTCCAGCACGACGGCGGGCGCGCCGCCCGCGTCGGCCGCGGCGAGCAGCGTCGACTTGCCCGCTCCCGGCAGTCCGGCCAGCACGACCAGCGAGCGCGGCCTCACGGCGACAGCGGTCATCGCATCCATACTAAAGAGACGTTTCGGGCGCGGGCGCGTTCCGGAGCGGCCGGGGGCGGCCCGACCCCTCGACGGGCCGCTCCCGACCACGTGGCGCCGTGCCCGCCGGAGCCCCCCGGTCCGGCCGGGACTCCCCCGTGCCACGGGTGGAAGCCTGCCCCCGAACGGGTGGCGTCGGCAGCGTGAGCACCCCCGGTCGGTCGTGCGTAGACCTACGCAACCCTCAGCGCGCGGCCTGGAGGACGGCCCGCTCGATCCGCCGCCGGTCGGCGTCCGCGGCGCCCTCCGGCACCGTGACGGCGAACGAGTCGACGACCGTGGAGCCCAACGTGGACACCCGCGCCCACACGATGTCCACACCGGACCGCTCCAGCGCGTCCGCGACGCGGTGCAGCAGCCCGATCCGGTCGGCCGCCCGCAGCTCCAGCACCACCGCGCCGGTCGACTCGTCGTCGAACCACAGCACCTTCGGCGGCGGCGGGTCCTGCGGCGGGCCGCCGTAGTCGCGCTCCTTGGCGGCGAGCTTGTCGGCCAGCGCGAGGGAGCCGTCCAACGCCCTGGTGAGCTGCTCGCGCAGCAGGGTCACGTCCGGGAGGGAGCCGAACCTGGGCGACACGGTGAACACGTCGACCGCTGCCGCGCCGAGGGCGGGGTCGACGTGGGAGCGCAGGGTCGCCGCGTGCACTTCCAGGGAGTTCAGCGCGAGCACGCCCGCGGCCCGCGACAACGTGCCGGGCCGGTCGGGCGCGATCACGGTGACGGTGGCCGCGTGGTCGCCCGGGTCGATCAGGACGTCGGGCCGGCCGCTCGCCAGCACGGCCTGCGCGAGGTCCTGCTGGCGCCGCTCCAGCGGCTCCGGCTCGGGCAGCGGGTCGCCGGCCATCGCCGTGCGGCAGCGCGCGACCAGGTCGTTGACCAGCGACGCCTTCCAGTCCGACCACGCGCCCGGCCCGGTGGCCACGGCGTCGGCCTCGGCCAGCGCGGCCAGCAGCTCCAGCAGCACGGGGTCGCCGCCGAGCGTGTCCACCACGCGGCGCACGGTGGCCTCGTCCTCCACGTCACGGCGGGTCGCGGTGTGCGGGAGCAGGAGGTGGTGGCGCACCAGGGCGGTCAGCGTGAGGACGTCCTGCGGCCACAGCCCGAGGCGTTCGGCGATCTGCGTCGTCAGCGCCGCGCCGACCTCCGAGTGGTCGGCCTGCCTGCCCTTGCCGATGTCGTGCACCAGCGCGCCGAGCAGCAGCAGGTCCGGCCGGGACACCGTGGTGACCAGGCGGGCCGCGTGCGCGGTGGTCTGCACCAGGTGGCGGTCCACGGTCCAGGTGTGGGCGGCGTCGCGCGGCGGCAGGTCGCGCACCGCGCCCCACTCGGGGAACAGCCTGCCCCACAGGCCGGTGCGGTCCAGCGCCTCCACCACGTCGATCAGGCCCGTGCCGCTGCCCAGCAGCGCCAGCAGCTCCTCGCGGGCCTCGCGCGGCCACGGTTGGCGCAGCTCCGGCGCGGAGTCGGCGAGCTTGGCCAGGGTGCCCGCGGCGATCGGGTGCCTGCTGCGGGCGGCGGCCGTGGCCACGCGCAGCAGCAGCGCCGGGTCGCGGCTGGGCACGGCGTCGCGGGCCAGCGCCACCTCCGAGCCGTGCAGCACGACGCCCTCGTCCAGCGGGCGCCGGGCGGGCGTGCGGCGCAGCGGGGACCGCGCGAACACGCCCAGCCCGCGCTTGGGCACCGCGGCGCGCGCCGTGCGCATGGCCACGTCCACGGCGTAGACGATCGTGCGCGCGGCCGACGACATCGAGCGGGCCAGCGCGAAGCGGTCGGGCAGGCCCAGCGCGGCGGCCACCTCGTCGCCGTCCTGCGCCCGCAGCACGTCACGCGGCTTGCGCGCCACCCGGCGCAGCTCGGTGCGCACGTCCAGCAGCAGCCTGCGGGCCTCGTCCACCTCGGCGGAGGGCCGGTCGGTCAGCTGCGCCGCGCTCAGCGCGTCCAGCAGCGTCACGTCCCGCAGCCCGCCCCGGCCGTGCTTGAGGTCCGGTTCCACGCGGTGCGCGATCTCGCCGCTGCGCGCCCAGCGCCGCGACGCCGACTCGGCCATCTCGTCCAACCGGGTGCGCACGCCGGTCCGCCACGCCTGCCGGGCGCTGTCGGCCAGCCGCTGCCCGATCTCCTGGTCGCCCGCGATGTGGCGCAGGTCCAGCAGCCCCAGCGCGGTGCGCAGGTCGCCCGCCGCGACGCGCAGCGCCTCGCCGACCGTGCGCACCGAGTGGTCCAGGCCGATGCCGGAGTTCCACAGCGGGTACCACAGCTTCCCGGCGATCTCGTCCACGCCCTTGTGCCCGTTGTGCACCAGCAGCAGGTCGAGGTCCGAGTAGGGCACCAGCTCGCGCCTGCCCAGTCCCCCCACGGCGACCAGCGCGACCCCGCCGCCCGACCCGCCGACGCCCGACTGCGAGGCGTGGGCCGTCAGCCAGAACTCGTGCAGGTCCACCAGCGCCTCGCGCAGCGGCTCCCCCGTCAGACGGCGCCGACCTGGCGCGAGCAGTTGATCGCGTGCCCGCACCAGGTCGTCAGCCGTGACGACGGCCGTCTTCTCGTCATCCATACGGCCGTCTCCCATCCCTACCGCGGTCCCCTAAAGGGCATCCGAGCCGCGTTCCCCGGTGCGGACCCGGATGACCGTGTCGACCGGGGTCACCCAGACCTTCCCGTCGCCGATCTTGCCGGTGCGCGCGGCCTCCACGACGGCGTCGAGGACCTTCTCCACGGCGGTGTCGTCCACCAGGACCTCGATGCGCAGCTTGGGCACGAAGTCCACGGCGTACTCGGCGCCGCGGTAGACCTCGGTGTGGCCCTTCTGCCTGCCGTACCCCTGGACCTCGCTGACGGTCATGCCCAGCACGCCCAGCTGCTCCAGGGACGCCTTCACGTCGTCCAGCGTGAAGGGCTTGATGATCGCGGTGACCAACTTCATGACTTGGTGCTCCCCTCAAGGACAGCAGTGGCGCCGGCGGCGACACTGGGCTTGCTGCCGCCGCGGGTGCCGATGCCGCCGCCGAACTCGTAGGCCGTCTCGGCGTGCTCGGCCTCGTCGATGCCGGCGACCTCGGCCTCCTGGTCGGCGCGGAAGCCGACGGTGAGCTTGACCAGGTAGCCCAGCACGAGGCTCAGCACGAACGAGTAGGCGAGCACGGCCAGCGCGCCGACGACCTGCCGCCACAGCTGGTCCAGGCCGCCACCGTAGAAGAGGCCGTCGACACCCGCCGGGGCGGAGGAGCTGGCGAAGAAGCCGATCAGGATCGTGCCGGACAGGCCGCCGACCAGGTGCACGCCGACCACGTCGAGCGAGTCGTCGAAGCCGAAGCGGTACTTCAGGCTGACCGCCAGGGCGCACAGGGCGCCGGTGATCGCGCCGACCGCGATCGCGCCGAGCGGGGTGACCGAGGAGCAGGCCGGGGTGATGGCGACCAGGCCCGCGACGATGCCGGAGGCGGCGCCCAGGGTGGTGGCGTTGCCGTCGCGGACGCGTTCCACGAGCAGCCAGCCGAGCATCGCGGCGCAGGTGGCGACCAGGGTGTTGACGAACGTGACGCCGGCGGTGCCGTTCGCGGCGACGGCGGAGCCCGCGTTGAAGCCGAACCAGCCGAACCACAGCAGGCCCGCGCCGAGCACGACCAGCGGCAGGCTGTGCGGCTTCATCCGGTCCTTCGGCCAACCGACGCGCTTGCCGAGGACCAGCGCCAGGGCGAGGCCCGCGGCGCCCGCGTTGATGTGGACCGCCGTGCCGCCCGCGAAGTCGATGGCGAGCAGCTTGTTGGCGATCCAGCCGCCCGGGTCGACGACGTTGCCGTCGGCGTCCTTGCCGTCGAAGTCGAACACCCAGTGCGCGACCGGGAAGTACACCAGCAGCGACCACAGGCCGGCGAACAGCAGCCACGGCCCGAACCGGGCGCGGTCGGCGATCGCGCCGGAGATCAGCGCCACCGTGATGATGGCGAACATCGCCTGGAACGCGACGAAGACGGTGGTCGGGATGGTCCCGAACGCCGACTCCTTGCCGAGCAGGCCGTCCAGGCCGAAGAACTCGAACGGCTTGCCGAGCAGGCCGGCGCCGACGTCGGTGCCGAACGCCGTGGAGTAGCCGACCAACACCCAGAGCACACCGACCACGGCGATTGCGCCCAGGCTCATCATCATCATGTTGAGCACACTCTTGGACCGGACCATGCCCCCGTAGAAGAAGGCAAGTCCCGGCGTCATCAACAGCACCAGTGCGGCACTGGTGAGCACCCAGGCGGTGTCCCCTGTATCCACGTCGACCTCCACTGCACGTCGGTTGCAGGGAGCATCGGTATGTCCTGTTTCGCGCGGCCGCGCCACAGGTTTCGCAGAGGTGAACTGTCCCCGCCCCGGTGTTACGGGCGCGTTTCACGGGGTTGAAGCACGCCCGCGCGACCGCGATCCGCACCGGTGAGGTCGGCCTCCCGGTGACGGACGGTGCGAGCGCGGGCGCACCGCGGCGGTGATTCGTGTGACCCCGCCGAACGCCCCGGCGACGCTGGGTCACCGCCGGTCGTGCCCGGTCCGCACCGGGCGAGGCCGCCCCCGCCGTCGTGCGGGGGCGGCCACCGGCGTCCGGCTACCAGCCGGGGACGGCCTGGGTCGGGCCCTCGGGCACCGGCCTGGCGCCCGGCGTCGCGGCCGACACCGGGGCGGGCTCCACCGCCGCGCACCGGGCGCCCGGCCGCGGGGTCCTCAGGTTGATCAAGTAGTCGTCCGTCGCGCCGCGGGTGCAGTCGCTGCGGTCGTACACGCCGTGGCCCCAGCCCTCGTAGGTGAGCAGGACGGTGGTGTCGCGGCTCTGCCGGTGCGCGTCGACCGCCCACTCGTACCCGGTGGCGGGGTCGTGCAGCGCGTTGAGCATCAGGATCTTCGGCGCGTGGTCGAGGTCCAACCGGTGCTGCGGGTTGTTCACCCGCCCCGGCAGCCCCACGCACCCGGCCATCGCCGCGTGCCCGAGCGACGAGCCGCGCATGTGCGGCGCGACCTGCCGGGCGCGGTCGACCAGCGCGGAGAACTGCCGGTGGTCGGCGACCCGGATCGCCCAGTCCTGGCAGAACACGGCCGCGAACGGGTTGAGCGCGGTCTCCTCGGCCGCGAAGGCGGCCCTGGCGGGCGTGCCCGCGCCGAGTTCCACCAGCGACTCCGACAGCGGCTGCCAGTCGGGGCCGTAGAACGCGCTGAACGCGATGCCGATGATGTCGTCGGCACCGAGGGTCCGGGTCGGTTCGAACGGGTCGACCACCTCGCCCCGGTCGGCGCGGGCCAGCAGGTCGTCCCAGGCCGCGGTGACGTCCCGGCCGTGCAGGGCGCACGACTCGGCGCGGTCGCACCACGCCACGAACTCGCGGAACGAGTCCTCGGCCGTCCGCGCCTCGGTCTCGTTGAACCGCCACGTGCCGAGGCTGTGGTCCATGTTCGAGTCGATCACCATGGCCCGCACGTCCCGGCCGAACTCCTCGGCGTACTGCCGGCCGATGAGCGTGCCGTAGGACAGGCCGTAGTAGTTGATCCGGCGCTCGCCGAGGGCCTTGCGCAGCGCGTCGACGTCCTTGACCACGGAGCCGGTGTCGGCGTGGTCGTGGACGGGACCGCTGTGCGCGCGGCAGTCGGCGGCCAACTCCCGGTTGTAGGCGGCCAGGGCGTCGAACGCGCGCTGGTCGGCGGGGTGGACCGACGGCTGCCGGCCGAGCACCTCGACCGAGCACCGGACGGGTTGGCTGCGGCCGACACCGCGCGGGTCGAAGCCGACGATGTCGAAGCGCTGCCGGACCTCGGGGCTGAAGTAGCCGTCGGCGCGCAGGGCGAAGTTCACCCCCGAGCCGCCGGGACCACCGGGGTTGACCACCAGGGCGCCGATGCGCCGCGCGGGGTCGGTGGCCTTGCGGCGGGCCACGGCGAGGTCGAACCGCTCCCCGCGCGGTCGCGCCCAGTCGATCGGCAGGCTCAGCGTGCCGCACTCGACCTCGGCCGGTTCGGGGCACGGGTGCCAGTCGATCGTCGCGGCGCCCCGGTCCCCCGGCTCGGCCGACGCCGGTGACGCGGTGCCCGCGGCGAGCGCCGGCGCGGCCGCGACACCGCCCAGCGCCCTCGTGATCGGTCGCACAGGTTCCTCCCTGGTTCCTGTTCACCCAATCGGGAGTTCGCAGGCTCCCAGGGCGTTCGGAGGCACCACAACCGACGGAAGTCTCACCTGTGATCAGCCCGAAGGCTGACAACCTCCCGCGCCGTCACAGCAACTCCCGGTAGCGGCGGGTGATCACGTCGAGCCCCTCGGCGGTCAAGCCGCCGATCAGGCGCAGCCGGGCCATTCCGCCGTCCGGGTAGATGTCGAGCCGCACGTGGGTCGCCTCGGGCACGCCGTCGACGCGGAAGCGGTGCCGGGTGTCGGGCTGCAACCGGGTGCGGGGCAGCACGTCGAACTCCGCGCCGGTGCGCGCGTCGCGCCCCCGGACCGACGCCCAGCCGGGCGCGTTGCCCTTGAAGTGGCTGGTGTCCAGTTCCGCGAGCCGGATCACGCCCGGCGCGGCCAGTTCCACCTCCACCCAGTCGTTGCCGTCGTCACGGCGGCGCGCGGTCTCCCAGCCCTCGCCCATGACGGTCGCCCGGTCGGGCGCGATGAGGTTGCCGGGATCGCCGTAGAACATGTTGCTGCACCCCGTGACCGACGCGCCGTTCTCCGCCGCGGCCAGGTCGAACGCCTCCGGCACGACGAGCTCCGGGTCGACCACCGGGCTGCCGAACACGCGCAGCCTGGCCACGCCGCCGTCCGGGTACACGGTCAGCCGCACGTGCGTGTACCGGCGGCGCGCGGTCACCTCGAAGTAGTGCTTGCGGTCGCCGCCCAGTGGCGACTTCGGCACCACCGCCTCCCAGCCGGTCAGCTCGCCGGGCGCCGGGTAGCCCCGGGCGGAGGTCGCCTCGACCGACGCGAACGGCGGGTAGTTGCCCTTGAAGAACGCGGTGTCGACCACCACGCCCCGGATCACGCCGGGCAGGCCGAGCCGGACGATCGCCCGGTCCTCGCCGGGCTCGCGCCTGCGGCGCGTCTCCCACCCGTCGTAGACCTGGCCCTTGTGCCCGAACGTGTAGGTCGCGTACCGCGGCTCGGGCTTGAGGATGAGGTTCTCGCGCTCGGCGAAGGACTCGTCGTTGGCCCACACGACGCTGCCGCCCACCGAGCGGCAGGCCAGGTCGGGCAGCCGGGTCCAGTCGGGGGTTCCCGTCATGCGCCTCCTCGGTCCGGTCCCCGGTCCGGCCGGGGGCGTTCGAGCAACCTGCCGCGCGGCCGGTCGTCGATCGGCCGCCCGCGCAGCCACGTCTGCCGCACCACGCCCGCCAGCGGGCGGCCGTGGTAGGGCGTCACGGGGTTGCGGTGGCGCAGCGCGGCGCGGTCCACCACGAACGCCTCATCCGGGGCGAAGACGCAGAAGTCCGCGTCCGCGCCGGGTTCGATGCGGCCCTTGGTGGTCAGGCCGACCAGGTCGGCGGGCCGGGTCGCCATCCACCGGGCCACGTCGGTCAGCGCGTACCCGCGCTGCCTGGCCTGGGTCCACACCGCCGGCAGGCCCAGTTGCAGGCTCGCGATGCCGCCCCACGCCGTGGCGAAGTCACCTTGCTTCAACTCCGGCGTGCACGGCGAGTGGTCCGTGACCACGAGGTCGATCAGGTCCTCGCCCAGCGCCCGCCACAGCTGCTCGCGGTTGGCCGCGTCGCGGATCGGCGGGCAGCACTTGAACTCCGTCGCGGTGTCGGCGATCTCCTCGGCCACGAACGTGAGGTAGTGCGGGCAGGTCTCGGCGGTCAGCCGCAGCCCCAGCTCCTTGGCCGTGCGCACCTGCCGCACCGCCTCGCCGCTGGACAGGTGCAGCACGTGCAGCCGCGCCCCGGTCTCGTTGGCCAGGTCCACCACGGTGGTGACGGCGTGCGACTCGGCCCGGTGCGGCCGGGAGTCGAGGAAGGCCCGGTAGTCCGGCCCCGGCTCGGTGACCTGGTGCGGGTCCTCGGCGTGGACGACGACGAGGGCGTCGCGCGGGCGCAGCCGCAGCAGGGCGGCCCGCAGCTCGTCCTCGCTGACGTGCGGGAACTCGTCCACGCCGGAGTGGATCAGGAAGCACTTGAAGCCGAACACCCCGGCCTCGTGCAGCTCGTCGAGGTCGTCGAGGTTGGTCGGCACGATGCCGCCCCAGAAGCCGACGTCGACGTTGACCTCGCCGCGCGCCGCGTCCCGCTTGGCCTCCAGCGCGGCCGCGGAGGTCGTCGGGGGCAGGCTGTTGAGCGGCATGTCCACGATCGTGGTGACGCCGCCCGCCGCCGCGGCCCGGGTGGCCGTCGCGAAGCCCTCCCAGTCGCCGCGGCCCGGGTCGTTCACGTGGACGTGCGTGTCGACCAGGCCGGGCAGGAGGACTTCGTCGTCGGCCAGCGCCACGACGGTGTCGGCGTCGAGGTGGTCGGCCACGGCGACGACGCGACCGCCCGCCACGCCGACGTCGGCGCGGCGTTCACCGTCGGGGGTGACGACTCGGGCAGCGCGCAGCACCAGGTCCATGCCGGTCACTCTCCCAGCCGATCGGCGGCGGTGCGAAGGGTCCGGTTCGTGAAATCCGCGTTTCGGGCGGCGGGAGGACCGGCGGTCCTTCGGTGGCGGCGCGAGACTGTTGACACGTGATGGGGGCGCTCGTACCGTCGCCCTTCGCGGAAAGGCGATTCCGCGATACAGAAACGGGGAGCGTCCGTGCCCGGTCTGGAAGCGTTCAACTCCGCACCCGCGGACCGGCTCCGCCCCGTGCTCGCCGACTGCCTCGCCGTGCCGCGCTGGGTCGACGCGCTGCTGGCGGGCCGCCCCTACGCCGACGTGGACGCGCTGCTCGCCGCCGCCGACCGGCACGCGGACCTGAGCGATGACGAGGTCCGCGCGGCCATCGCGGGCCACCCCCGCATCGGGGAGCGGGCCGGGGGCGACGGGGTGGCCGCGAGGTGGTCGGCCGACGAGCAGTCCGGCGTCGCCTCGTCGCTCGCCGACCGGCTGCGCGCCGCCAACGCCGCCTACGAGGACCGGTTCGGGCACATCTACCTGGTGTGCGCCACCGGCTTGACCGGCGAACGGGTGCTGGCCGACCTCACCGCCCGGATGGCGAACCCGCCGGACGCCGAGCTGCGCGTGGTGAACCGGGAACTGGCGAAGATCGCGGCCCTGCGGCTGGAGAAGGTGCTGGCATGAGCACGCTGTCCACCCACGTGCTCGACGCCGAGGCGGGCCGGCCGCGCGTCGGCGTGCCGGTCCGGCTGGAGCGCGGCGGCGAGGTGCTGGCCGAAGGGGTCACCGACGACGACGGCAGGCTGCGCTTCGCGCACGGGCTGACCCCCGGCGTGCACCGGCTGGTCTTCGAGGTCGACACGCCGTTCTACCCGGAGATCACCGTCGCGTTCCGGGTCACCGCGGACCGGCCGCACCTGCACGTGCCGGTCCTGCTCAGCCCGTTCGCCTACACGACCTACCGAGGGAGCTGACCGATGGCCATCGTCCTGGGGCCCAACCAGTACGGGAAGGCGGAGAACCGCCTCGTCACGGTCACCCGCGACGGTGCCGTGCACACGATCAGGGACCTCACGGTCAGCACCTCCCTGCGCGGCGACCTGGCCGACACCCACCTGACCGGCGACAACTCCAAGGTGCTGGCGACCGACACGCAGAAGAACACCGTCTACGCCTTCGCCAAGCGGGCGCCGGTCGGCGAGATCGAGGACTTCGCGCTGCGCCTGGGCCGGCACTTCGTCACCTCGCAGGAGGCGATCACCGGCGCCCGCGTGCTGATCGACGAGCACGCGTGGCAGCGCATCGAGGGCAACGACCACTCGTTCGTCCAGGCGGGCAACGAGAAGCGCACGACCGCCGTGACCGTCGAGGGCGAGCGGGCCTGGGTGGTGTCGGGGCTGCGGGACCTGGTGGTGCTCAAGTCGACCGGGTCGGAGTTCCACGGCTTCCCGCGCGACGAGTACACGACGTTGCGGGAGACCCACGACCGCATCCTGGCCACGTCGGTGACCGCGCGGTGGCGCTACCAGGGCGACGGGATCGACTGGGCGGACAGCTTCGCCCAGGTCCGGCGGCTGCTGCTGGCGGCGTTCGCGGGCAAGCACAGCCTGTCGTTGCAGCAAACCCTGTACGCGATGGGGGAAGCGGTGCTGGAAGGTCGGCCCGAGGTGGCGGAGGTGCGGCTGTCCATGCCGAACAAGCACCACTTCGCGGTGGACCTGTCGCCGTTCGGGCTGGAGAACGACAACGAGGTGTTCCACGCGGCCGACCGGCCGTACGGGCTGATCGAGGGCGTCGTGCTGCGCGACGACGCGGAGGACGCCGGCTCCGCCTGGTACGCGCTGCCGTCGTTCTGACGCCGGCGCGGTCACTTCCGGCGGGGTCACTTCCGGCGGGGTCACTTCCGGCGCAGCGCCATGCGTTGCAGCCGCCACGCGTGGAACAGGTCGGCCTCCTCGTACCAGTCCACGACCGTCGGCCGGCGGGCCGTGACCATGAACTCCAGCAGCACGTCGCGGTACGTCGACAGCGGCACGCCCACGCCCGGCGGGAAGTCCGTGTAGGTCTCGTCGACGTACGGCGCGTGCGGCTCGCCCTTCGGCCAACCGGTGAACTCGTCGTCGACGTAGTTCAGGTAGCCCCACCGGCCGCGCACGGCGAGCACCAGGTTGTGGTCGCACTCCCCCTCGGCGTCGGGCGGCCGGCCGAAGTGCTCCAGCATCCCGTCGTTGCACTCGGGCCGCGCCAGGGCGGCGATGAGCACGTCCACGTCCGCCGCGCACGCCACCACCTGGTAGCGGAACTCCGCCCGCTCCAGGTTCGGCAGCCCGGTCCACAAGCCGGCCCTCATGGTCATGACACACACCCTGACCGGTGTCGCACGGCCCGGCAGATCACTGGTTCGAGAATCACCCCATCCAGCGATGCCGTGATCACTCTCTTCTAGCTAGGGCCCGCAATTCGGTCACGGTGAGTCCCGTCGTCCGGTGGATCTCGTCCTCGTCCAGGGCACCGCAGTCCAGGGCGCGCAGGAACGACGTGGACAGCGCCTGGGCGGTCGCGGGCTCGTCCAGCACCGAACCGCCCGCCCGCGCCACGTACGCCCGGAGCCGCCGTGCGTCGGCCTCCACGCCCTCGAGGTGGAACGCGTGCACCGCCGCGTACCTCGTCACCAGCTGCGCCGGGTGCAGGTCCCAGCCCTGGTAGAAGCCGTGGGCCAACGACCGGCGCGCCAACCGGTAGTGCGTGCGCCAGCCCTCGTGCACGTCGTCGCCCACCGGCAGGACGTTCGTGGAGCCGTCCGACAGCTCGACGCCGGTGCCCGCGGCGGACACCTGCATGACGTTGCGGGCGAAGTCGCACGCGCCGTGCGCCAGGTGCTGGTGCGCCGCGCCGAGCCCGCAACCGGCCGTGTAGTCGTAGGTGCCGAAGTGCAGCCCGGTGACGCGGCCGCGACCCGCCTCCAGGAACCGCGGGATGGCGAGCCGGCCCTGCGGGTCCACGATCGACCGGGTCGTCTCGACCTGGACCTCGAACCGCAGCGGCAGCCCGAACAGGTCCAGGACGTCGCCGAACACCTCCACCTGCGCGACCGAGGTGACCTTCGGGAAGGTGATCACGAAGCCCTCGGGCGCGCCGCCGAGCGCGGTGAGGAACACGTCGAGCGTGCGGATGCCGCGCTCGCGCGACACCTCCGTGTCGAACGACTTCATCCGCAGCCCGAACCGCGGTGGCGCCGCGCCGTCCCGCAGCCAGTCCCGCACGACGTGCGCGGTGCGTTCGGCGTCGGCGTCCTCCTCGTCGTCCGGACGGGCTCCGTAGCCGTCCTCGAAGTCGACGCGCAGGTCCTCCACCGGCTCGCGCTCCAGCTTGGCCCGCACGCGCGCGTCCACCGCCCCGGCCACGTCGGGCGCGAGGTCGAGCACGTCGGCCAGTCCGTCCGGGGCGTGCTCGTCCAGGGCCGCAAGCGCTTGCGCACCCCAGTCCGCGATCGTGGCCGGAGTCACCCGGTCGGCGGGCACGTAACACGTGTGCACCGGCTGCCGCCCCGCGGGCGAGCGCGGCTCCACATCGGACAACCGCGCGGTGACCGCCCGCACCGCCTCGGCCTGCAGCGACGTCCGCGGCACGTCAGGCGATCCGCTCGTAGGCGGGCAGGGTCAGGAAGTCCACGAACTCGTCGGACAGCGCGACCTGCTCGAACAGCTCCACGGCCAGGTCGACGTGCTCTCCGCCCAGCTCCCGCCGGACCTCCGCGAGCACGGAGCGCACCAGCTCGGCGGTGACGGGCGTGCCGTCGTCCAGCACGACGCCGTTGTGCACCCACTGCCACAGCTGCGAGCGGGAGATCTCGGCGGTGGCCGCGTCCTCCATCAGGTTGTGGATCGCCGCCGCGCCGTTGCCGCCCAACCACGACAGCAGGTACCGCACGCCGACGTCCACCGCGGACTCCACGCCCGCGCGGGTCGCGCCGCCGCCCGCCGACGCGAAGTCCAGGAGCTGCTCGGCGGTCACCGACACCTCCGGCCGCAGCACGTCGAGCTGGTTCGGGCGGTCGCCCAGCTTCGCGTCGAAGATCTCGGCGCACACCGGCACGAGGTCCGGGTGCGCCACCCAGGAGCCGTCGAACCCGTCGTCGGCCTCCCGGGTCTTGTCCGCCCGCACCTTCGCCAACGCCCGCGCGGTGACCTCCGGGTCGCGCCGGTTCGGGATGAACGCGGCCATGCCGCCCATCGCGAACGCGCCCCGCTTGTGGCACGTGCGCACGAGCAGCTCGGTGTAGGCGCGCATGAACGGCACGGTCATCGTGATGCTGTTGCGGTCGGGCAGCACGGCGTCCGGCCCGGCGTCGCGGAAGTACTTGATGACGCTGAACAGGTAGTCCCAGCGGCCCGCGTTCAGACCGGACGCGTGGTCGCGCAGCTCGTAGAGGATCTCCTCCATCTCGAACGCGGCGGGGATCGTCTCGATCAGCACGGTCGCGCGGACCGTGCCGTGCGGCACGCCGAGCCGTTGCTGCGCGGCGGTGAACACGTCGTTCCACAGCCGGGCTTCGAGGTGGCCCTCCATCTTCGGCAGGTAGTAGTACGGGCGGCCCAGCCCGGCGTTGTGGAAGAAGTGCAGGCCGAAGTCGACCAGCGCGCCCACCGCGGGCCTGCCGTCGACTTCCAGGTGCCGCTCGGGCAGGTGCCAGCCGCGGGGGCGGACCACGATCGTCGGCCGGGCCACGTCGTCGCGCAGGGCGTAGTGCTTGCCCTCCGGCGAGGTGTGCTCGACCGTGCCGCGGGCCGCGTCGTAGAGGTTGACCTGGCCGGAGACCACGTTGTGCCAGTGCGGGGTGTTGGCGTCCTCCAGGTCGGCCAGCCACACCTTCGCGCCGGAGTTCAGCGCGTTGACGGTCATCTTCCGCTCGGTCGGGCCGGTGATCTCCACGCGTCGGTCCCGCAGCGGCTCGGGCGCCTCCGCGACGCGCCAGTCACCGTCGCGCACCGCCCGCGTCTCGGGCAGGAACCCGAGCGGGCGGCGGTGCGCGCGGCGGGCGATCAGCTCGTCGCGGGTGGCGGCGAAGTCGCGGTGCAACCCGGCCACGAACTCCAGCGCGTCCGGCGTGAGGATCTCGTCCCCGCGCTCCACCTCGCCCCCGAGGACGCGAACACCGGACATGGGAGCCCACCTCGATTCCGAGTCGGTTTCTACTTCGCGGACTATAGTTTTCGCGAAGCGGAACGGCAACGAAGGAGTGGTGTCGGTGGCACGGGAGTCCACGGGCGGCGTCCAGTCGCTCCAACGCGCCTTCGACCTGCTCGAACGCCTGGCCGACGCCGGTGGCGAGGCGAGCCTGTCCGAGCTGGCCGGCAGCTCCGGCCTGCCGCTGCCGACCATCCACCGGCTGATCCGCACCCTCGTCACGCTGGGGTACGTGCGGCAGAACAGCAACCGGCGGTACGCGCTCGGGTCGCGGCTGATCCGGCTCGGGGAGGGCGCGTCGCGGCAGTTCGGCACGTGGGCGCGGCCGGTGCTGGCGCGGTTGGTGGACCAGGTGGAGGAGACGGCGAACCTGGCCGTGCTGGACGGCGACGAGGTCGTGTACGTGGCGCAGGTGCCGTCGCGGCACTCGATGCGGATGTTCACCGAGGTGGGGCGACGGCTGCTGCCGCACGCCACGGGCGTGGGCAAGGCGATGCTGTCGCAGCTGCCGCGCGACGAGGTGCGGGCGTTGCTGGCGCGCACGGGTCTGCCCGCGTACACGCCGAACACGATCACCGACGTGGACGAGCTGCTGGCGTCGCTGGACCGGGTCGCCGAGCAGGGCTACGCGCTGGACGAGAGCGAGCAGGAGCTGGGCGTGCGGTGCGTCGCCGTGCCGCTGCGGGGCGCGCCGACCCTGGCCGCCGTCTCCGTCTCGGGCCCGGACAGCCGCCTGACCAAGGACTCCGTCACCCGGATCCTCCCGACCCTCCTCACCACCGCCACCCTCCTCACCACCGAGAGTCCTACGTCCAACGCGCGAGAGTCCAACGTCCAGAGCACGTGAGTTGAACATTCGACCGACCGGGTGGTCGGTCGAATGTTCAACTCGGGGTGCCTGAGCGTTGGACTCTCGAAGCCTGGACGTAGGACTCTCGAGTCAGGTCAGGAGGGCGTCGACGAAGGCGGCGGGTTCGAACGGGGCCAGGTGGTCCGCGCCCTCGCCCAGGCCCACCAGCTTCACGGGCACTCCCAGCTCGCGCTGCACCTGGAACACGATGCCGCCCTTGGCGGTGCCGTCCAGCTTGGTCAGCGCGATGCCGGTCACGTCGACCACGTCGGCGAACACCCGCGCCTGGGTCAGGCCGTTCTGCCCGGTGGTGGCGTCGAGCACGAGGAGCACCTCGTCCACCTCCGCCTGCTTCTCCACGACGCGCTTGACCTTGCCCAGCTCGTCCATCAGGCCGGTCTTGGTGTGCAGCCGGCCCGCGGTGTCGATCAGCACGGTGTCCACGCCGTCCTGCACGCCGCGCTTGACCGCCTCGAACGCCACCGACGCCGGGTCCGCGCCCTCCGCGCCGCGCACGGTCGCCGCGCCGACCCGCGAGCCCCACGTCTCCAACTGGTCGGCCGCCGCCGCGCGGAACGTGTCCGCCGCACCCAGCAGCACGGTCCGGCCGTCCGCCACCAGCACCCGGGCCAGCTTGCCCGTGGTCGTGGTCTTGCCGACGCCGTTCACGCCGACCACCAGGACGACGGCGGGCTTCACGCCGCCGGAGCCGTCGACGTGCGGCAGCGCGTTCACCGCACGCGCCATCTCCGGGTGCAGCGCCTTCACCAGCACGTCGCGCAGCAGCGCCCGCGCGTCGTCCGACGTCCGCACGCCCCGCGCCACGATCTGCTCGCGCAGCGAGGTCACCACCTCGTCGGTGATCGCCGCACCCAGGTCCGCCAGCAGCAGCGTGTCCTCGACGTCGGTCCACGAGTCCTCGTCCAGGTCGCCCGCGCCGAGCAGCCCCAGCAGGCCCTGCCCGAACGTCGACCGCGACCGCGACAGCCGCCCGCGCAGCCGCTCCAACCGGCCGGCGGTCGGCTCGATCTCCTCGACCTCGGACGCCTGCACGGGCAGGTCGACCTCGACGAACCCGCGCTTCACGGAGTCGCGCGGCACGGCGGCGTCGTCACCGACCCCCGGCTGCCCGTCGACCTCGGTGCGGTCGGCGACCGGGTGCTCGACGGGCTCGACCACCTCCGCGGGCGGCGGCGCCTCGGCGGTCGGCGGGGTCGGCGCGGTCGGTTCGGCCGGCGCGGTCGGTTCGGCCACCGGTGGCGCAGTCGCGTTGAACGTGATCGCGCCGCCGGCCTGGTAGCCGCCCTTGGCGGCCTTGTCCTGCTCGGGCTCGGTGAGGCTGATCCGCCGGCGCCGCGCCAGCACGACGCCCGCCACGAGGGCGACCGCGAGCAGCGCCACGACGACGACGATGATCCAGATCAGGGACGTGGTGGACACGGCGCAATCCTCGCACGCCACCCTATGTGGACGATCGACGAATCAGATTGATTTCCGGCAACTTTCCCACAAGCACCCTTGCGCTCGCGCGCAGTGTGGAATAGACCACAGGGCGTGAGGGTGATCGGGCTCATCTCGGGCACGTCGATGGACGCCATCGACGTGGCCGTCGCCGACCTGGTCCTGGACGGGCCGCGGGTCGTGCTGACCCCCGTGGAGCACGCCGAGCACCCGTTCCCCGAGGAGCTGCGCACGCCGCCGACCAGCGCCGCCGACCTCTGCGTCCTCGACACCCGGCTCGGCCAGGCGTTCGCCGAGGTGGCCGCCCGGTACCGGGGCGACCTCGTCGCGTCGCTGGGCCAGACCCTGCACCACTGGGTCGAGGACGGCCGCTGCCTGGGCACGCTCCAACTCGGCCAGCCGGCGTGGATAGCCGAAGCCACGGGCCTGCCCGTGGTCGCCGACCTGAGGGTCCGCGACGTCGCGGCGGGCGGCCACGGCGCGCCGCTGGCGAGCACTCTGGACGCCCTGTGGCTCGCCGACTTCGACGGGCCGGCCACCGCGCTGAACATCGGCGGCATCGCCAACGTCACGAAGATTTCGCCCGAAGGTGTCACCGCCTACGACACCGGACCGGGCAACGCGCTCATGGACGTGGCGATGACCGTCATGACCGGGGGCCGGCGCACCCGGGACACCGACGGCGAGTTCGCCCTGCGCGGCACGGTCCGCGCCGACCTGCTCGACCGCCTGCTGGCCGACCCCTACTACGCCCGGCCCGCGCCGAAGTCGACCGGCAAGGAGCACTTCAACCGCGCCTACCTCGACCGCGTCGCCGAGGGCCTGACCATCCAGGCCGAGGACCTGCTGGCCACCCTCACCGAGCTCACCGCGCGCACGATCGCCGCCGAGTGCGCGGGCACCGTCATCGGCTCCGGCGGCGGCATGCGCAACCCCGCGCTGGTCGCGGCGCTGCGCCGGCGCGTCGACCTGCGCACGAGCGACGAACTGGGACTGCCCGCCGCGGGCAAGGAGGCGTACCTCGCCGCCCTGCTGGGCTTCCTGACCTGGCACGGCCTGCCCGCGAACGTGCCGTCCGCCACCGGCGCCGCCGGTCCGCGCCCGCTGGGGTCGATCACCCCCGGCCGCTACCCGCTGCGCCTGCCCGAGCCCGCGGTCACCGCCGTGACCGGGCTGACGATCAGCGGCCACCGGTGGCCGGCCGGCCACCGGCGCCGGGGAGATGGAGGAGACCGTGCGCGCACTTGACGTCGGCATCATCGTGCTGTTCCTGGTCGGCATGCCGCTGCTGGGCGTGTGGATCGCCGGCCGCCAGCGCTCCGCCACCGACTACTTCGTCAGCGAGCGCCGCATCTCCTGGTGGGTGGTGTGCGTCTCGGTGGTGTCGGCCGAGACGTCCACGTTGACCGTGCTGAGCGTGCCGACCGTCGCCTACCTGGGCACGATGACGTTCCTGTCGCTGTCCATCGGCTACCTCCTCGGCCGGATCGTGGTGTCGTTCGTGCTGCTGCCCAGGTACGTGGCGGGCGAGCTGATCACCGCCTACGGCTTCCTCGGCAAGCGGTTCGGCCGCAACATCCAGAGCACGGCGTCGGTGACGTTCCTCGTCACCCGCCTCCTGGCGGACGGCCTGCGGCTGTTCGCCACCGCCATCCCGATCAAGGTGGTCCTCGTCGCGTACGGCGTGGACGCCTCGTACTGGCTGATCGTGGCGGTGCTCGGCGTGGCGATGGTCGTCTACAGCTTCCTCGGCGGTGTGCGCGCCGTCGTGTGGGTCGACGCGATCCAGATGCTCTGGTACGTCGTCGGCGCGTTCGCGGTGATCCTGGTGCTGAACGGCAAGCTGCCCGACGGGTGGTTCGCCGCCGCCGCCGACGCGGGCAAGTTCCAGGTCCTCGACTTCGGCGCCAGCAACTTCACCTCGCCGTACGCGATCGCCACCGCGTTCATCGGCGGCGCGGTGCTGTCCATGGCCTCGCACGGCGCGGACCAGCTGATCGTGCAGCGCCTGATGGCGACCAAGGACGTCCGCGCGGCGCAGAAGGCGTTGATCGCCAGCGGTGTGGTGGTGTTCCTCCAGTTCGCGTTGTTCCTCTTCATCGGCGTGATGCTGTGGGCGTTCTACAAGGCGGCCAACCCGGTCAAGGACCTCGGGCTCAACAACAACGACGAGCTGTTCGCCAACTTCATCGTCAACGACATGCCGAGCGGGCTGTCCGGGTTCGTGATCGCGGGCATCCTGGCGGCGGCCCTGTCGTCGTCGCTGGGCGCGCTGGCGTCCTCGACCGTCACCGACGTCGTGCAGCGCCTGAAGCGGCGGCCGCTGACCGAGGCGGAGGTGTTCCGCCAGGGCCGGGTCTGGACCGTGGTGTGGGCGGCGCTGCTGATCGTGTGCGCCGGGTTGTTCGCCTCGCTCACGCGGCGCGGCAACCCGATCGTGGAGCAGGGCCTGTCGATCGCCGGGTTCACCTACGGCGCGCTGCTCGGCGCGTTCCTGCTCGGGTTGGTGTTCCGCGCGGCCCGGGAGCTGGACGCGGTGGTGGCCTTCGCGGTGACGGTGGTGGTGATGGCGTTCGTGATCCTGGGCGTGAAGTTCGTCGGACCGGACGCGCGCCTGGCGATCGACTTCTCACCGGCCGCGCCGGCGCAGAAGGTCGTGGCCCTGGCCTACCCCTGGTACACCGTGCTCGGGGTGCTGGTGACGTTGGTCGTGGGCGGGCTGATGTCGTTGCGGCACCGGGGTTCCCGCCCGCCGGGCGTCTCCGGTGACGCGGTGTCGGCCAAGGCCGCGTGAGCGGTCAGGCGGCGTTGGCGCGGTAGGCGACGAGTTCGAGGTGGAGGCGGAAGCCGAGCCGGTCGAACATCCGCAGGGACGAGCGGTTGCCCGCCAGTATCGCGGCGGTGGCCTGCGGTCGTGCGCCGGACTTCTCGGCGAGCTTCCAGACCAGCTCGGTGACCAGCGCCGCGCCGACGCCCTGCCCCCGCACCTCGGGTTCCACGGCCACGAAGTCCAGGTAGAACTCGCCCGGCTCGGCCTTGCCCGACGCGTAGCCGAGGACCCGGTCCCCGTCGACGGCGACGACCACGGTGTGCGGTCGGCTGCCGTCGACGAGCTCGCGGCCGGACAGGTGGGTCCTGGGGAAGCACCGCTCGTGCAGCACGGCCACCGCCTCGTGCACGGCCGGGTCGGTCGGCAGCAACCGCATCTCGCGGGCCGGCCCGGTGCGCGGGCAGCTCGCCTCGCGCAGCAGCAGGCCGCGCAGGCCGTCGCCCTCCAGGACGTGGATGCCGCACGGCCGCGCGGCGGCGAAGCGGTGCCGCTCGGCGAACGCGGCCAGCCGCCGGTGCCCGGTGTGGCCGAGCAGCTCGCGGTCCGCGACCCCGGCGAGCAGCGGCTCGGCGGCGGCGTACAGGGCGTCGGCGGTCTGGTCCCAGATCCGGCTGCCCGCCGGGTGGTTCACGGGCACGTCGACGAACGGCCCGTGCAGGTAGGCGCGGCCGGCGTCGGGGTCGACCTCGACGCTGAGCGCGCCGCGGACCCCACCGGAGTCGTCGGTCGCGACCAGCGTGCACGAGGCCCAGTCGGGCTCGAACTCGGCCAGCTCCGCGGAGATGTCGCCGAGCGTCTCGCCGAGGTAGCCGATGTGGTGCGCGTCGTCGGCCTGCAACCGCAGCACCAGCGCGAGCACGGCGTCCAGGTCGTCCTGGGCGGCGGGACGGATGTCGTACATGTCTGGAATGGTCGCCCGCGGGGTCGGCGAACGCGAGGGAGTTTTCCAGGTCGGCCCGCCTGCCGGAACCCCTGGTCAGGCGCGTCCGCCCTGGGCGAACGGGCCGCGGGGGACGGCCGGTCGCGCCCTGCGGGGGCGAGGGGGCGGGCGCCGGCGGCGCGGCTCGGCGGGTTGCCGGTAAGCCTCGGATGACCGACATCTCTTGCCGCGCGTTTCGCGTTGGGGAACCCTGGGAGGGTGAGCGAGGAAACGATCCAACTCGAACTCAACGACAGCGGGGTGGCGGTAGACCTGCCGATGCCTGCCAACCAGCGGGACCAGGTGCAAGAGGTCCCCTATCGGCCGGTCGAGTTCCGTGACGACGACCTGCCCAACGCGTTGGAGCGCGCAGCGTCCTGGCTGCGGCAGACGCAGGACTGGCTCGGTGAAGCGGTCGACGTGATCGCGGTCCACCTGGACTACGACGACACCAAGGGTTCGCCGTACTACGCCCTGAAGTTGCTGTGCAATGAGGAGGACCTGGCGGGCGTCCCTCGCGTGGTGCGCGAGCACGATCGCACTACTGGCGAGTAACGTACGCTGGGTCCATGCCAGATCGCGTGTACCCGCCGGTGATCGCCGCGGCCAAACTGATGTTCCGCGTGCTCGACATGCGGATCACCGTGGAGGGCGCGGAGCACGTGCCGACCACCGGCGGGGCCGTGCTGGCCTCGAACCACGTCTCCTACCTCGACTTCATCTTCGCCGGCTACGGCGCGCACCCGGCGCGCAGGCTGGTCCGGTTCATGGCCAAGCACGAGGTGTTCCAGCACCCCGTGTCGGGCCCGCTCATGCGTGGGATGCACCACATCCCGGTGGACCGGACCGCCGGCCAGGCGTCCTACCAGCAGGCGCTCGACGCGCTGCGGTCCGGTGAGGTCGTCGGGATCTTCCCCGAGGCCACGATCAGCCGGTCGTTCACCGTCAAGGACGTCAAGAGCGGCGCGGTGCGGATGGCGGCCGAGGCGGGCGTTCCGCTGCTGCCGACCGCCGTGTGGGGCACGCAGCGGCTGTGGACCAAGGGCAGGCCCAAGTCCCTGACCCGGCGGCACGTGCCGATCACGATCATCGTGGGCGAGCCGGTCGAACCGACCACGGACGCGGACCTGCGCGAGCGGATGCAGGCGCTGCTGGACGACGCCCAGGCCCGCTACCCCGAGTCGGGCGAGGGCCAGTGGTGGCAACCGGCGCACCTCGGCGGCACCGCACCGACCCCGGAAGAGGCGAAGCGCCTCGACGGCCGCTGAGTCCTAGGCGGACGCGTCCGGTCCAGACGAATCAGGTCCGGACGGATCAGGTCCGGACGGGTCCGGCCCGGACACCTCCGTCGGCGCGGCGGCGGCAGGCGTGGCGGTGGCGGGCTTGGCGCGCTTCGGCTTGTCCTCGCCGCGCAGGCGCTGGGAGATCACCTGGCTGATGCCGTCACCGCGCATCGACACGCCGTACAGGGCGTCGGCGATCTCCATCGTCGGCTTCTGGTGCGTGATGATCAGCAGCTGGGAGTGCTCGCGCAGCTGCTCGAACAGGCCGATCAGCCGGTGCAGGTTGGTGTCGTCCAGCGCCGCCTCGACCTCGTCCATCACGTAGAACGGCGACGGGCGGGCGCGGAAGATCGCCACCAGCATCGCCACCGCGGCCAGGGACTTCTCCCCACCCGACAGCAGCGACAGCCGCTTGACCTTCTTGCCCGGCGGCCGGGCCTCCAGCTCGATGCCGGTGGTCAGCATGTCGTCCGGCTCGGTCAGCACCAGCCGTCCCTCGCCGCCGGGGAACAGCACCTTGAACACGACCTCGAACTCCCGGGCGACGTCCTCGTAGGCCGACGTGAAGACCTCCAGGATCTTGTCGTCGACCTCCTTCACCACGGTCAGCAGGTCCCGCCGGGTCGCCTTGATGTCCTCCAGCTGGTTGGACAGGAACTTGTACCGCTCCTCCAGCGCCGCGAACTCCTCCAGCGCCAGCGGGTTGACCTTGCCCAGCAGCGACAGGTCACGCTCCGCCCGCTTGGCGCGCCGCGCCTGCGTGTCCCGGTCGTAGGGGATGGGCTGCGGCGCGGTCACCAGCTCGCCGCGCTCCTTCGCCGCCTCGTACTCGGCGACCTCCTGCGGCGACGGCGGGATGAACACGTCCGGGCCGTACTCGGCGACCAGGTCCTCCAGGCCGATGCCGAACTCGTCGGCGACCTTGGTCTCCAGCTGCTCGATCCGCATCCGCTGCTCGGCCCGCAGCACCTCGTCGCGGTGCACGGCGTCGGTCAGCTTCTCCAGCTCGACGGACATCTCGCGCACCAGGTGGCGCACCTGCGCCAGGTACGCCTCGCGCTGCGCCCTGCGCTCCTGCGCCGCGTCGCGCTCCTGGGCCGCCCGGGCCAGCGACGCGGCAATCCGCTCCAGCGCCACCTCGCCGCCGCGCACCACGGCCTTCGCCACGACCGCGCCGCGCGCACGGGCCGCGTGCGCGCGCTGGGCCCGTTCCCGCGCCTCCCGCTCGGCCCGAGCCGCCCGACGCAGCCCTTCGGCCTTGCCCTGCAACGCCCGGGCGCGCTCCTCGGCGGTGCGCAGCGCCAGCCGGGCGTCCACCTCGCCCTGCCGGGCGGAGGCCAGCTCGGCGGCCATCTCGTCGCGGTGCGCGGTGTCCGGCTCGTCGTCCAGCGGCTGCTCCTGCGCCACCAGCAGGCGTTCCTCCAGCTCGCCGAGCTTGAGCAGGTTCTCCTCGCGGGCCGCCTCGACCTTCTCCCGCTGCACCCGCACGCGGTCCACCTCGGCCTCGGCCGAGCGCACGGCCGCGGCCAACCGGTTCAGCCGCTCCGACGACCGGGCGCGCCGCACCTTGGCCTCGTTGAGCTGCTCCTTGATCGCGGCGAGCTCGGACCGGCGCGCCTGCTGCTCGGCCCGCGCGCCTTCGAGGGCCGCCGTGGACTGCTCGGCGGCGCGTTCGGCGAGCGCCAGCTTCTCCGACGCCTCGTCGACGGCGGCCTGCACCTCGATGACGCTCTGGCTGCGCCCGGACCCGCCGACCGCCCAGTCCGCGCCCAGCACGTCACCGTCCCGGGTCACCGCCCGCACGGCCGCGTGCGCGTCGACCAGCCCGCGCGCGGTGCCCAGGTCGTCCACCACCGCGACCCGGTCCAGCGCCCGGTGCAGCGCGGGCCGCAGCGGCTCCGGGGCCTGCACCAGCTCCACGGCCCACCGCGCGCCCGACGGCAGCGCGGGCCACCCGGACCGGTCGACCGTCGACGGAGCGCCGCCCACCAGCACGCCGGCCCGGCCGGTGTCCTGCTCCTTCAGCAGCTCCAACGCCGCCACCGCGTCCGCGCCCGACGCCACCGCGACCGCGTCCGCGATCGGGCCGAGCGCCGCCGCCAGCGCGACCTCCGCACCCGGCTCCACGGTCAGCAACGCCGCCACCGAGCCCAGCAGGCCCGGCAGCCGGGACGCCAGCAACGCGCCCGCGCCGTCCTTGCGGGTCAGCCCCAGCGACAGCGCGTCCACGCGCGCCTTCCACGACGCGATGTCGCGCTCGGCCGCGCGCTCGGCCTTCACCAGCTCCTCGACCCGCCGGCGGGCGGCGTCGTCGGCCTCCGCGGCCAGCCGGTGCCGCTCGGCCAGGCCGACGTCGTCCTCGTCCTCGGTGCCGGTCACCTCGCGGGCCTCGGCCAGCTCCTGCTGCGCGACCTCGGACCGCTCGACCGCCTCGGCCAGCGCGGTCGACATGCGCTCGATCTCCTCGGCGGTCGCGCTCGTCTTCGACCGCAGCGCCTCGACCTGACCGGACAGCCGGGCCAGCCCCTCGCGCCGGTCGGCGATCGCCCGCACCGCGGCCAGGTGCGCCTTCTCCGCCGCCGACACCAGGCGCTCCAGCTCGGCCCGCGTCTCCACGGCCTCCGCCAGGCCCACCCGGGCCTCCGTCACGCCGTCCTGCAGCTCCTGCTCCAGCAACGCCGTCTGCTCGGCCTCGGCCTCCAGCTCGTCCGGGTCACGCCCGCCGCGCGGGGCGTCCACCGCCGCCGACAGGTGCCGTTCCCGCTCCACGGCCAGCCGCACGGTGCCGCGCAGCCGCTCCTCCAGCGCCGACAGGCGGTACCAGGTGTCCTGGGCCCGCTGGAGCTTCGGCGCGTCGGCCGCGACCTGCTCCTCCAGCTCGTTCTGCTGGAGCTGGGCCTGCTGGAGCGACTTCTCCACCTCGGTGCGGCGGGCGCGGGCGGCGGCCTCGTCCCGCTCCTCGCGCGCCAGCGCCTCGCGCTGCGTCACCAGGTCGTCGGCGAGCAGGCGCATCCGGGCGTCGCGCAGCTCCGACTGCACGACCTGCGCGCGCCGGGCGATCTCGGCCTGCTTGCCCAGCGGCTTGAGCTGGCGGCGCAGCTCGGCGGTGAGGTCGGTCAGGCGGGTCAGGTTCGCCTGCATCGCCTCCAGCTTCCGCAGCGCCTTCTCCTTGCGCTTGCGGTGCTTGAGGACGCCGGCGGCCTCCTCGACGAACGCCCGCCGCTCCTCGGGCTTGGACTCCAGGATCGCGGCGAGCTGGCCCTGGCCGACGATCACGTGCATCTCGCGGCCGATGCCGGAGTCGCTGAGCAGCTCCTGGATGTCCATCAGCCGGCAGGAGTTGCCGTTGATCTCGTACTCGGTGGCGCCCTCGCGGAACATCCGGCGGGTGATCGACACCTCGACGTAGTCGATCGGCAGCGCGCCGTCGGAGTTGTCGATGGTCAGCGTCACCTCGGCGCGGCCGAGCGGCGCGCGGCCGGACGTGCCGGCGAAGATGACGTCCTCCATCTTGCCGCCGCGCAGGTCCTTCGCGCCCTGCGTGCCCATCACCCAGCGCAGCGCGTCGAGCACGTTCGACTTGCCGGACCCGTTCGGGCCGACGACGCACGTGATGCCGGGCTCGAAGCGCAGCGTGGTAGCCGAGGCGAAGGACTTGAAGCCCTTCAGCGTCAGGCTCTTGAGGTGCACGCGGGGCAGCGTACCCGTGCGGGCCCGTGACCCGGTGCCGGCACGTTGACCAGCGCGATCACGGTCGCACCGACACGAGGACCCGCATGTCGACCACGACGTCGAGGCGTTCGATGTCGGCCACCCGGAACGACGTGGAGCCCGGGATCCGCTCGTCCGGCGCGTGGTCGGTGCCCCACCAGCCGCCGATCTCGGTGCGCCCGGAGCGGTCGTGGACGATCAGCTTGCACCGCGCGCCCCGGGGCGCGTTCTCCAGGCTCATCCACAGCTCGGTGCCCCAGGACTTGGCGACGAGGTCCGCGCTGGCCACCACGCCGGTCCCCGCGTCGGCGGCGTGCCAGGTGACGGCCGCGCGGTCGTCGCCGACCAGCCTCGGCACCAGCACCGCGCCCACCGCGACGAGCACGGCCAGCACGGCCGCGCCGACCAGCACCGGCCACCGCCGTCGCCGCGCGGGCGGCGGCACGGGCTCCGGTTCGGGCTCCGGCGGCAGCGGGCGCAGGTCGGGGTCGGGCGCGGGGTCCTCGAACGGCAGCTCCAGGTCCGCCGGCCGCACCTGGCCGAGCAGCCCCGGCAGCGGCGCGAGCCGCACCATCTCCCGCCGGCAGGTGGTGCAGCCGCGCACGTGCCGCTCGAACGACGAGCGCTCGGCCGGGTCGAGCGCGCCGAGCAGGTACGCGCCGAGGGCCACCGTGCGGTCGCAGCTCACGACTCCGTCACCCCCCGCTCCTCCAACGCGTCGCGCAACGCCCGCAGGGCGTAGAAGCAGCGCGACTTCACCGTGCCGGGCGGGATGCCCAGCACCGCCGCCGCCTCGGCCACCGAACGCCGCCGGTAGTACAGCTCGACCACCACGTTGCGGTGGTCGGCGCTCAGCGCGCGCAGCGCCTCGGCCACCTGCCAGCTCTGGAGCACGTGCTCCACCTCGTCCGCGACCGGCGGCAGGTCGCCCGGCTCGATCGGCACCTCGGAGTTGCGCCCGCCGCGCTTGCGGAAGCCGGAGATGACCAGGTTCCTGGCCACCGTGTAGAGCCACGGCCCCGCGTCGGCCGGGGTCAGCTCGTCGACGTGCCGCCAGGCCCGCAGCAGCGTCTCCTGCACGACGTCCTCGGCCTGCTGGTGGTCGCCCCCGACCAGACGCAGGACGTAGCCGTGCAGCGGGCCGCGCCAACGGCCGTACAGCTGCCTGACGACATCTTCGCCACGGTCCACACCGAAGTACTACGCCACCGGGCCCCTCGGCGTTCAACGCTCCACGAAACCGGTGAGGCCGCCGCGGGGCTCGGACCAGCGTTCCACGACCGTGTCCACCCGACCGGGGGTGTCACCGGAACGCAGCGCGGCCAGCAGGTCCCGGCACGCGGACTCGGGCCCCTCCGCGTTCACCTCGACCCGGCCGTCACGCAGGTTGGCCGCCGAACCGACGAGGCCCAGCTCAAGGGCCCTGGCGCGGGTCCACCACCGGAATCCGACGCCCTGCACGCGCCCTCGCACCCACGCGGTCAGGCGCACCGCCCGTTCTGCTCCAGCCACAAGAGCCATCCTGTCATTTCACCCATTAGTGGTACGGTGCGCGACCGTGACAGCACGGCGTGGTAACCGATCCGTGATCGGCGGTCTCGTCGGCCTGCTGCTCGGCGCGGCCGGTGCGACCGGCGTCGCCGTCGCCGACCCGGACCGGCTCGCCCCGCTCGTCGGGCACAGCGCAGCACAGCGCGCCGGTTCCGACAACACGGGCGTCGGCGGGGTCGGTGGCGTGGGCGAGCCCGCGCAGGGCCGCGAGCCGGGGCTCCCGCCCGTCACCACCGCGACGTCACCGGCCACGGGCACGACCACGGCGACGACCACGACCTCCGAGACCACCACGACGACGGAGACGACGACCACCACGTCCGCGCCGCCGACGTCGTCCGCCGAACCCACGACCACCACCAGGCCCGCCGACCCGCCGCAGGCCCAGCAGGTCGTCGCCCTGGTCAACGAGGCGCGCGACCTCGCCGGCTGCAAGCCGCTGGAGGTCGACGAACGGGTGGTCCGGGCCGCGCAGGGCCACAGCACCGACATGGCCGAGCGCGACTACTTCTCGCACACCACGCCCGACGGCGTCGACTTCGCCCAGCGCATGCGCGCGGAGGGCTACCCGAACCCGGGCGGGGAGAACATCGCCACGGGGCAGCGCTCGGCCGAGCAGGTCATGAAGGCCTGGATGAACTCCGACGGGCACCGCCGCAACATCCTCAACTGCGGGTTCACCACGATCGGCGTGGGACTGGACACCCGCGGCTGGTACTGGACCCAGAACTTCGGCTGGTAGGGCAGACCCTTGGGAGAACCGTTGTACGAGACCCCGGAGCCCGGGCGCTCCCGCCCCCGCGTGTCACCCCACGTGCTGCTGGCCGCGTCCGGCGTCGCCGTGTCGACGATCTTCGCCACCATCGCGTCCCTGGCCGGTGCCACCCCGGACGCGTCGCCGGCCGGCCCGGTGCCGCGCGAGGACGTCGTCTCCCGCAACACCCTCACCACGGTGCCGCGCACGTCGTCGCCCTCCTCGGTCAGCCTGACCACCACCGCGGAGTCGACCACCACGACGACCGAGGCGACGACCACGACGACCACCTCCCGCCGCACCCGCATCACCACGGTGACCAGGCCGGACGGCACCACCACGACCACCGTCGTCGACGACCCGCAGCCCCAGCCGACGGCCGCCCCGCCCCCGGTCGTCACCACGACCACCACCACGAAGACGACGACCACCACCACCACGCCCCCGCCGGTCGTCACCACCACCGTGCCCACGACGACGGAGGCCGACCCGCCGACCGGCCAGTAACGAGGTCGTCCGCGCGAGGTGACGGTCCTCCACACCATCGGGTGGAGGACCGCGCGAACGATGCGGCACCCGACAAGATCGGCCGATAACCCGAGCACCTGACCATCAATCCGGGTTCCCAGCAGGGAGATGGTGTGTTCGAGGAACAACGGCCCGCGTCGCAGAAGAAGCCGAAGAAGGCGAGGAAGAAGGTCACCTCGGTGGTGCTGCTGACCGCGGGCGGCGCGGTCGTCGCCACCGTGATCGCCACCCTGGCGTCCGTGCTGACCGGCGACGGGTCCGCGCCGGTGGCACGGCCCGAGCCGCTGGTCGAGGTGGGCACGACGGCGGGCGTGCCGTTGACCGGCGTGCCGGGCGCCGGCACGGCGACGGTCGTGGTCACGGTGTCGAAGCCGGTGACCACGCAGCCGGGCCCGTCACCGGGTGCGAAGCCGGCCGACCCGGCGGGCCCGGACCAGGGGTCCACCGCGGAGCCGGTGTCCGACCAGGGGTCGACCACCCAGTCGCCGAGCAACCCGCCGTCGTCCTACCACCCGACGCCGTCGCCCTCCTCCACGTCGTCGTCGACCACCACCACGACGACGACACCTCCGCCTCCGCCGACCGAGGACGGGGCGCCGTAGCTACCAGACGTCGCCGTCGCGCCAGTCGCAGGTGAGGTCGCCGGTCAGGTCGAGCGGCGCGACCGGCAGGACGAACACCCCGTCGTCCTCCTCCTCGGTGCGCACGACGCCGGCGGGCGTCAGGGCGAACGTCCGGCCACGCCACCGCCGCCACCCCCGCCCCGCGTAGAACGCCAGGGCGTCCTCCGAGGCGCTCAGCGCGCCCAGGGGGTACGCGCGCCGCACCACGTCCTCCAGAGCCGCCATGACGGCGCTGCCGACGCCCCGGCGGCGGTGGTCGGCCCGCACCGCGACGCCCTCCACGTACCCGGCCCGCAGCGCCCGCCCGCCGTGCAGCAGCCGCCGCTGCACGACCGCACCGTGGCCGACCAGCTCGTCGCCGTCGTGCGCGAGCGCGTGCACGCCGCCCAGCGCGTGCTCCCAGTCCTCGTCGCCGAAATCGCCGTCGAACGCCCCGACGAGCAGGTCTCGGACGGCGGCGAGCACCGCTTCGGGGGCCTGCCAGGTGTGCAGCACGGACACGGGTGGCACACCTCACACCCTAGGCCGTCACACCCCGGGCCCCTGCCTCGCTCCTCCCATGACGAAAGGACACGGACATGGCAGAGCACATCGTGGTGGTGGGTGCGGGCTACGCGGGTCTGGCCGCGGCCAAGCTGGCGGCGAAGTGGACCGGCTCCCGCGTCACCCTCGTCAACGAGCGGGACCGGTTCGTCGAGCGGGTGCGGCTGCACCAGCTCGCGGTCGGGCAGCCGATGCGCGGCGACGTCCCGCTCGCCGACCTCCTCAAGGGCACCGGGGTCGAGCTGGTGGTCGACCGGGTCACCGACCTCGACCCGGAGGCCCGCAAGGTCCGGCTCACGACCGGGGCGCTGGCCTACGACCGGTTGATCTACGCCCTCGGCAGCCGCGCGGACGTGAGCGGCGTCCCCGGCGCGGCCGAGCACGCGCACACCGTCGCGACCCGCGAGGACGCCGAGGAGCTCGCGGTCGCGCTCCGGAGCGCGCGCACGGTGGCCGTGGTGGGCGGCGGGCTGACCGGCATCGAGGCCGCCGCCGAGCTGGCCGAGTCGCGCCCGGACCTGGACGTGCTGCTGGTCACCGGCGGCGGGTTCGGCGAGGCGCTGTCGGAGAAGGGCAGGCGGCACCTGGTCCGGGCGTTCGACCGGCTCGGCGCGCGGGTGCGCGACCACGCGCGGGTCGCCGAGGTCCGCGCCGACGGGCTGGTGCTCGACACCGGCGAGCTCGTGCCCGCCGACGTGGTGGTCTGGACGGCCGGTTTCACCGTGCCGGACCTGGCCGCGCGGGCGGGCCTCGCGGTGGACGACCGCGGGCGCGTGGTGGTGGACCAGGAGCTGCGGTCGGTGTCGCACCCGGACGTGCTGGCCGTGGGCGACGCCGCCGCGATCAAGCGGCAGGACGGCCTCGAACTGCGCATGGCGTGCGCGACCGGCCTGCCCACCACCCAGCAGGCCGTGCGGGCGCTGGCGAAGCGGCTGGGCGGCGGGGAACCGGCCGACGGGCTCCGGTTCAAGTACGTCCAGCAGTGCATCAGCCTCGGGCGGCGGGACGGGCTGATCCAGTTCGTCGACGCCGACGACCGCCCCAAGGAGCGCGTGCTCACCGGTCGGTCGGCGGCGCGCTACAAGGAGCTGATCGTCCGCATCGCGTTCCTGTTCCAGCGCCACCCGACGATGCCGGCCGGCTAGAGCTCGAACCGGTACCCCATCCCCGGCTCCGTCACCAGGTGCCGGGGACGGGACGGCTCGGGCTCCAGCTTGCGCCGCAGCTGGGCCAGGTACACGCGCAGGTAGTGGGTCTCCTTCGCGTACGCCGGACCCCACACCTCCTGCAGCAGCTGCTTCTGCGCCACCAGCCGGCCCCGGTTGCGGGCCAGGATCTCCAGCAGGCCCCACTCGGTGGGCGTCAGGTGCACCTCGACGCCGTCGCGGCGCACCTTCTTCGCCGCCAGGTCCACGGTGAACGACGCCGTCTCCACCACCGCGTCCTCGCCCTCGGCCACCGCCGAGCGCCGCACCGCCGCCCGCAGCCGGGCCAGCAGCTCGTCCATCCCGAACGGCTTGGTGACGTAGTCGTCCGCGCCCGCGTCGAGCGCCTGCACCTTGTCGGCCGAGTCGACCCGCGCGGACAGCACGATGATCGGCACGGTCGTCCAGCCGCGCAGGCCGGCGATCACCTCCGTGCCGTCGACGTCGGGCAGCCCGAGGTCGAGCACCACCACGTCCGGCTTGCCCTCGGCCGCCGCCTTGAGCGCCGCCGTGCCGTCGTGGGCGGTCAGCACCGAGTAGCCGCGCGCCGACAGGTTGATCCGCAACGCCCGCACGATCTGCGGCTCGTCATCGACCACCAGCACCTTCGTCACGCCCGGACCCTACGCCGGGTCCGGCCGCGCGCCACGGCGACCGACTACGTTCGGCGAAGTTCCTGATGCCTCCTTGACGCGGCCGGGAGCGCCTTTGTGCCGTTTCGACGGCAGCTTCTCCGCATCGGTGCGGAAAGCGTGAGTACATCCGGGTGCGAATGAAACAGTTCGCTGGACAGCCGTACTGCGAAAGTGCGAATGTCCTGTCCGAATTCGGACACTTGCTCACTCACGGTGAGCCACGAGGAGGTCTGATGACCACCAGCGTGACCAATCAGGACGCCTTACAACTCGTGGTCGCCGTGCACCGGCTGATCCGCAGCCTGCGCCAGTCCGCGTCGGTACGCCGACTCCAGCCCACGCAGTTGCTGGTGCTCGCGGAACTCGCGTCGCAGGGCCCGATGAGGATCGGCGAGATCGCGGTTCGGGCGTTGTGCTCGCAACCCACGGCGACCACGGTCGTGACGGGTCTGGAATCGGCCGGCCTGGTGCGCCGGGAATCCGACCCGGCCGACGGGCGGGCCACCATCGTGGAGCTGACCGGCCTCGGGCGGGACACCATCCTGTCCCTGGCGCACGGCGAGGCGGAACTGCTCTCGGAACGCATTTCCCGGTTGGACCCGGAGGAGCGCGACGCGCTGAGGTCGGTCACGCCGCTGCTGCGCCGGCTCGCCGACCCGCCGAGGTGAGCCGTCAGCCCCGCGGGCGGGGTTGGCAGCGGGGGCAGGAGAACGACGAGCGGTTCATGAACGGCTCGCGCCTGATCGGCGTCCCGCACCGGCGGCACGGCTCGTTCTCCCGCCCGTACGCGGCCAGGGACCGGTCGAAGTAACCCGACTGGCCGTTCACGTTGACGTACAGCGCGTCGAACGACGTGCCGCCCTCGCCCAGCGCCTGGTACATCACCTGCGTGGCGTGCGCGAGCAGCTCGGCGGCCTTGGCCCTGGTCAGCTTGTCCGCCGGCCGCAGCCCGTGCAGCCGGGCCCGCCACAGCGCCTCGTCGGCGTAGATGTTGCCCACGCCGGAGACCAGCGTCTGGTCGAGCAGGGCGCGCTTGACCCCGGTCCGCCGCCCCCGCAGCGCCGCGACGGCCGCGTCCGGGTCGAACGCCGGGTCCATCGGGTCGCGGGCGATGTGCGCCACCGGCCGCGGCAGCAGGGTCCCGTCGACCTCCACGAGGTCCGCGAGCGCCAGGCCGCCGAACGTGCGCTGGTCGACGAAGCGCAGCTCCGGGCCGTCGTCGTCGAACCGGACCCGCACCCGCAGGTGCTTCTCGTCGGGCGCGCCGACCGGCTGCACCAGCATCTGGCCGCTCATCCCGAGGTGCGCGAGCACGGCGTCGCCACCCGACAGGTCGACCCACAGGTACTTGCCGCGGCGGCGCGCGGCCTCCAGGCGCTGACCGGTCAGGCGCACGGCGAAATCCGCCGCACCGGGCAGGTGGCGGCGGATCGCGCGTGGGTGGAGGACCTCGACCGCGGCGACGGTCCTCCCGGCGACGTGCTCGTGCAGGCCCCGGCGGACGACCTCTACCTCGGGCAGCTCGGGCACGGTCGGGTGATCAGTCCTGGGACTCGCGTGCGGCGGCCTCGGCCTGCTCGAGCTCTTCGAGCAGCTCGTAGGCGGCGGCCTGCGGCTTGGTCGGCTTGAGCATCCAGCCACCGGCCTGGGCGGTGTCGCGCACGAGGACCAGGCCCTGGATGCCGCCGTTGCGGCCGGCGTTCAGCGGGCGGGAAGGACGCGCGTGGCGCGCGCGCCGGTTCGTCCGGACGTTCGTGGCATACATTTCGGCGTCAGTCTTCCTGGGTAGGTGCAGCCTGAGGTGAAGCCTGGGATGGGGCTTGCGTCGCCGAGCCGGGTGCGTGGCCGTTGCCGGACGCGCCGGTCTCCTGCTCGGCGCGGACCCGTTCGTGCAGCACGCGGTAGGCGGCCTCGGCCGCCTTCTGCTCGGCTTCCTTCTTCGTGCGCCCGTCGCCGGTACCGTGCGCCTGACCACCGACGAGCACCGTGGCGGTGAACTCCTTGCGGTGGTCCGGGCCCTGGTCGTCCACCCGGTACTCGGGCACGCCCAGGCCCGCTGACGCGGTCAGTTCCTGCAGACTGGTCTTCCAGTCCAGTCCAGCACCTCGCAGTGGCGCTTCGGCCAACAACGGGTCGAACAGGTGGTGAACGAGTTGCCGCGCGGTGTCGATGCCGAACTGCAGGTACACCGCGCCGATGACGGCCTCCAGGCCGTCCGCGAGGATGCTCGCCTTGTCCCTGCCGCCGGTCAGCTCCTCGCCGCGACCGAGCAGCAGGTGCCCGCCCAACCCGTCGTCGCCGAGACCACGGGCCACGCCCGCCAGGGCGTGCATGTTGACCACGCTCGCGCGGAGCTTCGCGAGCTGCCCCTCGGGCAGGTCGGGGTGGGTGCGGTACAGGTGGTCGGTGACGACGAGGCCGAGCACCGCGTCACCGAGGAACTCCAGCCGCTCGTTCGGCGGCAGGCCGCCGTTCTCGTACGCGTACGACCGGTGTGTCAGCGCGAGCGTCAGCAGCTCGGCGTCCAAGGGGACGCCGAGCGCTTCGAGCAACGGGGCGCGGTCGGCGGACCGACCGCGCGACGACCTACCCCCCACGATTCGTCGCTACCTTCGCCAGAGGGGTGATCAGGCCGGCTGGACGACCTGGCGGCCGTCGTACTGACCGCAGGCCGGGCAGGCGACGTGCTGCGGCTTCGGCTGGCGGCAGGCCTTGTTCTGGCAGGCCACCAGGTGCACGGCAGCGGTCTTCCACTGAGCGCGGCGCGAGCGCGTGTTCGAGCGCGACATCTTCCGCTTCGGGACGGCCACGACTAGTTCTCCTCTGGATTGTCACGATTCCCGTCGAACCGCTCCTGGAGAGCAGCCCACCGGGGGTCAATCGTCTCATGCCCGTGGTCGGGGCCGAGATCAGCCAGCTTGCCGCCGCAGTCGACGCACAGCCCGAGGCAGTCCGGCGAGCACAGCGGCACCTGTGGCAGCGCGAGCACGATGGCGTCGCGCACCACGGGTTCGAGGTCGATCAGGTCGTCGTGCAGACGGCTGACCTCGTCCTCTTCGGTGGTCTCGTCGGTGGTGCTGTCCGGGTACGCGTACAGCTCCGTCAGCTCCACCTCGACCTCCGCGGACAGCGGTTCGAGGCAGCGCGAGCACTCGCCCTCGACCACCGTCGCGGCCGTGCCCGTCACGAGCACGCCTTCGACCACCGACTCCAGCAGGAGGTCGAGTTCGACGTTGCCCCCCGCAGGCACCTCGATCACGCCCGCCAGGCCGAGGCCCGCCGCGGGCACCGTCCTGCGCACCCCGCGGCTGGAGCCCGCACGACGCCCGAGGTCCCTGGTGTCGATGACCCAGGGCCCGGTCGCTGTGGGACGCGCGGAGGCGTGACGGTGCTCAGACATGATGTTTGGTGTGCTGCCGGGGACTTACCACGACCAGCCGTACAAGGGTACGGGACAACGGGCGTCGACGTGAAATCGGCTGGTCGGGACGTCGCCCGGTCGGGTCATTCGTGGTAGTCGAACGGCGCGGCGGCGCTCGCCACGGCCGGGCCGCGCAGGTGCGAGCGGCCCTTGCCGACGCTGCGCAGCGTGTGCGCGAGCAGGTCCTCGAAGTCGGCCAGCTTGCCGTCCACGTACGCGTCGCACTCGTTGCGCAGCCGGATCGCCTCGGTCTGGGCGGCGTCGAGCACGCGCGCGGCCTCGACGTGCGCGGCCTGCACGACCTCGGTGCCGTCGACCAGGCGCGCCTGCTCCGCCCGGCCCTCCTCGATCGCCCGCTCGTAGTTCGCCCGGCCCGCCTGGACCATGCGGTCGGCCTCGGCGTGCGCCCGGCCCACCAGCTCCTCGTACTCCTGCCGGCCCGCGGCGACGGTCCGCTGCGCCTGGTCCTCGGCCTCGGCCACCACCCGCTCGGCGCGGGCCCGCGCCTCGGACAGCATCCGCTCCGCCTCGTGCTGCGCCTCGGCGACCATCCGCTCGGCGTCGGACCTGGCCTTGCTCAGCGCCTGGTCCGCGTCGTGCTGCGCCTTGCCGACCAGCTCGTCGCGGTGGTCGAGCACGTCCTGGGCGTCGTCCAGCTCCGCGGGGATGGCGTCGCGCACGTCGTCGAGCAGTTCGAGCACGTCGCCGCGCGGCACGACGCACCCGGAGGTCATCGGCACGCCACGCGCTTCCTCGACGATCGTGACCAGCTCGTCGAGGGCCTCGAACACCCGGTACACGTCACACTCCTCGCGCCCACAGCAGTACCCGTCCTAGTGTGCCCTGCCGATCTCGCCGCCGCCGGGAGATCGGCAGGGCGTGTCCGGCTACCGGGTGATGTCCACCAGGGCGGAGGTCGCGCAGCGGTCGGCCGTGCAGGAGTACGACTTCGGGGTCGCGTCGCCGGTCACGGTGCGCCGCGCGCCGCGGGTGGGAACGCCCGGCGTCCTGACGGTGCACTCGCGGTAGCACCCGCTCGGGCAGGACGGCCTCCCGGTTGGCGAACACCCGGTTGTCCTGCGAGTACGGGCAGGGCCCGCCGCGCCGGACCAGGCGGACGGTGTCGGTGGCCCGGCCCGGCGGGCGGAGAGGGCGACGGTCCGGAAGCCGGACGTGGCGCCGCAGGCGGCCCGCGCCGCCGGGACGGTCCCGGCCGCGACCGCCCGGGGCGACGTCGTGACCGAGCCCGCGAGGACCAGCAGCAGCGAGGGAAGGCACCTTCGCGGTGCGCGATGTGATCTCGCTCATGCCGGTGAACGGTAATCACACCGGACGACGGGGAAGCGGTCGCGAAGTTGACCCGGCGTGACCGGTCAGCGACCCTCGGCGAGCCGGGCGGCCAGCCGGTCCTTGATGCTCGGCGGCAGCAGGCTCGACACGTCGCCGCCGTAGGTGGCCACGTCCTTGACCAGGGAGCTGGCCAGGAAGCTGTAGATCGGGTTGGTGGGCATGAACAGCGTGTCCACCCCGGAGAGCTGGTGGTTCATCTGCGCCATCTGCAGCTCGTAGTCGTAGTCGCTGACCGCGCGCAGGCCCTTGACGATGGCCTTGATGTCGTTCTCCCGGCAGTAGTCGACCAGCAGGCCGTGCCAGGCGTCCACGCGGACGTTGGGCCACTGCGCGGTGACCTCGCGCAGCATCTCCGTCCGCTCCTCGACCGAGAACAGGGTCTTCTTGTTCTTGTTGATGAGCACGGCGACGACGACCTCGTCGAAGAGCTTCGCCGCTCTGCCGATGATGTCCAGGTGTCCGTTGGTGGCCGGGTCGTAGGAGCCGGGGCACACGGCACGCGTCATGGTTTCGGACGGTAGCACCCGATCGGACGCATCCACTCAGGTGCGTGGTCGGCATCACCCGGAGGCGCCAACCTGTTCGCCCCAGTGCAGCGCCGTGTCGCCGTATCGCTTGCTGCGCAAGGATTCCACGGCACCCGGCCACACCGGCTCCGGGCTGCGCGCGCCGCGCTCCACGATGATCAGCGACCCCGGCCGCGTCCAACCGTTGGTGACCAGGGCCGCGAGGAGCCGGTTGAGCTGCTCGTCGGTCACCGCGTAGGGCGGATCGGCGAACACCACGTCGCACGGCGCGTCCGCCGCGGTGCCCGCCACGGCCTCCGCCGTGCGGTTGAGCACGGTCGCGCCGGGCAGGGCGACCACCTTGGCGTTGCTCTTCAAGACTTCGGCAGCCCGCTTGTCCGCCTCCACGAACGTCGCCCGCGCCGCGCCCCGCGACAACGCCTCGAACCCCAGCGCCCCGGACCCCGCGTACAGGTCCAGCACCACGCAGCCGTCGAGGTCGACCAACGCCTCCAGCGAGCTGAACAACGCCTCGCGGACCCGGTCGGAGGTGGGGCGGGTGACGCGCGGCGGCACCTGCAAGCGACGGCCACCGGCGACACCCGCGACAATCCTGGTCACCGGGTCATCGTGCCACCAGCGAGCGCCACCACCCGTCCACCGCCGGCGGCGCGGCCACGTCGACCCGCTCGCCGGGCCGCGGCACGGCCAGCGGCACCTCGTGCGCCCCCGCCTCCCGCCACACCCGGTCCACGGGCTCGGACCAGTCGTGGAACGCCAGGTTGAAGGTCGCCCAGTGCACGGGGATCAGCAGCCCGCCGCGCACGTCCCGGTGCGCCGCCACGCCCTCCTCGGGCGTCATGTGGATGTCCGGCCAGCCGGGACCGTAGGCGCCGATCTGGATCAGCGAGGCGTCGAACGGCCCGTGCTCCTCGCCGATCCTCTTGTACCCGTCGAAGTACCCGGTGTCACCGCTGTAGTAGACCCGGTGCCGGGGGCCCTTGATCACCCACGACGCCCACAGCGTCGTGTCGCGCCGGAAGCCGCGGCCGGAGAAGTGCTGCGCCGCCGTCGCCACCAGCGCGACCCCGGCCACCTCGTGCGACTCGTCCCAGTCCAGCTCCACGATCCGGCGCTCGGGCACGTGCCACCGCCGCAGGTGCGCCCCGACCCCCAGCGGCACCACGAACACCGCGTCGGTGTCCCGTTCCAGCGCCCGCACCGTGGGCAGGTCGAGGTGGTCGTAGTGGTCGTGCGAGATCACCACCGCGTCCACCGCCCCGACCTCGTGCAACGCGTGGGGGACCGGGTGCAACCGCCGGGGCCCGACCGCGGGCGACGGCGAGCACCGGTCGCTCCACACGGGGTCGATCAACACCCGGGCGCCGTCGATCTCCACCAACGTCGAAGCGTGCCCGTACCAGGTGATGTGCAACCCGTCACCGGCGTCACCGGCCGGCGGCACCAACGGCACCTCGCCCACGGGCCGCCGCTGCTGCCCGCCGAAGAACATCTCCCGCAACGTCCCCGCGGCGCCGTCGGGCATGGTCCGCGTCGCCTGCTCGTTGTGGAACTTCCCGTCCCGGTACCGGGGCGACCGCAGCACCCGCTCCCCACCCGGCCGACCACCCAACGCCAACGGCACGTCCCGCGCCGCCCAGGCGACAGCCCCGGCCGCAAGGGCGAACAACGCCCCGGTCACCTTCTTCATGCCACCCCAACGCCACCACCGCACCGCCGGTTCCCCCGAACGCCGGATGTGGCACCCACCACCCCGCTCCTCCCCCACCGCGCCCGCCGACCCACCCACATCGGACCCGCCGCCACCCCACCGGGGCTCGATGTGACATGGGTTCGGGTGCCGTGGACCGCACGAAGCCGGGCAGGCGTGGCGGACGCCCTTCCCGCCATGCCTGCCCGGCTTCGGCCTGCCCGGGGTGCCCCATGTCACATCGAGCCGGACAGCACCACCGACCCGCGAACCCCTAGCCGATCACGATCAACAGGTCCCCGCCCTCGACCTGCTGCACCCCGCGCACGGCCAACCGCTTCACCCGACCGCCCCTGGGCGCGGTGATCGCCGCCTCCATCTTCATCGCCTCGATGGTCGCGATCGTCTGCCCGGCCTCGACCTCGTCGTCCTCGCCCACGTTCGGCGTGACGACACCGGCGAACGGCGCGGCGACGTGACCGGGGTTGCTCCGGTCCGCCTTCTCCGCCGCGGGCACCTCCGCCGCGATCGACCGGTCGCGCACCTGGATCGGCCGCAACTGCCCGTTCAGCGTGGCCATCACCGTGCGGATGCCGCGCTCGTCGGCCTCGCCGATGGCCTCCAGCCCGATCAGCAGCCGCACGCCGGGCTCCAGGTCGACCGAGTACTCCTCCCCCGGCTTCAACCCGTAGAAGAAGTCCTTGCTGCCGAGCACGCTGGTGTCCCCGTACGCCTCGCGGTGCGCCAGGAACTCCTTGGTCGGAGCGGGGAACAGCAGCCGGTTCAGCGTGGTGCGCCGGTCGTCCTCGAGCCCCTTCACGTCCTCGTCGGTCAGCTCCGCCACGCCCTTGGGCGCGGCACGCCCCTGCAGCGCCTTGGTCCGGAACGGCTCCGGCCAGCCGCCGGGCGGGTCGCCCAGCTCGCCGTGCAGGAACCCGATCACCGAGGCCGGGATGTCGTACCGCCCGGGGTCGGCCTCGAACTCCGCCGGCGACACCCCCGCGCCGACGAGGTGCAGCGCCAGGTCGCCGACGACCTTGGACGACGGCGTGACCTTCACCAGGCGCCCGAGCATCCGGTCGGCCGCCGCGTACATGGCCTCGATCTCCTCGAACTTCTCCCCGAGCCCGAGCGCGACGGCCTGCGTGCGCAGGTTGGACAGCTGCCCGCCGGGGATCTCGTGCGAGTAGACCCGCCCGGTCGGCCCGGGGATGCCCGACTCGAACGGCGCGTAGACCTTGCGCACCGACTCCCAGTACGGCTCCAGGTCGCACACCGCCCGCAGGTCCAGCCCGGTCGCCCGGTCCGTGTAGTCGGTGGCGGCCACGATCGCCGACAGGGGCGGCTGGGACGTCGTGCCCGCCATGGACGCCACCGCGCCGTCGACGGCGTCCACACCGGCCTGGATGGCGGCCAGGTAGGTCGCCAGCTGGCCACCCGCCGTGTCGTGCGTGTGCAGGTGGACGGGCAGGTCGAACTCCTTGCGCAACGCCGTGACCAGCCGCGACGCCGCCGGCGGGCGCAGCAGGCCCGCCATGTCCTTGATCGCCAGCACGTGCGCGCCCGCGCCGACGATCTGCTCGGCGAGCTTGAGGTAGTAGTCGAGCGTGTAGAGCCGCTCGTCGGGGTTCGACAGGTCGGCGGTGTAGCACAGGCACACCTCGGCCACGGCGCTGCCGGTCCCGCGCACGGCCTCGATCGCCGGCCGCATCTGCTCGACGTCGTTCAGCGCGTCGAAGATCCGGAAGATGTCGATGCCGGTCTTCGTCGCCTCCTCGACGAACGCGCTGGTCACGGCCTCCGGGTACGGCGTGTAGCCCACCGTGTTCCGACCGCGCAGCAGCATCTGGAGGGTGATGTTCGGCACGGCCTCGCGCAGCGCGGCGAGCCGCTCCCACGGGTCCTCGGCGAGGAACCTCAGCGCCACGTCGTAGGTCGCGCCGCCCCACGCCTCCAGCGACAGCAGCTCGGGCGTCATCCGCGCCACGTGGGGTGCGACGGCCAGCATGTCCTTCGTCCGCACGCGGGTGGCCAGCAGCGACTGGTGCGCGTCGCGGAACGTGGTGTCGGTCACCGCGAGCGCCTTGGCGTCGCGCAGCCAGCGGGCGAAGCCCTCGGGGCCCAGCTCGTCCAGCCGCTGCTTCGACCCGGCGGGCGGCTCGGCGTTGAGGTCCACCACCGGCAGCTTCACCCGCGGGTCCACAGCGGACGGACGCGGGCCGTTGGGCTTGTTGACCGTCACGTCCGCCAGGTAGGTCAGCAGCCGCGTGCCGCGGTCGGCCGAGTGCCGCGCGGTCAGCAGGTGCGGGCGCTTCTCGATGAACGACGTCGTGACGCGGCCCTCGTAGAAGTCCGGGTCGTCCAGCACCGCCTGGATGAACGGGATGTTGGTCGACACGCCCCGGATGCGGAACTCGGCCACGGCGCGCCGGGCGCGGGCCACGGCGGCGGCGAACGTCCGGCCGCGGCAGGTCAGCTTGACCAGCATGGAGTCGAAGTGCGCGCCGATGACGGTGCCCGCGCCGGTCGTGCCGCCGTCCAGCCGGATGCCGGAGCCGCCCGGCGAGCGGTAGGCGCTGATCATGCCGGTGTCGGGGCGGAAGCCGTTGGCCGGGTCCTCCGTGGTGATGCGGCACTGCAGGGCCGCGCCGCGCAGCTGCACCGTCTCCTGGCTCAGGCCCAGGTCGTCCAGGTTCTCGCCGCTGGCGATCCGCATCTGCGACTGCACCAGGTCGACGTCGGTGACCTCCTCGGTGACCGTGTGCTCGACCTGGATGCGGGGGTTCATCTCGATGAAGACGTAGTTGCCGTGCGGGTCGAGCAGGAACTCGACGGTGCCGGCGTTGCGGTAGCCGATGTGCCGGGCGAACTTGACCGCGTCGGTGCAGATCCGGTCGCGCAGCTCCGGGTCGAGGTTGGGCGCGGGCGCGATCTCGATGACCTTCTGGTGGCGGCGCTGCACCGAGCAGTCGCGCTCGAACAGGTGCATCACGTTGCCCTCGCCGTCGGCGAGGATCTGCACCTCGATGTGCCGCGGCTCGACCACGGCCTGCTCCAGGAACACGGTCGGGTCGCCGAACGCCGACTCCGCCTCGCGGGACGCGGCCTCCAGCGACTCCCGCAGCGCGCCCGGCTCCTCGACGCGCCGCATGCCGCGCCCGCCACCGCCCGCGACGGCCTTCACGAACACCGGGAACGCGATGTCCTCGGCGGCGCGCACCAGGGCGTCGATGTCGCTGGACGGCTCACTGGACTTGAGCACGGGCAGGCCGGCCTCGCGGGCCGCGGCGATGGCGCGCGCCTTGTTTCCGGTCAGCTCCAGCACGTCCGAGGGCGGCCCGACGAACGTGATGCCGGCGTCGGCGCACGCCTTGGCCAGCTCGGGGTTCTCCGACAGGAAGCCGTAGCCGGGGTAGACCGCGTCGGCACCCGCCTTGCGGGCCGCCTTGATGATCTCCTCGACGGACAGGTAGGCCCGGACGGGGTGGCCGGGCTCGCCGATCTCGTACGCCTCGTCGGCCTTCAGGCGGTGCAGGGAGTTGCGGTCCTCGTGGGGGAAGACGGCAACCGTGCCCGCGCCCAGCTCGTAGGCGGCGCGAAAGGCCCGGATCGCGATCTCGCCGCGGTTGGCGACAAGAACCTTGCGGAACATGCGGCGTTCCCTCCCGGTTACTCGGCGGGCCCCGCCGAGCAGGGCGGGACTCGATGAATCAAGGCACGTTACCGTGCGCTTCCCGCCCCTCGGGAGTTCCATCTCACGTGACGGACGTCATCGTGATCGTTCACTCATCCGGTCAAGGCGGGCGCGACCTGGGACCACGCCCCGGGATTCTCCCTTGCGCGGTCGCTCCGCGCAGCCCCCGACCGGCCCGGAACGCGGGCGGCGGCTTGACGGCGGCACGGCGCGGCGCATACCCGACGAACCGGCCACGGGCCGTGACCACACACGGTGGATCACCGACTCGTTACGGTGCGTTCGCCGCATCGGGTGACCGCGGTCCGGGCCGTCTCGGTAGGGTTGCCGTCATGGCCGGGGCTGAAGGGACTGGGCAGCCTGCTGCCCGCACCCATTTCGACGTCGTACTGCGCGGGTACAACCAGCGTCAGGTGAACGAGCGGGTCACACGGCTGGAGTTCGACCTCAAGAACTCCAACCGCGCCCGCGACGCCGCGTCGGCCCAGGTGTCGGAGCTGACCAAGCTGCTCGACTCGACCCGCACCGAGCTGGACAAGGTGAAGTCCCAGCTCAGCAAGCTGGCCACCAGCCCGGCCAGCGCGTCCAACGTCACCGAGCGCGTGCGCGTGATGATGACGCTGGCCGAGGAGGAGATCGCCGACATCCGCAAGGCGGCGCTGGACCAGGCCGCCGCGACCCGCGCCGAGGCCGAGCGGGCGGCGGCCGAGGGCCAGGCCGCCCACCAGCGCGCGATGGGTGAGCTGGAGGAGCGGCGGCGGCAGCTCGAGGCGGCCCACCAGCAGCGGACCACCGAGCTGGAGCGGCAGCACGAGGAGCGGCGCGCCGAACTGGAGCGGCAGCACGAGGAGCTGCGGGCGAAGCTGACGGCCGAGCACGAGGCCCTGGTGGCCGAGGCCCGTGCCGACCGGGAGAGGCTGACCGCGGACTTCGAGGCCAGGACCGCGGAGCTGGAGGCCAAGCGGGTCGAGCTGGAGCAGAAGTACCAGGGCTACCACGACGACCTGGACAAGGAGTACGACGAGCTGCGCACCACGCTCCGCAAGGAGCACGAGGTGCACGTCGTGGAGGCCAAGGCCGAGGCCGCGAAGCTCCTCGAAGCGGCCCGCGCCGAGGCGGCCGAACTGCGCGCGGAGACCGAGAAGCAGGTCGCCGAGCTGGAGTCCGAGGCGCTGGCCAAGGCCGAGCAGACGATTACCGAGGCGAACGCGCGGGCCGAGCGGACCGTCACCGAGGCCGACGCGCACGCCGACCGCCGCACCACGGCGGCCGACGCGAAGCTCTCCGAGCTGCACCGCGTGCAGCGGGCGTTGAGCGAGCAGTTCGCCGCGGCCCAGGAGGCGGTGTCCCGGGCGGTCGCCAGCCTCACGCCGCTGGACGACGAGGCAGCCGACACCGCCGGCCCCCACACCGCAGGCCCGGACACCGCAGGGTCGGACACCGCACGCCCCGACACCACCCCCACCGCGGCGACGGCCACCACCGACACCACCTCCGACGCCCCCACCAAGCCCGCGACCGCCAAGCCGGCCGGCACCACCCCCGAGCACCAGCCCGCCGCCCAGAACACCGCCACCCAGGCCCCCACCGCCCAGAACACCACCGACGCCGGGCCTGCCGACGTCGAGCCTGCCGACCGCGAAACCGCCGCCGCCAAGCCCGCCGACAGCAAGCCCGACAGCAAGCCCGCCGCCAAGCAGGCCACCGCCAAGCAGGCCGCCAAGGCGACGGACGTCGACCCCTCCGAGCAGCCGACCACGCAGCTGCCGGTCCCCAAGGGCAGGCAGGCGAAGTAGTTACCGGGGCAGCTGGTCGGCCGGCACGACCTCCGCGGGCTGCGGCACCGTGACGGTGACCGGCTCGCCCCACCCGCGGAACCGGGTCGTGGACTGCTTCACGACCTTGCCGTCCAGCTCGAACCGGTACTCGGCCCGCACGGGCGCGCTCGTGCCGTCCACCCACACCGTCGCGGCGATGCGCACCCCGTACTGCGCGAGCTGCGTGTGCTGCAACTGGATGTCCTGGTCCTCGACGACCTTGGCCATCTTCAGCGCGTCGACCACCAGGTCGAACCGCGTCGTCGGCACCCCGTCCACCTGCTCGGACGACTTCCCGACGATCAGCGCCGCCCTCGGCTGCACGTAGTCCAGCTCCGCGCCGGGCCGCGCGCTCGGCCCGAAGCCGCGCAGCAGGGCGGCCACCTCGCCGCCGCTCGCCGCCGGGTAGAACCCCCACGTCTTCCCGGCGGGCATCGGCGCGCCCTCGACCCGCACGTACGTGCCGTCGCGGACCAGCACCAGCGCGATCTTCTTCGGCTGCCCGCCGGTGGACACGTCCATCGTCATCGCCCCGGTCACGCCGTCGGCGCCCTGCCGCACCACGCCGTCCACGACGTTGCGCACCTTGGTCGCCTGCCCGTCGGAGGCGAACCCCTCGGTGTGGAACGCCGCCGTGCCCAGCTCCGCCCGCCGCTGCGCGATGCGCTCCGCGAGCACCGCCAGGTCGCCCTTGGGCGGCGAGGACGTCGTCGGCTGCTCGGCGGCCGGGGCGGCGGTGCAGGCGGACACCACCAGCAGCAGCGTGACCAGGGCGATCGGGAATCGGCGCACGAGCCAGGGTAACCGGACCCCGGCTACGCCTTCTCCAGGTACTCCGCGCGCTCGTCGTCCAGCAACCCGGCGACCAGCCCCGCCAGCCCCGGGTTCGCGGTCAGCTCCGGGTCGGCCTCCACGACCTCCTGCGCGACCACCCGGGCCTCGGCGATCACGTCCTCGTCGCGCAGCAGCGACAGCATCTTCAGCCCCGACCGCTTGCCGGACTGCGCCGCGCCGAGGATGTCGCCCTCGCGCCGCAGCTCCAGGTCGAGCTGGGCCAGCTCGAAGCCGTCCAGGGTGGACTCGACGGCCCGCAGCCGCTCCATCGTGGACGTGCCGTCCGGCATCTCGGTCACCAGCAGGCACAGCCCCGGCGCGCTGCCCCGGCCGACCCGCCCGCGCAGCTGGTGCAGCTGGCTCACGCCGAACCGGTCCGCGTCCATGATCACCATGACGGTGGCGTTCGGCACGTTCACGCCGACCTCGACCACGGTGGTGGCGACGAGCACCTGCACCTCGTTGGCCGCGAACGCCCGCATCACGGCGTCCTTGTCCTCCGGTGCCATCCGGCCGTGCAGGATGTCGATCCGCAGCCCGCGCAACGGGCCCTCGGCCAGCCTGTTCGCCACGTCCACCACCGCGAGCGGCGGCCTGCGGTCACCGCCGTCCTTGTCCTCCTTCGGCGGCGCCTCCCCGTCGTCCTCGGCGTCTCCGTCGCCGATGCGCGGGCAGACCACGTAGACCTGGTGGCCCTTGCCGACCTCCTCGTGGATGCGCTGCCAGGCCCGGTCGAGCCACCCCGGCTTGGACGCCACCGGCACGACGGACGTGCTGATCGGCGAACGGCCCCGCGGCAGCTCGCGCAGCGCCGAGACCTCCAGGTCGCCGTACACCGTCATCGCCACCGTGCGCGGGATGGGCGTGGCCGTCATCACCAGCACGTGCGGCGTCGACCCGCCCGCGCGACCGCTCAGCGCGGCCCGCTGCTCCACGCCGAACCGGTGCTGCTCGTCCACCACGACGAGCCCGAGGTCGGCGAACTCCACCCGGTCCTGGATCAGCGCGTGCGTGCCGACCACGATGCCCGCCTCGCCGGACACGATTTCCAGCAGCGCCCGCTTGCGCGCCGCCGCGCCCATCGACCCGGTCAGCAGCGTCACGCGCGTCGCGTGCTCCGCGCCGCCCAGCTCGCCGGCCTGCCCCAGGTCGCCGAGCAGCTCCCGCAACGACCGCGCGTGCTGCGCGGCGAGCACCTCGGTCGGCGCGAGCATCGCCGCCTGCCGCCCCGCGTCCACGACCTGCAGCATCGCCCTGAGCGCGACCATCGTGTTGTGCGTGACGATGAAGTGGTCCGTGACGTAGAGCCTGCCGGGGTGGGCGATCGAGATGCACTGCACCGGCTTGCGACCCACGTGCTCGACCCGGCGGATCGCCCGAACAGGTTTCGCGTACTTCGTCCGCTCCCGCACCAGAGCGGCCTTGCGGGTGAGCCGGAACGGCGGGAATTCGTTCGGCAGCCGCAGGCTGACCAGGTGGTAGGTGCCGGCGCCCTTGACCACCGGGCGGACCCGGCCGGTGCCGCCCAGGGACTCGGCGAGCCACCCGACCTGCTCGGCGAGAGTCGCCGACGCCGACAGGAAGGTCACGTTGGAGCCGCGTTCGCGGTCCACGGTCCCGTCGGTGTCCAAGAGGCCCTGCAACAGGGCGTGCCGGTCCTTCACCGGTGCGACGAGGTACGCCTCGGGCACGAACTTCGTGTGCGACCGGTGGCCGTACACCCCCATCTCGCGCAACGCCGCGATCAGCGGGTTGCGTCCGCGTTCCCGTCCCACGACGTACCAGTCGTACTCGCGACTCGCCGGCGATTTCCACAGCTCACAGCCGTCGGGCAGGGCTTCGGCGAGACCGGCGACGAGTTCCGGGTCCGCACTGGTGAACGTGACCCGCCCGTTGATCAGGCTGCCGTCACCGAGCAGCAGGCCCAGGAGGTACGGGGCCACCTGCCGATCTTCGCCGCAGTCGAGTTCGGCGGCCGCGGCGGTCGGGAGGTGCCACTTGGACGCGCCGTCGGAAGTCACCAGGTCGTCCCGGATCTCCCGCAGGGTCAGCACCTTCAGCGGGTTCCCGCGATCCCGCCGGACGGTGGTGTTGACCGCCCACAGGTGCTCCAGGTCGGACTCGACGCTGGTGCCGTCGGACAGGACGACCCGGTAGACCTCGCGCTCGCCCTGCGGGAAGACGCCCGTGACGACCGTCACCTCGCCGTCGGCCGCGATCACCTCGTCACCCGGTCGGATCTCGCCCATCAGCCGGAACCCCGACGGCGTCAGCACCTTCGCGTCGAGGGGTTGCGCCTTGCCCGACCCGACTTCCCCCTGGAGCAGCCGGTTCATCGGGTGCTCGCCGGACAGGTCGCGGGCGATCTGCTCGCCCACCTCGCGCTGGCCGGCGGTCAGCTCGAATGGCAGCCGCGCGTCGAACGCGTCGCGCACCAGGCCGGGCTGCGGCGGGCACGCGGGCGCGGGGCGGGCCGTCGCCGAACGCCGGCGCTGGGCCAGCGTGAGCTGCACCGCCATCGCCTCGTCCCATTTCAACCGCTGCTGCGCGACCGCGATCGCCGTCCAGCCGTCGGGCCGGTGGATGTCGCGCAGCGCCTTCTCCAGCCCGACGAGCCCCCGCTCGGCGCGCAGGGCCTCCGGCAGCGGGTCGGCGGCCACCCCGTCCCACACCGCGAGCACCTGCTCGACGCAGTTGGAGACGTTCCACGACTGGATGCCCTGCGCCGCCGGGTAGACCGGGATCAGCGCGCCCGCGAAACCGGCGACCGCGGCGCCCTCCTCGCCGTCGAGGACCTGGTAGTCGGGGTGGGCGAGCTGCAGCTTGCCGTTGAACATGCCGACCTTGCCGGCGAACATCGCCTCGCGGCCGGGCAGCAGCTCCCGCTCGACCTTGCGCGAGCCGCGCCCGAAGAACACCAGGTGCAGGTCGCTGCTGCCGTCGGTGATCACGGCCTCCAGCAGCTCGCCGCTGCGCGACTTCATCCGCCGCTGCCGGGCGCTCTTGACCCGCGCCTGCACCGTGACGTGCTCGCCCAGCTCCAGCCCGGCGATCTCGGTCAGCTTGCCGCGCTCGTCGTAGCGGCGGGGGTAGTGGCGCAGCAGCTCACCGACGGTGGTCAGGCCGAGACCGGCCTCCAGCGCGTCGGCGCTCTTCTTGCCGAGCACCGACACCAGCTTCTCGTCGAAGGTCGTCATCCCGGCCCACCCACCTACTCGACACCGACAACCAGCAGCGCGTCGCGCTGCCCACCCGGGTAGGCGGCCAGCTCGACCTCCGGGTGCGCGGCGCGCAGGTGATCTTCCAGCACCCGTTCGACGCCGGCCGGGGCGGCCCGCCCGAGCAGCACGGTGACCAGCTCGCCGCCGCTGGCGAGCATCCGGTCGACCAGCCGGCACGCCAGCGCGCCCACGTCGGCCGGGTCGGGTTCGACCAGCACCACCTCGCCGTCGACCATGCCGAGCAGGTCGCCGGGGCGGCACCGGCCGACCCAGGTGATGGCCTCGCGGTCGGACACGGCGACCTCGCCGCGCCGGGTGGCCGCCGCCGCCTCCGCCATGGCCACCACGTCGTCGCCCGCGCGGCGCGACGGCGAGTGCACGGCCAGCGCCGCCAACGCCTGCACCGGGGAGAACGTCGGCACGACCACGACGTCCTGACCGGCGGCGACGGCCTGCGCCACGGCCTCGTCCAGCGGTTCGCGCCAGGTCGGGTCGCCGGGCAGCACGGTCACCTGCCGTGCCCGCGTGCTCACCACCACGGCGAGCAGGTCCGACGCGGTCACCTCGTCACCCGGCTCGAACACCACCGCGCCCTCGGACCGGAACAGCTCGGCCGCGCCCTCGCCCTCGACCAGCACGACGATCGCCCGGTCGCGCACGAACCGGGGCGCCTGGGCGGCGATCTGGTCGGCGAACCTGGCCACGGTGACGCGGTGCGGCCGACCGGCCCGGATGCCCGCCTCGACGGCCGCGCCGATGTCGTTGCAGTGCACGTGCACGGTCCACAGCCCCGCGCCGTCGCCGACCACGGACACGCAGTCGCCGACCGCCGCCAGCTCGGCCTTGAGCGCCTCGACGTCCGGGTCGCCGTCGAGCAGGTACATGACCTCGTACTCGAAGTCCGCCGACCCGGCCTCGCGCGCGGTGGTCAGCGGCTCGCGCGGCACGGGCGCGGTCACCGGCGCGTCCTCCACCGGCCGTCCGGTGATCACGGCGACCAGCGCGTCCAGCAGCACGACCAGCCCGCGCCCGCCCGCGTCGACCACGCCGGACGCGGCGAGCACGGCGAGCTGGCGCGGGGTGGCGGCGAGGGCCTCGGCGCCCGCCTTGGCGGCGGCCGTGACGACCTCGTCCAGCTCGTCGGACCCGCAGTCGCGGGCCGCCTCGGCCGCCGCGCGCAGCACCGACAGCACGGTGCCCGGCACGGGCTGGGAGACGGCGGCGGTGGCCAGTTCGTCGGCTCGCCACAGCGCCCGCCGCAGCGACGCCCCGGACGCCGCGGAGGCGCCTTGGGCGACCTCCGCCAGGCCCCGGAGCACCTGCGAGAGGATGACCCCCGAGTTGCCCCGCGCCCCGGCCAGCGCGCCGCGCGCGAGCGCCCCCAACGCGGCACCGGCCGTGTCCACGGGTGTCCTGAGCAGCGCGTCCAGCGCCGAGCGCATGGTCTGGAGCAGGTTGGTGCCCGTGTCGCCGTCGGGCACGGGGAAGACGTTGATGCGGTCGATGTCCTCCCGGTTGGCGTCGAGGGACCGGACGCAGGCGTCCGCCCACTGGCGCACCGCGACCGCGTCGAGAACCTGCATGCCGGCGAGGGTATTCGACCCGGTTTGGTGCCTGAACGCGCCACCGGCTACCCTGTCCAGGTTGCCATGCCCGGCTGAGGCTTGTGCACGCTTGCGCGCCCGCCGGGGCGTGAGTACCGCTGGAGAAACCTTAAGGAGTGGCTGACGTGGCTGCCGTGTGCGACGTCTGTGGCAAGGGGCCGGGCTTCGGCAAGTCGGTCTCGCACTCCCACCGGCGCACCAACCGCCGGTGGAACCCGAACATTCAGACCGTGCGCGCGAAGGTCTCGTCTTCGACGCGGCAGCGGCTGAACGTGTGCACCTCCTGCCTGAAGGCGGGCAAGGTGGTGCGCGGCTGACGACCCGCGCCTCTGTGCTTGTCGAAGGCCCTCGGGAACGCCGTTCCCGAGGGCCTTCCGGCGTCCGCGACCGGTCGCCCCGCAACGCCCGGGAGCAACGTCCTCCCGTGGTGCCGGCAGACCACCGGTCGGTATGACGTCGGACGCCGGGCACCTCACCCGGCGTGACGGGACGTCCTGGCTACGGCAGCTTCCAGTCGATCGGCTCGGCGCCCTGCCGGACCAGCAGCTCGTTGGCCTTGCTGAACGGCCGCGAGCCGAAGAAGCCGCCCGCCGCCGACAGCGGGCTCGGGTGCACCGACTCCACGCAGCGGTCGGCGCCGAGCAGCGGCTTGAGGGCGCGGGCCTGGCTGCCCCACAGGATCGCGACCAGCGGCGCGTCCCGCTCCGCCAGCGCTTTGATCGCCTGCTCGGTCACCGGCTCCCAGCCCTTGTTGCGGTGGGAGTTGGACTTGCCCGGCTGCACGGTGAGCGCGCGGTTGAGCAGCAGCACGCCCCGCTCGGCCCACGGCGTCAGGTCGCCGGTGGCCGGCTTGGGGTAACCGAGGTCCGACGTGTACTCGGTGTAGATGTTGACCAGGCTCTTGGGGATCGGTCGCGTCTGCGGCGACACCGAGAAGCTCAGCCCCACCGCGTGGCCCGGGGTCGGGTACGGGTCCTGGCCGACGATCAGCACGCGCACGGCGTGGAACGGCTGTTGGAACGCCCGCAGCACGTTCTCCCCGGCCGGCAGGTAGGTGCGCCCCGCGGCGACCTCCGCCCGCAGGAACTCCCCCATCGCGGCGATGCGATCGGCGACGGGCGCGAGCGCCTCGGCCCAGCCGGCTTCCATGATCTCTTCGAGCGGACGTGCCACGGCGAGACCCTATCTCAGTCCAGGCGGCGCAGTTCCTCGCGGTAGTGGGCGATGTTGGCGACGTACTTGTCGACCGCGAACTGCCACGCGCCGTCCGGCACGACGTACCCCTCGCGGACCCGGGCGGGCACGCCGAGCGCCATCGACCGCGCCGGGACGTGCCCCTCGAACGACACCACCGCGCCCGCGCCGACGATCGCGCCGGTCTCCACGACGGAACCGTTGAGCACCACCGACCCCGAGGCGATCAGGCACCGGTCGGCGATGGTCGCGCCCTCGATGTGGACGTTGTGCCCGACGACGCACTCCGCGCCGATCAGCGCCGGGTGCACCTCGGTGCAGTGCACGACCGTGCCGTCCTGGATCGACGTCCGCGCGCCGACCTCGATGCGCCCGTAGTCGCCGCGCAGCACGGCCCGCGGCCACACCGAGGCGTGCGCGCCGATCCGCACGTCGCCGATCACCGTCGCGTCGGGGTGCACGTAGGCGTCCGGGTGGATCACCGGCTCGAAGTCGCCCAACGCGTAGATCGCCACCGCGGTCCCTCCAGCCTCAGAGATCCTTCGCGAAACAAAGGCTTTCGGGATGATGCCGGTAGACGCCGAAGTTGTCGATGCGCGCGTATCCATTGGCGCGGTAGAGCCCGATCGCCTCCGGTTGGCGCAAGCCGGTCTCCAGCACCATGCGCTTGCGCCCGGCGGCGCGGGCCGCCGTCTCCAGCGACGCCAGCACCAGTCGCGCCAGGCCGCGCCCGCGCAGGGACCCGGTGACGTACATCCGCTTGATCTCGGCGTCGCCGGGGCGCAGCGAGTGCTCTGCCTCGTCGTGCGCGCGCCACCCGCCGCACGCCACCGGGGCGCCGTCGACGTAGCCGACCAGGAAGTGCCCCAGCGGCGCGGCGAACTCGGCCGGGTCGACCGGCGTGACGTCGGCCTCGCCGTAGCGGTCCACGTAGACCTGCTGGACCTCGGAGATCAGCTTCGTCGCGTCTGGATGGTCATACGCGATCGTGCATAGTTCCACGAACGTGAGGCTACCTAGCGCCAGTGCTCCCAGCCAGGGGGTTTCTCGTACGCGCGCCCGTCTACCGTCACCCCCGTGCCGTGCCGGACCGTGCCGATCGTGGCCCAGCCGTCGGGAACGGCCGCCGGTTCGGGGAACGTCGCGGCCAGGGCGTGATCCTCGCCACCGGTGAGCGCCCAGTGCCGGGCGTCCGCGCCGAGCGCCGTCGCGACGTCGATCAGCCGCGGGTGGACCTCCAGCAGCTCGGTGCGGATGTCGATGCCGATGCCCGACTCGTCCGCGATGTGCCCCAGGTCGGCCAGCAGCCCGTCCGACACGTCGATCATCGCCGTGGCGCCCGCGGCGGCGGCCTGCGGCCCGGCGGCGTAGGGCGGTTCGGGGTTCCGCTGCGCGCCGACGACCGCGACCGGCGACCGGAACCCGCGCTGGAGCACGGCCAGCCCGCCCGCCGCCCAGCCGAGCCGCCCGCACACCGCGACGACGTCGCCCACCTGCGCGCCGGACCGGGTGACGGGCTCCAGGCCGCCCATGTCACCCATGGCGGTAACGGAGATCACCAGTGTCGCGGCCGACACCATGTCGCCGCCCACCACGCCGGCGCCCGCGACCGCCGCCTCCTGCCAGAGCCCGGCGGTGATGCCCTCGATCACGGAGGAGGGCGTGTCGGCGGGGCACGCGAGGCCGATCAGCAGGGCTGTGGGCATCGCTCCCATGGCCGCGACGTCGGCGAGGTTCACCGCCGCCGCCTTGCGCCCCACCTGCTCGGGGGAGGACCAGTCGAGTCTGAAGTGGACCCCCTCGACCAGCACGTCGGTGGAAACCACCACGCGGCCGTCGGGCGCCGCGACGACAGCCGCGTCGTCACCCGGCCCGAGCAGGGTGGTGGGCGGCTGCGTCCGACCTGCCGTCACCCGGCGGATGAGACCGAACTCACCCACCTCAGCGACCGTGTCCGCGTTGCGCGGCGGCTCCGGACGCAAGATTGCCTCCCGTTCTGAGCATTCGGAACCCCAACTGGGGTACGTTGCTGTGCACGTTCCTACCCCGACCTAACCTGTCGCGACGAAGGGGCACGCCGTGGTGCACGCATACATCCTCATCCAGACCGAGGTCGGGAAGGCAGCCGCCGTTGCGGCGGAGATCTCCGGCATCCCCGGTGTGGCCACCGCGGAGGACGTCACCGGCCCGTACGACGTCATCGTCCGCGCGGACGCCGAGACCGTCGACCAGCTGGGCCAGCTCGTGGTCGCCCGCATCCAGAACGTGGAGGGCATCACGCGAACGCTGACCTGCCCGGTGGTCAACCTCTAGCCCCGTGCTGTCATAGCGGGGTGGCACAGGACCCGGAAACCGCACCGCCGCTCCCCCGCCCGCTGCTCGTCGTCGTCCTCGGGCTGTCGGCGCTGCTGGTGGTCGGCGTGGCGGCGGTGGGCCTCTTCCTCGACACCGGGGACGAGGACCCCGCGGCCGACCGGACCGGGCCCGTGGCGCTCGTGCCGGTGCCCGCGCCGCAGGCGGGGTCCGACGGGTGCACCGCGCTGCTGGGCGCGCTGCCGGCGGAGCTGGTGTCCAACGGGGCCGCGCTGCCGCGCCGGGACCTCGCCGCGCCCGCCCCCGCCGGCGCCGCCGCGTGGGCCGACGCGCGGCACGAGCCCGTCGTGCTGCGGTGCGGGCTGGACCGGCCCGGTGACCTCACGCCGACCTCCCAGCTGCGGGTGATCTCGGACGTGCAGTGGCTGGAGGTGTCCGAGGGCGGTGCGGCGACCTGGTACGTGGTCGACCGGCCCGTGTACGTGGCGCTGACCGTGCCGTCGGACGCGGGCACGGGCCCCTTGCAGGACGTCTCGGCCGTGGTCCGGGACGTCCTCGCCAAGGGACCCGTGGACACCACGGGCTGACGGCTAGCGCAGGCCCGTGCCGCGGGCGAGCGCCGTGTCGATCAACGTGGTCAGCAGCGCCGGGTAGTCGACGCCGGTCTCGGCCCACATCCGCGGGTACATCGAGATCGGCGTGAAGCCGGGCATGGTGTTGACCTCGTTGACCACCAGCTCGTCGTAGTCGGTGACGAAGAAGTCGACCCGGGCCAGGCCCTGGCAGTCCAGCGCGCGGAACGCGGCCACGGCCATCTCGCGCAGGTCGCGGGTGACGTGGGACTCCAGCTTGGCCGGGATGTCGAACTCGCACACGTCGTCGAGGTACTTCGCGTCGAAGTCGTACCAGTCGACCTCGCCGCCGACGATGCGCAGCTCGGCGGGCAGCGACGCCTCGACGCGGCCGTCCGGGAACTCCAGCACGCCGCACTCGACCTCGCGGCCGGAGACGGCGGCCTCGATGATCACCTTCGGGTCGGTCTTGCGGGCCAGGGCGATCGCGCTGTCCAGGTGCGCCCAGTCGACGACCTTCGAGATGCCGACGGACGACCCGGCGCGGGCCGGCTTGACGAAGACCGGCAGGCCCAGGCGTTCCCGGTCGGCGTCGGCCAGGGTCTCCTGGTCGCGCCGCAGCACGGCGAACTCGCCGACGGGCAGGCCCGCGCCCTGGAGCAGGCGCTTGGTGAACTCCTTGTCCATGGCGACCGCGCTGGCCAGCACGCCCGGCCCCACGTACGGGATGTCGGCCAGCTCCAGCAGGCCCTGGATGGTGCCGTCCTCGCCCCACGCGCCGTGCAGGACGGGGAAGACGACCTCCACGTCGGCCAGCACCTCGCCGGGCTCGACCGGCACCAGCTCGCTGCCGTTCACCGGGACCAGCGCGTTGACGGTGGGCAACTGCCGGTCCCGCACCTCGAGCGCCTTCGTGTCGTCGGCCCCGATCACCCACGCGCCCGCCTCCGTGATGCCCACGGGCACGACGTCGAACCGGTCCCGGTCCAGGTGGGGCAGGACACTGCCGGCGGACAGGCAGGAGACCATGTGCTCGCTGCTGCGCCCGCCGAACACCACGGCGACCTTGGTCTTGCGCTGCGTCATGGCTCGGACCCTACCCGGATGGCGTAACCACCGACCCGCTTCGCCCACCGGACCACCGAACCGGACGCCCCGAACGCAGAACTCACCGGTCCCGAACGCAGGACTCACGCGACCTGAACGTACGACTCACGCGACCTGAACGTACGACTCACGCGAGAGTCCTACGTCCAGCGCCCGTGTGTCGAACACTCAGACCTCGAGAGTCCTACGTTCAGAGCCCGAGAGTCCTACGTTCAGGGCTCGGGAGTTCTGCGTTCAGGACGTGGTGGCGGTGCGGAGGAGGTCGATCAGGTCGGGGATGGCGGCGGTCAGCTGGTCGCGGGAGCAGGCGCTGTAGCCGATCGCGGCACCGTGCACCTTCGGGCGACCGGCGTGGTGGCGGGCCAGGCCGTCCAGCCGCAGGCCGCGGTCGTGGGCCTCGGCCAGCACGTCCCGCTCCGCCTGCGCCGACGGCAGCGGCACGACGATGTGCGCGCCCGCGTCGTCGCCCAGCACGCCGATGCCCGCCTCGCCGAACGCCGCCGACAGCAGCGCCCGCCGCTCGGACAGCTCACGCCGCAGCTTGCGCAGGTGCCTGCCGAGGTCGCCGTTGCGCGCCAGCTCCACCAGCACCCGCTGCCCCGCCGCGGACGGGCTCGTGCCGGTCCGGTCCCGGTGCGCCAGCACGTCCGCCGCGATCGGCTCGGGCGCGACCATCCACCCCGCGCCCAACGTCGGCGTCAGGATCTTGCTCGTCGTGCCCAGGTGCACCACCACGTCCGGGGCCAACGCCGCCAGCAACGGCAGCGGCGCCACGTCGTACCGCAGCTCGCCGTCGTAGTCGTCCTCGACGACCAGCCACCCCTCCGCCCGCGCCCGCTCCACCAGCGCCACCCGCCGCGCCGCCGACATCCGCCCGCCCATCGGGTACTGGTGCGCCGGCGAGCAGTACACCCCGCGCACCCCCGGCGGGACGGCCTCGACCAGCAACCCCTCCTCGTCCACGGGCGCCTGCACGACCTTCACCCCGGCCGACCGCAGCGCCCACACCGCCCGCTGGTACCCCGGCTCCTCCACCGCGACGGCGTCACCGGGCCGCAGCACGGCCGCCCCCAGCTCCACCAGCGCCGCCGTCGTGCCACCGGTCGCGAGCACCAGCTCCTCCCGCAACCCGCCGCGCACCGCGAGCCCCCGGTGCCGCAACAGGTGCTCCGCCACCACCGCCCGGTACTCGGGCAGCCCGCCCCGGGACGGCCGGAACAGCGGCTGCACGTCCGCCGCCGCGCGCCACGCCCGCCGCCACGCGGCCCGGTCCAACCCCTCCGCCCACGGCGCGCCGGGCGCGAGGTCCACCACGTCCGGCGACGCGACCGGTGCCGCCGCGCGCCGGGGCCGCGCCTTCAACGCACCCGGCGGCGTCGTGGTCACGTACGTGCCGGAGCCGTGCCGCCCCGCGATCCAGCCCTCGGCGTGCAGCTGCTCGTATGCTGCCGCCGTCACGGTCCGGCTCACGCCGAGCCGCTCGGCCAGCGCCCGGGTCGAGGGCAGCCGGTCCCCGCTGCGGAGCCGCCCGTCGGCCGCCGCCGCGCGCAGGGCGTCCGCGAGCTGCACGGCCAGCGGCTCGGCCGAGCTGCGGTCCAGCACGACCGCCAGCGCCGTCTCCGCCACGGTGGCCTCCTCAAAACGCCGGGAATTGGCTCTTGAAGGAGGCCACTTTACCGGAGAGGCTGGTCCCATGACGTTGTCACCGACGGACCGCAGCACCATCAAGCGCGGCCGCATCCGCGCCGTGACCGAACGCGAGGCGCTGCACGCCGTCCTCGACGCCGCCCTGGTCTGCCACCTGGCCGTCGTCGTGGACGGCGCGCCCCTCGTGCTGCCCACCGGCTACGGCCGCGACGGCGACACCCTCTACCTGCACGGCTCCACCGGCGCGCGCAGCCTGCGCGAAGCCGCGACCGGCGTGCCCGTGTGCGTCGCCGTCACCATCGTGGACGGCGTGGTCTACGCCCGCTCGGTGTTCGACAACTCGATGAACTACCGGGCGGCCGTCGTCCACGGCACCGCCGTCCCCGTCACCGACCCGGACACCAAGCTGCACGCCCTGCGCCTGCTCACCGAGCACCTCGCGCCCGGCTCCTGGGACTACGCCCGCCCGCCGACGCCGAAGGAGCTGGCCGCGACCGCCGTGCTGTCGCTGGACCTGACCGAGGCGTCGGTGAAGATCCGCAGCGGCCCGCCCGCCGACGAGGACGAGGACGTCGCCGCCAACGACAGGTGGGCGGGCGTGCTGCCGCTGCGCACGTCGTGGGGCGAGCCGGAGCCGGACCCGGCGCTGGTCGGCGACTGGGACGTGCCGCCGCACGTCACCGCGCGGAGGTAGTCCCCGACAGCGGGTCGAAGCGGACCGGGCGCACCGTGCGACCGCCGTCGCGGTACACGTGGATCGTGACGGCGGGGTCCGCGCCGTCGTTGCGCACCTGGTGGACGTAGGAAGGGCCGAACACCCGCGACTGGCCGGCCACCAGGTGGTGCAGCACCTGGGTCGGCCCGGGGGTGACGACCTCGGTCAGCGAGCCGCTGACCACGGTGAACGCGCCGCTGGTGGCGCCGTGGTCGTGCAGGTCGGCGTGCTGGCCGGGCAACCAGCTCATCAGCCACACCTCCTGCTCGTCCGTGGCCTCCACCAGCGCGGCGAAGCGGGTGTCGGGGTCGTAGCGGAGCAGGTGGGCCCAGCGCTCGCGCCGTGCCGCCACGTCGAGCGCGATCCGCACCGGGTGCAGGGCGGCGTGCGACTGGGGCAGGGCGATCGTGTTCTCCGGAACGGCGAACATGGTTCCTTCTCGGGGTGCTCGGTGGTGTGCGGGCCTCAGGGGCGCGCGGGACGCGAGACGATCACCGGGAAGGACAGAGCGCGCTGGCGACCAGGCGGAGGTCGATGTGACCCCGCCCGTCGGTCATGGCGCGGAAGGACATGGGGACGAGGGTGGCAGCGGACCCGCCACCCCGCAACCGCGTCCCACGACGTGGACCCGCCTCAGAGCGACCGGAGCACGTCCTCGACGAGGTCGGCGGTGTCCTCGCACCCCGCGGACAGCCGGACCAGGCCCTCGGGCACCGGGTCGCCCCACTGCGCCCGCCGGTCCAGGCTCGTGTGCAGCCCGCCGAAGCTGGTGCTCGCGAACACCAGCCGGGACCTCTCCAGGAACGCCGCCACCGCGCCCGCGTCGGCCAGCACGAACGTCAGCACCCCGCCGAACCGGCGCATCTGCCGGGACGCGACCTCGTGCGCCGGGTCCTCCGGGGCGCCCGGCCAGCGCAGCCCGGTGACCGCCGGGTGGTCCTTCAGCACGTCGTACAGGGCCGCCGCGTTCGCCGCCTGCCGGCTCAACCGCAGGTCCAGCGTCCCCAGGCCGCGGTGCGCGAGCCACGCCTCGAACGGGCCGGGGATCGCGCCGCCGGTCGTCCGCGCCGCCCGCACCCGTTCCGCCAGGGCCGGGTCCGCCGCGGACACGTGCCCGAGCAGCACGTCGCTGTGCCCGGCGACGGCCTTGGTGTCGCTGCTCACCACCGCGTCCGCGCCCAGCAGCAGCGGTTGCTGCCCGAGCGGTGTCGCGGTCGTGTTGTCCACCGCCACGAGCGCGCCCGCCGCGTGCGCCTCCGCCGCCAGCGCGGCGATGTCGCACACGTCCAGGCCCGGGTTGGACGGCGACTCCAGCAGCACGAGCCGCACGCCCTCGAACGACGGGTACGGCCCGGCGGTCGGCGCCTCGACCACCTCCACGGGCATCTCGGCGACCAGCGTGCGGGTCAGGTAGTAGCCGTCGCCCGGGACCACCACCACGTCACCCGGCGCGAGGACCACCCGCAGGAACGTCGAGATCGCCGCCATGCCGGACGGGAACAGCACGGTCGTGCCGCCGTCCAGCTCGCCGAGCGCCACCTCCAGCGCCCGCCACGTCGGGTTGTGCGCCCGGCCGTACGTGTCGTCGCCGCCCAGGTGGTAGGCCGACGCGAACACCGGTCCGGCCAGGAACGGCTCGCCCGCCACCGCCGGCGTCGAGTGCACGACCCGCGTGCCGTCACCCCAGGAAGTCATTGCCGCTCCGCCTTGCGCTCGCGCCCGAGCAGCGCCGTGGTCAGCACGCGCGGGTCCAGTCCTTCGTGGCACACCTGGTGCACGCCGTCGGTGATCGGCATGTCCACCCCGACCCGCGCGGCCAGCTCGCGGATCGACGAGCACGACTTCACGCCCTCGGCGACCTGGCCGTGCGCCGCCTCCTGCGCCCGCGCCAGCGAGTCGCCGCGCCCCAGCCGCTCGCCGAACGTCCGGTTGCGCGACAGCGGCGACGCGCACGTGGCCACCAGGTCGCCCAGCCCGGCCAGCCCGGCGAACGTCAGCGGGTCCGCGCCGAGCGCCGCGCCCAGCCGGGCCGTCTCGGCCAGGCCGCGGGTGATGATCGAGGCCATCGTGTTGTCGCCGAACCCGAGGCCCGCGGCCATGCCGCACGCCAGCGCGATGACGTTCTTGCACGCCCCGCCCAGCTCGCAGCCCACCACGTCGACGTTGGTGTAGGGCCGGAAGTAGGAGTTGGAGCAGGCGTGCTGCAGGTCCACCGCGCGGTCGTGGTCGGTGCACGCGATGACCGTGGCGGTCGGCTGCTCGGCGGCGATCTCCTTGGCCAGGTTCGGCCCGGACACCACCGCCACCCGGTCCTCGGGCACGTCGGCGACCTCGCGGATCACCTCGCTCATCCGCTTCAGCGTGCCCAGCTCGACGCCCTTGGCCAGGCTCACCAGCGTCGCGCCCCCCGGCAGCCACGGCCGCCAGGCGCCCAGGTTGTCCCGCAGCGTCTGGCTCGGCACCGCCAGCACCACCGCCCCCGCGCCCGCCAGCGCCTTCTCGGCGTCGGCCGTGGCGGTCAGGTTCTCCGGCAGCACGACGTCGGGCAGGTAGTCGGCGTTGACCCGCTCCCGCGTGATGGCGTCGGCGACCTCGGCGCGGCGCGCCCACAGCACCACGTCCGTGCCCGAGTCGGCGAGCACCTTGGCGAAGGCGGTGCCCCACGACCCGGCGCCCAGCACCGCGACCCGGTCCACGTCAGGCCTTCTTGGAGTAGAAGCCGTCGGGCGCCTGCTCCTGGCGCACCTCCGCGAGCAGGTCCTTCACCTCGGTCATCAGCACGTCGGTGACCTCCCGCAGCAGCGCGAGGTTCTGCGGCCGACCCCGGTAGGCCGACAGGTCGACCGGCGGGCCGACCTTCGTCACCACGGTCTTGCGCGGGAACGGGCGGAACTTCTTGCGGTAGTGGTCGTAGAGGTCCCGGGTGCCCCAGCGCGCGGCGGGCAGCACCGGCACGTCGTGCTCCAGCGCGAGCCTGGCCACGCCGGTGCGCGAGGTCATCGGCCAGCCGTCCGGGTCGCGGGTGATCGTGCCCTCCGGGTAGATGACCACCAGCAGGCCCTTCTCGAGGGCCTCGTGCGCCGCGCGCAGGCTCTGCTGGGCGTCCGCGGTGCCGCGGTAGACCGGGATCTGGCGGGCTCCCTTGATGACCGCGCCGAGCACCGGGACGTTCCACAGGCTGTGCTTGGCGAGGAAGTGCGGCACGCGCCCCTGCTTGTGCGTGAAGACGGCGTCGTAGACCGGGTCCAGGTGGGACACGTGGTTCATCACGACGAGCGCGCCACCTGTCCTCGGCACCCGTTCCGCGCCCTCGTCGCGCCGCCGCGCCATCAACGCGGTCGCGGGGTAGAAGACCGCCGCGGCGAGCCCGACCCAGAAGCCGCCCTTCTCCTTAGCCACGTGCACTCCCTCTTCGTCGTGGACCTGGAGTCTTCCCCGGAGCCCCTGGCCAGGTCCAGCCGGCATCCGGGAGTATGGCGGGGTGCGAGCCGACGTGGACCTGGTGGTACCGGTCAAGGCGCTGGACCGGGCCAAGTCGCGCCTGGTCGACGCGCGCCTGGACCGCCCGGCGCTGGCCCTCGCGTTCGCCCTGGACACCATCGCGGCCGCGCTGCCCGCCGTGCGGCGTGTGGTGGCCGTCACGTCCGACCCGTCGGTCGTCGCGGAGCTGGCGGCGCTGGGCGTGGAGTCCGCGGCCGGTCCGGAGGGGCTCAACGAGGCGCTGCGGTTCGGCTTCGCCCTCCTGCGCTCCCGCGACCGCGACTCCGTCGTGGGCGCCCTCCAGGCGGACCTGCCCGCCCTGCGCACCACCGACCTGGCCGCCGCCCTGGCCACCGCGACGGGTCGCGCGTTCTGCCCGGACCGCCAGGGCACGGGCACGACCCTGCTGCTCTCCGCGCCCGGCGGCGACCTGGCACCGGCCTTCGGCCCGGGTTCGGCGAGCGCCCACACCGCCTCCGGTGCCGCTCCCCTGCTCGGCCCGTGGCCGAGCCTGCGCCACGACGTGGACACCGCCGAGGACCTGCGCCTGGCCGCGACCCTGGGCCTCGGCCCCCGCACCACCGCCGCCGTCACGCCGGTGAACCGCTGACCGATCGGCTAGCTTGGGCGCGTGACCAGGCAGGCGACCGAGCAGGCGACCGTGAGCGCGCACCACCCGGACGGCTCGGCCACCGTCCTGCGCGACGACGGCGTCCTCGTGGACGCGCCCGCCGAGGCCGTCGCCGCCGGCGGCTGGCGCTCGCTGCGCCCCGGCCAGCGGGTCACCCTCGTGCGGGATGCCGCCGGTGACGTGCGGGGAGTGCTGCGACCGGTGTGACGCGGAGTTCACCTCCTCGTCGGCTCCGATCGGCGCGCTGTCGCCCGTGTTGGGGAAGAATGCTGACCGTGAGCACGGAAAACACTCCCGAGCAGCCCGCGCCCAAGCGACGGACGAGGACGCCGAGGGCCACCCCCGCGGCGAGCACCGCCCGCCGCCGACCGCGCCCGGCCACCCGCCGCGGCGGGGCCGGCACGCGCACGGGCACGGGCACGACGGCCCAGCAGCCCGCCGAGGGCGGGTCCCGGTCGTTCCCGAGCTCACCGCCCGCGGTCACGGCGACCGAGGAGCACCAGGTCGACCTGCCCGACGACCGGTACTTCAACCGGGAGCTGTCCTGGCTGGACTTCAACGCCCGGGTGCTCGCGCTGGCCGAGGACGCCTCCCAGCCGCTGCTGGAGCGGGCGAAGTTCCTGGCCATCTTCGCCTCGAACCTCGACGAGTTCTACATGGTCCGCGTGGCCGGCCTGAAGCGCCGCGACGAGACGGGCCTGTCGGTGCGCAGCGCGGACGGCCTCACCCCGCGCGAGCAGCTGTCCAGCATCTCCAAGCGCACCCAGGAACTGGTCGAGCAGCACGCCAGGGCGTTCCTCGACCACGTGCAGCCGGAGCTGGAGAAGCACGGCATCAGCATCGTCAACTGGGCGCAGCTGACCGACTTCGAGAAGCTGCGGCTGTCGAACTACTTCACCGACCAGGTGTTCCCGGTGCTCACGCCGCTCGCCGTGGACGCCGCGCACCCGTTCCCCTACATCTCCGGCCTGTCGCTGAACCTGGCCGTGACGGTGCGCGACCCGGAGGGCGGCGCGGAGCGGTTCGCGCGCATCAAGGTGCCCGACAACGTGCCGCGCCTGGTGCGCGTGGAGAGCGACCGGACCAGCCCGACGGCGACGTTCCTGCCGCTGGAGGAGCTGATCGCGGCCCACCTGGGCGAGCTGTTCGCGGGCATGCAGGTGATCGAGTGCCACGCGTTCCGGGTGACCCGCAACGCCGACCTGGAGGTCGAGGAGGACCAGGACGAGGACCTGCTCAAGTCGTTGGAGCGGGAGCTGGCGCGCCGCCGGTTCGGGCCGCCGGTGCGGCTGGAGATCGCCGACGACATGACCGAGCACATGCTGGAGCGGCTGCTGCGCGAGCTGGAGGTCGACCCGCACGACGTCGTGCAGGTGCCCGGCCTGCTGGACCTGTCGTCGCTGTGGCAGCTCTACAGCGTGGACCGCAAGCAGCTCAAGGACGCGCCGTTCGTTCCCGCGACGCACTCGGCGTTCGGCGAGCGGGAGACGCCCAAGAGCATCTTCGCCACCCTGCGCGAGGGCGACGTGCTGGTGCACCACCCGTACGACTCGTTCTCCACGTCCGTGCAGCGGTTCATCGAGCAGGCGGCCGCCGACCCGCGGGTGCTGGCCATCAAGCAGACGCTCTACCGCACCTCCGGCGACTCGCCGATCGTGGACGCGCTGATCGACGCGGCCGAGGCGGGCAAGCAGGTCGTGGCGCTGGTGGAGATCAAGGCCCGGTTCGACGAGCAGGCGAACATCAAGTGGGCCCGGGCGCTGGAGAAGGCGGGCGTGCACGTCGTCTACGGCCTGATGGGGCTCAAGACGCACTGCAAGACGGCGCTGGTGGTGCGGCAGGAGGGCTCGCGCATCCAGCGCTACTGCCACATCGGCACCGGCAACTACAACCCGAAGACGGCCCGGCTGTACGAGGACATCGGCATCCTGACCGCCGAGCCGACCATCGGCGCGGACCTCACCGACCTGTTCAACGTGCTCACCGGGTACGCCAGGCAGGACCACTACCGCAGCCTGCTGGTCGCGCCCTACGGCGTGCGGCGCGGCATCGTGGAGCGCATCGAGCGGGAGATCGAGCACGCGCGGGCCGGATCGCCCGCCGGGGTGCGCATCAAGGTCAACTCGCTGGTGGACGAGCAGGTCATCGACTCGCTGTACCGGGCCTCGCAGGCGGGCGTGCGGGTGGACGTCGTGGTGCGCGGGGTGTGCGCGCTGAAGCCGGGCATCAAGGGGCTGTCGGAGAACATCCACGTCCGGTCCATCCTCGGCCGGTTCCTGGAGCACTCCCGGGTGTTCCACTTCGTCGGCTGCGGCGAGCACTGGATCGGCAGCGCCGACATGATGCACCGCAACCTCGACCGGCGCGTCGAGGTGCAGGTGCGGGTCACCGACCCGAAGCTCACCGCCCAGCTCGACGCGATCCTCGACTCGGCGCTGGAGCCCACCACCCGGTGCTGGGTGCTGCAACCGGACGGCGAGTGGGAGGCGTCGCCGGCGGACGGCTCCAGCGTGCGCGACCACCAGGCGGAGTTGCTGCGCAACCACCGCGCGGCGGGGTGACCCCGGTGATCCGAGCGGCGGGCGCCGTGCTGTGGCGCGACGGTTCCGTGGCGGTCGTGCACCGACCGCGCTACGACGACTGGTCGCTGCCCAAGGGCAAGGTGGACGCGGGCGAGACCGTGCCCGCGGCGGCGGTGCGGGAGGTCCGGGAGGAGACCGGCTTCCAGGCCGTGCTGGGCAGGCACCTGTGCCAGGTGTCGTACCGGGCGTTCGGCAAGCCGAAGGTCGTGGACTACTTCAGCGCCCGGCCGGTGGCCGGCGACTTCGCGCCGAACGACGAGGTGGACGAGCTGCGGTGGCTGCCGGTCGCCGAGGCGTCGGCGCTCGTGACGTCCGACACGGACCGGGCGGTGCTGGCGGCGTTCTCCGCCGCTCCCCCGGACCTGGCGACGCTGCTGCTGGTGCGGCACGCGAAGGCCGGCAAGCGGGAGAACTGGCCCGGTGACGACGACCTGCGGCCGTTGAGCTCGGCGGGGTGGCGGCAGGCCGCGGGGCTGCGGCGGGTGCTCCCGCTGTGGGCGCCGACGCGGGTGCACTCCGCGCCGCGCGTGCGGTGCGTGGAGACCGTGCAGGGCGTGGCCGAGGACCTCGGCGTGGGCGTGCTGCCGGAGCCGCGGCTGTCGGAGGAGGGCTACTGGCCCGACCGCGAAGCCGCGCTGGTGCGGCTGCTGGAGATCGCGGACGGCCCGGGTACGCCGGTCGTGTGCAGCCAGGGCGGCGTGATCCCGGACGTCGTGTCCACCCTCGCCGACCTGGGCGGCCTGTCGCTGGACGGCACGCCGTGCAAGAAGGGCAGCGCGTGGCTGCTGGCGTTCCGCCGCCCGGAGCCGGGGTGGTCCACATCGGACTCGCACACGTCGTGGCCGCAGCTGGTCTCGGCGCACTACTTCCCCACCGCTCTGGCCGCACCGAAGCCGTAGTCCGGCGCTGCCGGTGACCGACCGGAACCGCTCGCGCGGCCTCGTTGGGCCGGTCGGGTCGCGCGAGCCCGTTCCCCGTCACCCGAACGCAGAACTCGGTGGTCCCGAACGTTCGACACAGGGGACCGGGAAGTTCGACACACGGGGCCCGGGGGTTCGACACACGCGGGTTCGGGGTTCCGACGCGGGATGGGGCGCACGGGCGCTGAGAACGGCTCTGCGGGGTCGGGACGGGGTTGTGGGGGTGGACAGCGCTCAGGGCCCGGTGCGCGTCCGCACCGAGCCCTGAGCGGGTACCGCGTGCCTGGCCGGTGATCACCCGGCCGGGGTTCACTTCTTCTTGGCCGTGGCCTTCTTCGCCGCGGCTGCCGGCTTCGCGGCGGCGGCCGTGGTGGCCTTCGCCGTCGACGCCTTCGCCGTGGTGGCCGCCTTCTTCGTGGTCGCCGCCGCCGGCTTGGCCGCCGTGCTCGTCTTGGCCGCGGTCGACTTCGCGGCGGTCGACTTGGTCGCGGCGCTCTTGGCGGGCGCGGCCTTGGTGGCGGTGGCCGCGGGCTTCGCGGCCGCCGCGGTGCGGCGGGTCGCCGGGGCCTTGGTGGCGGCCGCGGCGGCACGCGTGGCGGTGCCGGTGCTGCGCGTCGCCCGAGCCGTGGTGGCACGCGCGGTGGTGGCGCGGGTCGCCGGCGCCTTCGTGCCGGCGGCGGCCGGCTTGGCCGCGGCCGCGGCGGCGGGCTTGGCGGCCGCGACGCGCGGCAGCTTCTTCGTGCCGCTGATGACGTCCTTGAACGTCGAACCGGCGCGGAACGCGGGCACGTTGGTCTTCTTGACCTTCACGGTCTCACCGGTGCGCGGGTTGCGAGCGGTCCGGGCAGCACGAGCCCGCTTCTCGAAGACACCGAAGCCGGTGATGTTGACCTTCTCGCCCTTGTGGACGCTGCGGACGATGACGTCGACGATGCCGTCGACGGCGGCAGCGGCGTTCTTCTTGTCGCCAAGGCGCTCGGCGAGCGCCTCGATGAGCTGGGCCTTGTTCACCTTCAGTCCCTCCCAGGACGCTCACGGCCCTAGTCGGGCCGACTGATTGCCCACGGTAAGCCCATATGCAAGGAAATACCAATCGCCACGCCAGATTTCTTGTTGTGGCGTGGGCAATTACGACCTGTCGAGGGACACCCCGGCGGCGGCCGGAGGGTTCGAAGGGGTCGGATTCCCGCTGTTGGGGAGGGAATCCGACCCCTTCCCGGTCACCTCGCGGGCAGCGGATCGGTAGTCGGCAACCAGCCCTGCCTGCGCTGCTCGAACTCGGTGATGTCGTCGGCGTGCCGAAGGGTCAGGGCGATGTCGTCCAATCCCTCGAGCAGCCGCCAGCGGGTGTAGTCGTCGATGGTGAAGGGGGCGGTGAAGTCCTTCGCCACAACCGTCTTCGCGGTCAGGTCGACGGTCACCTCGGTGCCCGGCTCGTTCTCCAGGAGCTTCCACAGCAATTCGACATCGGACTGCTCGCACTGGGCGGCCACGAGGCCCTGCTTGCCGGCGTTGCCCCGGAAGATGTCGGCGAACCGGGACGAGACGACCACCCGGAAGCCGTAATCCATGAGCGCCCAGACGGCGTGCTCGCGGGACGACCCGGTGCCGAAGTCGGGGCCGGCGACGAGCACGCTGCCCGCCCGGAACGGCTCCTGGTTGAGCACGAACTGCTCGTCGCCGCGCCAGGCGGCGAACAGGCCGTCCTCGAAGCCCGTGCGGGTCACGCGCTTGAGGTAGACGGCCGGGATGATCTGGTCGGTGTCCACGTTGGACCTGCGCAGCGGAACGCCGACCCCGGTGTGCGTGGTGAACGCTTCCATGTTCGTAGAACTCCCTCAGACCAGGTCGGCGGGCGAGGACAGGGTGCCGCGCACGGCGGTGGCGGCGGCCACGAGTGGCGAAACCAGGTGGGTGCGACCACCCTTGCCCTGCCTGCCCTCGAAGTTGCGGTTGGAGGTCGACGCGCTGCGCTCGCCCGGCTTGAGCTGGTCCGGGTTCATGCCCAGGCACATCGAGCAGCCCGCCTGGCGCCACTCGGCGCCCGCGGCCAGGAACACCTCGTGCAGGCCCTCGGCCTCGGCCTGCGCGCGCACCCGCATGGACCCGGGCACGACGAGCATCCGCACGCCGTCGGCCACCTTCTGGCCGCGCAGGACGTCCGCCGCCGCGCGCAGGTCCTCGATGCGGCCGTTCGTGCACGAGCCGAGGAACACGGTGTCGACGTGGATGTCGCGCAGCGGGGTGCCCGGCTCCAGGCCCATGTAGGCCAGGGCCTTCTCGGCGGCCACGCGCTCGTTCTCGTCGACGATGGCCTCGGGGTCGGGCACCGCGGCGCCCAGCGGCAGGCCCTGGCCGGGGTTGGTGCCCCAGGTGACGAACGGGGTCAGCTCGGCGGCGTCGAGGCGGACCTCGGCGTCGAACTCGGCGTCCTCGTCGGTGCGCAGCGTCTTCCAGTACTCGACGGCCGCGTCCCAGTCCGTGCCCGAGGGGGCGTGCGGGCGACCGGCGAGGTAGTCGAACGTGGTCTGGTCCGGCGCGATCATGCCCGCGCGGGCCCCGGCCTCGATCGACATGTTGCACACGGTCATCCGCGCTTCCATGGACAGCGCCTCGATCGCGCTGCCCCGGTACTCCAGGACGTAGCCCTGGCCGCCGCCGGTGCCGATCCGCGCGATGACCGCGAGGATGATGTCCTTGGCCGTGACACCGGGCCGCAGCTCGCCGTCGACGGTGATGGCCATGGTCTTGAACGGCCGCAGCGGCAGCGTCTGGGTGGCCATCACGTGCTCGACCTCGGACGTGCCGATGCCGAAGGCCAGCGCGCCGAACGCGCCGTGCGTGGACGTGTGGCTGTCACCGCAGACGACGGTCATGCCGGGCTGGGTCAGGCCCAGCTGCGGGCCGACGACGTGGACGATGCCCTGCTCGGCGTCGCCCATCGGGTGCAGCCGCACGCCGAACTCCGCGCAGTTCTTGCGCAGCGTCTCCACCTGCGTGCGCGAGACCGGGTCGGCGATGGGGAGCTCGATGTCGACCGTCGGGACGTTGTGGTCCTCGGTGGCGATCGTGAGGTCCGGTCGGCGGATCCGGCGGCCCGCCAGGCGCAGGCCGTCGAAGGCCTGCGGGCTGGTCACTTCGTGCAGCAGGTGGAGGTCGATGTAGAGCAGGTCCGGCTCCGCGCCACTGCCGTGGCGCACGACGTGTGCTTCCCACACCTTCTCCGCGAGCGTGCGGCTCATCGCAACTCTCCCAAGATCTGGACAGTCGATAGATCTGGACTTCCCAGACAGTGGGAAGTTAGTATCGGCTTGTGGGACAGCATAGCGGGATCGGCGTGCTGGACAAGGCAGTGGCTGTCTTGAACGCCGTCGCAAAGGATCCGTGTGGGCTCGCCGAGTTGTGCAACCGGACGGGCTTGCCGAGGGCTACGGCGCACCGGTTGGCGGTCGGGCTCGAGGTGCACCGGTTGCTGCGACGGGGTTCGGACGGCCGGTGGCGTCCGGGCGCGGCACTGGCGGAGCTGGCGGGCGGGGCCACCGACCCGCTGCTCGACGCGGCGTCCTCGGTGTTGCCGAGGTTGCGCGACATCACGGGCGAGAGCGTCCAGTTGTACCGGCGGGACGGGATGCAGCGGATCTGCGTGTCCTCGGCGGAACCGCCGAGTGGTTTGCGCGACACCGTGCCGATCGGCGCGCGATTGCCGATGACGGCGGGTTCGGGCGCGAAGGTATTGGCGGCGTGGGCCGATCCGGGAACCCAGCGTTCGGTTCTCGCGGACGCGGTTTACGGCGAGCGCACATTGTTGGAAGTCCGCCGCCGGGGTTGGGCGCAATCCGTGGCGGAACGCGAACCGGGCGTGGCATCGGTTTCCGCGCCGGTGCGCGACAGCACCGGTTCGGTCGTCGCCGCGGTCTCCGTTTCGGGCCCGATCGACCGCATGGGCCGCCGCCCGGGCGCCCGCTGGGCCGCCGACCTGCTGGCCGCCGCCGAAGCCCTCCAATCCCGCCTGTAATCCCCGCTCCGAGCACGCCTCGCCCCCGTCACCTGCACCGCGACGGGGGCGAGGTGCGCGGTTGAGCCGGATCGGTGCCCTTCGGGCACGGGGGTGCAGGGGGCGGAGCCCACCTGCCCGGGGGTCCGGGGGTCGGACCCCCGGGAGACAATGCGAAAGATCCCCGTTTCGCGTAAGCGAAACAGGGATCTCCCGGATCTGTAGCCCCGATGGGATTCGAACCCACGCTACCGCCTTGAGAGGGCGGCGTCCTAGGCCGCTAGACGACGGGGCCAGGAACTTTCCATTTAATTTTGTCTTGCTGTCCTGCGGTGCCGGTAGCTTACCACACTCTGTTCTCTACCGTGCAGCTGGGGTACCAGGACTCGAACCTAGACTAACTGAACCAGAATCAGTCGTGCTGCCAATTACACCATACCCCATTGGTTTCCCGGCCCGGCTCCCCGTCGCTCTCGCTCGCGGGGGCCTCTCCGTTCCGCCGGGAGGAATACTAGACCACGGGCCCGGCGGAACGGAAATCGGGGTCACGCCGAGGCGGTCGACAGCTCGCAGACGAGGAGTTCGGGCAGCTCAGCCAGGCTGCTGATGGCCGAGATGCCGGCCGGCAGCGCGCCTTCGCGGGGACCGTGGCGGTTGAGCCAGACGCCCTTCATGCCGGCGTCGCGCGCGCCGATGGCGTCGGCGTGGAGGCGGTCGCCGATGTGCACCGTGTCACCCAGTTCGACGCCCAGGTCCGCGCACGCGGTGTCGAAGATCACCCGGTCCGGCTTGGCCGCGCCGACCTCGCCCGCGATGAGGACGGTGTCGAAGTACTGGGCCAGGCCGAGCGCCGCGATCTTCACCCGTTGGTGGCGTCCTGAGGCGTTGCTCACGGCCGCCATGGGCAGGCCGGTGGCCCGCAGCCACTCCAGGCACGGCACCACGTCGGGGAACAGCCGCCAGCCGGAGGCGAGGACCTCCTGCCGGCGCAGTTCCCGGCGGGTCGCCTCCTCCTGGTCCAACTCCTCGCCCAGGGCCGCGAAGAACGCGCGGGTGCGGATGTTGCGCATCGTCTCGTACTCGAGCTCGCCGGCGAGGAGCCGTTCGCAGTGCTCATCGGTGATGCGCTGCCACAGCGGCCAGGCGTCGGCGTTGCCGACCATCGCGGCCAGGGCGGCCCGGGACGAGGTGCTGTAGTCGACCAGGGTGTCGTCGACGTCGAGGCACACCGCCCGGATCTCGCCGGTTCTCCGAGGGGTGGAAGTCGGGGCTGCGGTTGTCACCCCGTGAGGCTAGGTGCGCTCACCCCTCGTCCGACTCGACCAGAGAGGTGATATCTCGGGGTTCTTGCACGGTCAAGCACCCCTGAACCGCCCGAACGCACCACTCAGATTGCCCCGAGCGCGCGGCGCAATCGCCCGATCGAGCGACTCCGACCCAGTAGTTCCATGGATTCGTACAGCGGCGGCGAGACGGTACGGCCCGTCACGGCGACCCGCACCGGCGCGTACGCGGAGCGCGCCCGGAGCCCCAACCCGTCCACAAGAGACGCCCGCAGCGCCTCCTCGATCGCGGCGGCCGTCCACTCGGGAGCGGATTCCAGGGCGGGTATGCACGCTTCGAGCACCGGCCGGGCGCCCTCGCCCAGCGCCCGGGCGGCGGCGTCCCCCTCCGGCGCGAAGTCCTGCTCGCGCACGAACAGGAACCGCACCATCGGCGACGCCTCGGACAGCACGACGAGCCGCTCCTGCACCAGCGGCGCGACCTCCGCCAGCACGGCGAGCTGCTCCGCGGTCGGCCGGGGCGGCAGCACGCCGTCCTTGACCAGGTGCGGCAGCACGCGGTCGACGAACTCGCCGACGGGCAGCGCGCGCAGGTGCGTGGCGTTGATCGCCTCGGCCTTCCGCGGGTCGAAGCGGGCCGGGTTGGCGGCGACCCGGCGCAGGTCGAAGGACTGGACCAGCTCGGCGACGGAGAACACGTCCCGGTCGTCGGCGATGGACCACCCCAGCAGCGCCAGGTAGTTCAGCAGGCCCTCGGGCACGAAGCCGCGGTCGCGGTACCCGAACAGGTCCGACCGCGGGTCGCGCTTGGAGAGCTTCTTGTCGCCCTCGCCGAGCACCTGCGGGAGGTGGCCGAACTCGGGTGCGGCGGACGTGACGCCGATGCGCGCCAGCGCCCGGTGCAGCGCGATCTGGCGCGGGGTGGAGGGCAGCAGGTCGTCGCCGCGCAGCACGTGCGTGATGCCCATCAGGGCGTCGTCTACGGGGTTGACGAGCGGGTACAGCGGGTCGCCGTCGGCGCGCACCAGCACCGGGTCGGGCGTGCCGCCCGCCGGGAACGTGACCTCGCCGCGCACGAGGTCGGTCCAGGTGATGTCCTCGTCGGGCATCCGCAGGCGCAGCACCGGCCGCCTGCCCCCGGCCCGCAACGCCGCCCTGCGCTCCTCGGTGAGGTCGCGGTCGTGGCCGTCGTAGCCGAGCTTCGGGTCCTGGCCCGCCGCCTCGCGGCGCGCCTCGACCTCCTCGGGCGTGGAGAACGACTCGTACAGCTCGCCCGCCTCGACCAGGCGGCGGACCACGTCGTCGTAGAGCGGGCGGCGCAGGCTCTGCCGGTACGGCCCGTGCGGGCCGCCGACCTCCGGGCCCTCGTCCCAGTCGAGGCCGAGCCAGCGCAGGGCTTCCAGCAGCCGGAGGTACGACTCCTCGGAGTCGCGGGCCGCGTCGGTGTCCTCGATCCGGAGCACGAACGCGCCGCCGGTGTGGCGCGCGTACGCCCAGTTGAACAGGGCGGTGCGGATGAGCCCCACGTGGGGCGTGCCCGTGGGCGAGGGGCAGAAGCGGACCCGGACGCCGGTCCCGGCGGCCCGCTGGGGAGCTGCTGGTGCGCTCATGACCCGATCAGCGTATCCGGCTTGACCGCGGCCGCACGTCGGAGCATGCTGAGGTTATTCAACTGGTGTTGAAAACGGAGGGGTGGACCATGGAGAGGACGCAGGTCGTGGTCGTCGGGGGCGGCCCGGCGGGCATGGTGGCGGCGTTGTTGCTGGCCAGGGCGGGTGTGGAGGTCACGGTGCTGGAGAAGCACGGCGACTTCCTGCGCGACTTCCGCGGTGACACCGTGCACGCCTCGACGTTGACGCTGCTGGACGAGCTGGGCCTCGGCCCGTCGTTCGCCGAGGTGCCCCACCGGCTCGTGGACCAGGTGCAGGTGCTCCTGGACGCCGGGCCGCAGACGATGGCCGACCTGAGCAGGCTGCCCGGGCCGCACAAGCACATCGCGATGGTCCCGCAGTGGGACTTCCTGGACCTGCTCGCCGACGCCGGCGAGCGGGAGCCCACGTTCGCGCTCCGGATGGACACCGAGTGCACCGGGCTGCTCAAGCGGGGCGGGAAGGTGACCGGTGTCCGGTACCGCACGGCCGGTGGCGGGACCGGCGAGCTGGCGGCCGACCTCGTCATCGCGGCCGACGGGCGGCGCTCGCTGGTGCGCGAGCAGGTCGGGCTGCCGGTGCGCTCGTTCGGCGCGCCGATGGACGTGTGGTGGTTCCGGCTGCCGCGCGAGGCGGACGAGCTGAACGGCGCCACCGGCCGGTTCGGGTCGAGCGACGGGCTCGTGCTGATCGACCGGGGCGACTACTTCCAGTGCGCCTACCTGATCCGCAAGGGCACCGACCGACAGCTGCGGGCGGAGGGCGTGGCCGCGTTCCGGCGGCGCATGGCGAACCTCGTGCCGTGGCTGGAGGAGCGGTTGGGGACGATCGAATCGCTGGACGACGTGAAGCTGCTGGACGTGAAGCTCGACCGGTTGCGGCGCTGGCACGCCGACGGCGTGCTGTGCATCGGCGACGCGGCGCACGCCATGTCGCCCATCGGCGGCGTCGGCATCAACCTGGCCGTGCAGGACGCGGTGGCCGCCGCCGCGATCGTGGCCGGGCCGCTGCGGCGCGGCCGGCTCGACGCGAAGGTGCTGGCCAAGGTGCGCCGCAGGCGGTGGCTGCCGACCGTGGTGACCCAGGCCGCCCAGCGGCGCATCCAGGACTCGTTCCTCAGGCCCACGCTGGCGGGCACGTCGAACGCCGCCCGGGGGCGGGTGCCGCGGCCGATCCGGCTGCTGCAGCGGTTCCCGCGGCTGCAGGTCGTGCCCGCGTTCCTGGTGGCGATCGGGCTGCGGCCCGAGCACGCGCCGGAGTTCGCCCGGCGCGCGCCCGAGCGCATCGAGCGGACCTGACGCCTCAGCGGTTGGTGACGGTGTTGGTCAGCGTGCCCAGGCCTTCGACGGTCACCGACACCGTCTGGCCGGCGGTCAGCGGGCCGACGCCGGCGGGGGTGCCCGTGAGGATCACGTCCAGCGGCCGCAGGGTCATCACCGCCGAGATGTACTCGATCAGCTCCGGGATGCCGTGCAGCAGCAGCGAGGTGCGCGAGTCCTGCTTGACCTCGCCGTCGACCTCCGTGCGGATGGCCACGTCGGACGGGTCGAACTCGGTCTCCACCCACGGGCCGAGCGGGCAGAACGTGTCGAAGCCCTTGGCCCGCGTCCACTGCCCGTCGGCCTTCTGCAGGTCGCGGGCGGTGACGTCGTTGGCGATCGTGTAGCCGAGGATCGACTGGCGGGCGCGGGAGGCGGGGATGTCCCGGCCACCGACGCCGACGACCACGGCCAGCTCGCCCTCGAAGTCGACCCGCTCCGAGGCCGCGGGCAGCTTGATGTCCGCGTTCGGCCCGATCACCGCCGTGTTGGGCTTGAGGAACATCAACGGGTTCTCGGGCACGTCGTTGCCCATCTCGGCGGCGTGCTCGGCGTAGTTGCGGCCGATGGCCACGATCTTGGGCGGCAGGAACGGCGCCAGCAGGCGGACGTCGGCCAGCGGCCAGCGGCGGCCGGTGAACGTCGGGTTGGCGAAGGGGTCGTCGGCGATCTCGACGGCGGTCAGGTCGTCACCTTCGCCCTCGATCGCGGCGAAGGCCAGGCCGTCGGGTTGGGCGATACGGGCAATGCGCACGGAGTTCACCCTAACCGGCGGCTGGCAGCGCCACCGCGCGTGCCTAGCGTCGAGGGGATGCGAACCCTGCTGCTCGTCCTCACCCTGCTCGTGGCCGCGGCCACCCCCGCCGCCGCGTTCGCGCCCGCCCCGCTGGAGGCCGGCACCCCGCTGAGCACCTCCACCGGCGGGCGCTGCGCCAACGGCTTCAACGCCCGCGGCTACCTCCTCGTGCCCCCGTCCTGCGGCACCGCCGGCGCCACCGTCCGCGGGCCCAACGGGGTGGACGTCGGCCCCGTCGTGGCGGTCCGGTCCACCTACGCCCTCGTCCGGATCACCAACACCACCGCCTGGGTGCAGCGGCCCACCATCGCCGGGCGCTCCGGCGTCGTCACCGGCTCGGCCGAGACGCCCGTCGGCGGGTCGGTGTGCGCGGCGGGCCGCAGCACCGGGGTGCGCTGCGGCACCGTCCAGGCCAGGAACGTCACCGTCAACTTCCCCACCGGCGTCGTCTACGGCCTGACCCGCACCGACACGTGCACCGAGCCCGGCGACCAGTGGGCACCGCTGTTCACCGGCTCCCAGGCCCAGGGGCACGTGCTGGGCGGCAGCGGCAACTGCACCACCGGCGGCACGTCCTACTTCGAGCCGCTCAACCGCGTGCTGGCGGCGGAGGGGCTCACGCTGGTGACGGGGTGACCCGCAGCGCCTTGTGCACCAGCGCGTCGCACAGGGCCAGCCAGCTGGCTTCCACGATGTTGCCGTGCACGCCGACGGTGGTCCACTCGCGCTCGCCGTCGGTGGACTCGACCAGCACGCGGGTGACGGCGTCGGTGCCGTGCTCGGCCGAGTCGTGCGAGCCCGGGAGGATGCGGACCTTGTAGTCGTTCAGCTGCACCGCGTCCAGCCAGGACAGGTGCGGCAGGAGCGCCTTGCGCAGCGCGGCGTCCAGCGCGTGCACCGGTCCGTTGCCCTCGGCGGTGGCGATGACGCGCTCACCCCCGACGTGCACCTTCACCGTCGCCTCGGACACGATCGCGCCGTCCTGGTGGTGGTCGAGCACCACGCGGTAGGACTCCAGCGTGAACGGCGGCGCGCCGAGGCCGGACACCTCCGCCCGCAGGAGCAGCTCAAGGGAGGCGTCGGCGGCCTCGAACGACCAGCCGCCCGCCTCCAGGTCCTTGACCTTGCGCACCACCTCGGTCAGCACCTCGGGCCGGCGGGTCAGGTCGATCCCGAACTCACGTCCCTTGAGCTCGAGACTGGCCCGACCCGCCATCTCCGTGACCAGCACCCGCATGCCGTTGCCGACGGTGTCCGGGTCGATGTGGTTGTACAACTCCGGGTCCACCTTGATCGCGCTCGCGTGCAGCCCCGCCTTGTGGGCGAAGGCCGACGACCCGACGTAGGCCTGGTGGGTGTCGGGCGCGATGTTCGCGATCTCGGCCAGCGCATGGGAGACGCGGGTCAGCTCGGCCAGCGATTCGGCGGGTAGCACCGGCAGGCCCAGCTTGGTCACGAGGTTCCCGACGACGGCGAACAGGTCCGCGTTGCCCGCTCGCTCGCCGTAGCCGTTGGCGGTGCACTGGACGTGGGTCGCCCCCGCCTGCACCGCCGCGACGGTGTTGGCCACCGCGCAGGACGTGTCGTCCTGGCAGTGGATGCCGACGCGGAAGCCCGTGCGGGCGACCACGTCGGCGACGGTCTCGGCCAGGCCCAGGGGCAGCTGGCCGCCGTTGGTGTCGCACAGCACGACGACGTCCGCGCCACCCTCCACAGCGGACTCCAGCACGCGCAGCGCGGTGTCCTGGTCGAAGGCGAAGCCGTCGAAGAAGTGCTCGGCGTCGAGGAAGACCCGGCGGCCCTCGCCGACCAGGAACGCGACCGTGTCGCGGACCATCGCGCAGTTCTCCGCCACGTCGGTGCGCAGTGCCCGTTCGATGTGCCTGCGGTCGGACTTGGCGACCAGCGTGACGACCGGCGTCCGCGCGTCCAGGAGGGCCCTGACCTGCGGGTCTTCGTGGACCTTGACGCCCGCCTTGCGGGTCGAGCCGAACGCGACGAGCTGCGCGTGCTTGAGCGTCAGCTCCCCCGCCGCGGCCCTGGCGAAGAACTCCGTGTCCTTCGGCATGGCGCCCGGCCAGCCGCCCTCGATGAAGCCGACGCCCAGCGAGTCGAGCAGGCGGGCGACGGCCAGCTTGTCGCTGACCGAGTAGGAGATGCCCTCGCGCTGGGCACCGTCCCGCAAGGTCGTGTCGAAGACGTGGAAGGAATCGCCGAGGGGGGTCACGAGGGGGCTCCTGTGGTGGTGCGGGTGGCCGGGGTCGGGGGGTCCGGGAAAACAAAAAGACCCCCCGCAGGATGCGAGAGGTCGGCGCGCCGGGTGCTGGGAGGCAGCACTAGCCGGCGCGCTGGGAAATAATGATCGCGGTGTGGAGGGCCACGTCCCGATGGTGCCACAACCCGTCGGCGGATACCAAGCGTCGGACGTCCTGTCCCACTCCATGGGTGGACGCTACCGCTCGGAAACCCGTCCACTCCGGACCCACCCGCGAGAGTCCTACGTCCGAACGCCGAGAGTCCTACGTTCAGCGGCGGTGAGTTGAACGCTCGGCAGACCGGTCGGTCGGTCGAGCGTTCAACTCACGGGCTCCGAGCGTAGGACTCTCGGGCCGCGAACGTAGGACTCTCGGGTCGAGCGCGGGACTCCCGGGTCAGGCGGTGCGGACGTTCGAGGAGACCAGGGCGGCCAGGCGGTCGCCCACGGCGTAGGTCGCGCCCGGCGACGAGTGGTCGCGGGTGGCCAGGTCGAACGCCACCGACGCCTCGATCCGCCGCGCCGCCTCCGACTCGCCCAGGTGGTCGAGCATCAGGGCGACGGACAGCACCGCCGCCGTCGGGTCGGCGATGCCCTGGCCCGCGATGTCCGGCGCGCTGCCGTGCACCGGCTCGAACATGCTCGGGTTGCGCCGCGTCACGTCCAGGTTGCCCGACGCCGCCAGCCCGATGCCGCCGGTCACGGCCGCCGCCAGGTCGGTCAGGATGTCGCCGAACAGGTTGTCCGTGACGATCACGTCGTACCGACCCGGGTCGGTCACCAGGTGGATCGTCGCCGCGTCCACGTGCTGGTACGCCACCGTCACGTCCGGGTGCTGCAGCGAGACCTCCTCCACCACCCGCGACCACAGCGACCCGGCGTGCGTGAGCACGTTGGTCTTGTGCACGAGCGTGAGGTGCTTGCGCGGCCGGTTCGCGGCACGGGCGAACGCGTCGCGCACCACCCGCTCCACGCCGAACGAGGTGTTGATCGACACCTCGGTCGCGATCTCGTGCGGCGTGTCCTTGCGGAGCAGGCCGCCGTTGCCCGCGTACAGGCCCTCCGTGCCCTCGCGCACGACCACCATGTCGATCTCCGGCGGGTCGGCGATCGGGCTGCGCACGCCCGGGTAGAGCCGGGCCGGGCGCAGGTTCACGTGGTGGTCGAGCTCGAACCTGAGCCGCAGCAGCAGGCCGCGCTCCAGGATCCCGCTCGGCACCGACGGGTCGCCCACCGCGCCGAGCAGGATCGCGTCGTGCTGGCGGAGCTCCCCGAGCACGGACTCCGGCAGCAACTCACCTGTGGCGTGCCAGCGCGCCGCGCCGAGGTCGTAGCGGGTGATCTCAGCCGCTGGAACGACCTCACCGAGCACCTTCAGGGCCTCGGCGACGACCTCGGGCCCGATCCCGTCCCCTGGGATCACTGCGAGCCGCATCCACACACCTCCCAGGTATCAGTCCCATTGCGCGGGACTAGTTTCCAATGCGAAAGGCTACCGGTCCGAGGCGGCGGAACCGCACTCGGAACACCCCTCCGTGGTCATGTCTCCCGGACTGCGGGACACCCGAACGGTTCAGTGCCCCCGTTCGGTCGTCACCCGATGTGCGTAAACGGCTCTGGCCGGCCGGGGCAACCCCCGACCGGCCAGAGCGGTGCACGACGATCAGCCCGCGGCGCGAACGCCGCCCACCGTCGCGGGAGCGCGCACCTTCACCACGTCCGCCCGGTCACCGGTGGCGTTGTGGTGGTGCAGGACCAGCAGGCTGTCCGCACCGTCGAGCGTCGCCGCGTCGGCGTTGCGGTTGACCACGAGCGCGGTCGCCGGCCGGGCCTGGTAGGACAGCGCCGGGTCGCCGCCGCCCTGCACCCACAGGCCGGGCTTGAGCGGGTCGAACGACAGCGCGCCCGGGATCGAGTCGATCAGGCCGTCGGTCGTGCCCGGTGCGACGTAGAACCCGGCCACGCCGACCTGGTAGCGGATCCGCGAGGTGTCCGCCGCCGGGTCGATGCCGAGCGCCGACAGCAGCACCGGCAGCACCACCACGTTCGTGTCGAAGACGTTGGTGTCGACGTCGCCGAACTGCCCGTTCACGCCCTGGAGGTCGACCGTGGCGCCCGTCCTCAGGTCCACGGTGGCCGCCACCAGCAGGTCGGTGTCGGTCAGCTTGTTGGCGTAGACCTCGTAGTCGAACGCGCCGTCACCGTTGGTGTCGACGTCGACGAACGGGACGGTGTTGTTGCCCAGGTTGTACCAGTTGCCCCAGGTCGCGATGCCGAACGCGAGCAGCGCGTCCTGCGGGGTGCCCTGCGCCTTGGCCAGCGGGGCGGTGGAGGCCACGCCGACGTAGCGCAGGTCGCCGCCCTTGGCCGTGTTGTTCAGCACGCAGTTCGTGGTCACGTTGCGGCGGCAGTCCGGCAGCTGCGGCGAGGACGCCTGCAGCTCCAGCACGCTCACCAGGGACTTGTACGCGCCCTGGTTGACGGCCCGGCCGGTCAGGTTCAGCACGCCCTGGCCCTTGCCGTTCACCCGCACGTTGGTGGCCACGTTGATGTCGGCCACCGGCTTGGGCGCCGAGTAGACCGGCACCCGCAGGGCGACCGACGAACCGGCCGTCGGCGTGAGCACGACCCGGCCCGACGCGTCGGCCAGGTACTGGCGCGGCACGTCGAGGTGGTTGGCCTCGACCGTCGGGTCGACCGTCTTGCGCAGCGAGGTCGGGTCGTCGACCTTCAGCGCGACGGTGACCTTGGCGATGCCGCGCGGGCTGAGCCGCACGGTGTTCGCCGACAGCTCGTAGCGCACGCCCGGGATCTGGGTCAGCGCCTCGTAGCCGACGGTGTAGTCGACCCACTTGGTGGACTTGTTGACGACCTTGATGGTCTTGGTGAGGTTGACCGGGCCGGCCACCTCGACCACGCCGAAGGACGCGGACACCGCGCCCGGGTCGTCCTGCACGTAGGCCAGCACCTGGTTCTCGACCGCGGCCTTGCCGTCGACGCGGCCGGCGCCGACGCGGTTGGGCGCGTAGGTCTTGCCGTCGGCCTTCACGTCGTGGCCGGCGGTGTTCATGACCGCCGCCTTGACCTCTTCCGGCGTCCAGTCCGGGTGGGTCTGGCGCACGAGCGCCGCGATGCCGGTGATGTGCGGCGCGGCCATCGACGTGCCCGAGTTGACCATCGTCTTGTTGCCGGAGCCGACCAGCACCGAGGCGATGGTGTCACCGGGGGCGGCCACGTCCGGCTTCACGACCGGGCCGCGCACGCCGCGCGAGGTGAACGAGCTCGGGGTGTCGCTGATGGACGGGTCGAACGTGGACAGCGAGGTCCGCAGCTCGCCCGCCTGGCGGACCACCAGCGTGCCCGCGGCCAGCGCCGGGCGCAGCGCCGCGGTGGCCGAGCCGGTGAACTGGAACACCGGGATCGTCGCGTTGCCGGAGATGCCCGCGTTGAAGTGCTCCAGGTTCGAGGTGAACACCGCGCCGACGGCGCCGGCGGCGGTGGCGTTGTTGGTCCGGCCGACCGAGCCGCAGCGACGCGTGGCGTCGTTGTCGTCCCACTCCAGCCACACCATCTTGCCCGCGACGGCGGCCTTGTCCGCGGCCGAGAACGGCAGGCAGCCGTCCTTGTTGGCCGCGTCGCTCATCGCCACGACCGGCGCGGTGACGTTCAGGCCCTCGTAGTTGAACGCCACGCTGTACTGGCCGGGCTTGCGGCCCGCGGCGGCGGCCGGCGCGGTGACCTCGACCGCGTCGCGCAGCACGTAGGAGTCGCGGACGCTGGCCACGGTGAGCGACTCGGGGGTGCTGCCCGGCGAGCCGCCGATGTCGTACAGGTCGCCGCCGTTGCCCGCGGAGAACACGGTCAGCACGCCGGAGGCGTTGAGCTTGCGCACGAACAGGCTGTCCGGGTCGTCCGGTGCGCCGTAGTCGGAGCCCAGCGACAGGTTGACCACGTCGAGGTGGTCGGTGAAGTCGCCGTCGCCGTCGGGGTCGAGCGCCCAGTCCAGCGCCTGCGCGGTGACGTTCGTCGAGCCCTCGCAGCCGAAGACCTTCAGCGCGTACAGCAGGGCCTTCGGCGCGGTGCCGGGGCCGATGCGCATCGCGTTGAGCGCCTCGGGGGTGAGCTTGGTGTAGTCGCCCTTGAAGGTGCTGCCGTCGGCGTTGACGCCGAAGCCCGCCGCGGTGCCGGCGACGTGCGAGCCGTGGCCGTTGCAGTCGAGCGGGTTCGGGTCCGGCTTCGGGGTGTTGAGCGCCGGGTCGTCGCTCTCGCCGTCGTAGGCGTTGCCGACGAAGTCGTAGCCGCCGACCACCTTGGGGGTCGGGAAGTAGGAGGCGTCGACCTTGGTCTCGTCGATCGCCTCGAACGCCGGGATGGTGCCGGGGCCCGCGAAGTCGGCGTGGGTGTAGTCGATGCCCGTGTCGATGATGCCCACGCGGGTGTCGTCACCGAGCTTGCCGTACTGCTGCCACGCCTTGAGCGTGTTGGTCAGCTGCACGGCGTTGGAGTTCTGGCGGGACTTCGGCACCACCGTGCGCACGGACTTCACGTCCGGGCGCTGGGCCAGCTCGCGCACCTTGGCGGCGTCGGCCTGGACCACCACGCCGGGCACGCCGTTCGCGGTGCGGAACAGCTCCTTGGTGGCGGAGTCCTTGCCCTTCAAGGCGCCGACGACCTGGTCGGTGACCCGGCCGGTGTCGTTCTTCGTGGCCTTGGCGGCGTCCTTGGCCTGCTGCTTGGTCGCGCCCTGGCTGGTCTTCTCGGCGAACGCGTCGACGGCCGGCTTGGCCTCCAGCTCCACGAACGCGGTGACCCGGCCCTTGGCCGACGACAGGCGGTCGGACACCTTCAACTGCAACTTGCCCGCATCCAGCCCGCGCGCGGTCGCGACGGGCGGTGCCAGTGGATCTTCCGCGGCCAGCGCGGTACCCGCGGCGGAACCGGCGACGAGGATCGCGGCCAGCACCGGTACGGCAGATCTGGCGACAACGCGAGATCGGCTCACAACGTGCCCCAAGCGAGGTCGGATACGACCGGGCAGGCAGCGTCTCGTCCAGTGGGGGCACTGCCCGCGTGGTGCCGTGCCCTCTACGGCACCGGGTCAACCTCGTGGGAGGAACCTAATCGCTCGGTCGAGCTGATCAGTTAACCCAAACGAGTGATGGCAACCACAGTTTTGACGACTAACGGTTAACTGTGACACCGCCGAGACCTGCGGCGATATACAAGGACAGGTCTCGGCGGCGCTACTCCATTACGGGGACCGCGATGATCAGTCGAAGTTGACCGAGCGGACCGTGCGGGCGCCGACGGCCGCGCCGATCGGGTCCAGCACGGCGGTGTCGACCGGGCGGTCCACGCGCAGCAGCATGAACGCGTCCGCGCCGTCCTTGGTCTGGCTGATCTGGGCGGCCTCGACGTTCACGCCCGCCTCGCCCAGCAGCGTGCCGACCGTGCCCATCACGCCCGGCCGGTCCGGGTACTCCAGCAGGAGCACGTTGCCCTCGGCGCGCAGGTCGAAGCCCCGGCCGTTGACGCCGACCAGCTTCTCGACCTGGTCCAGGCCCGCGAGCGTGCCGGACACCGTGATGACCGCGCCGTCGGCCTGCACCGCGCGCACCGTCACCAGGCTGCGGTGGTTGGCGCTCTCCGGCTCCTTGGCCAGGTCCACGCCCACGCCCAGCGAGGCCGCCAGGGCCGGCGCGTTGACGAAGGTGACCTGCTCCTCCACCACGCTGGAGAACACGCCGCGCAGCGCGGCCAGCGGCAGCACCGAGACGTCCTCGGTGGACAGCTCGCCGCGCACCTCGACGGTGACGCTCGTGGGCGCCTTGGCGCTCAGCGCGGCGACCACCGTGCCGAGCTTCTGCACCAGCGGCAGGTACGGGCGGACCTCCTCGCCGACCACGCCGCCGCCCTGCACGTTCACCGCGTCCGGCACGAAGTCGCCCGCCAGGGCGAGCAGCACCGACTTGGCCACGTCCGTGCCCGCGCGGTCCTGCGCCTCGGTGGTCGACGCGCCCAGGTGCGGGGTGACGACGACGTTCGGCAACCCGAACAGCGGGCTGTCCGTGGTGGGCTCGGTGGAGAACACGTCGATGCCCGCGCCGCCGACCTGGCCCTCCTTCACGGCCTCCGCCAGCGCCTCCTCGTCCACCAGGCCGCCGCGGGCGGCGTTGACGATGATCACGCCGCGCTTGGCCTTGGCGAGCTGCTCCGCGCCGATCAGGCCCTTGGTCTCCGGGGTCTTCGGCAGGTGGATCGAGATGAAGTCGGCGCGCTCCAGCAGCTCCTCCAGCGTCACCAGCTCGATGCCGAGCTGGGCGGCGCGGGCGGCGCTGACGTAGGGGTCGTAGGCGATGAGCGTGGTGCCGAAGGCGGCGATGCGCGCGGCGAACAGCTGGCCGATCTTGCCCAGGCCGACCACGCCGACCGTCTTGCCCTGGACCTCGACGCCGTTGAACTTGCTGCGCTTCCACTCGTGGTTCTGCAGCGTGGCGTGCGCGGCCGGGATCTGGCGCGCGGTGGCGAGCAGCAGGGCCACGGCGTGCTCGGCGGCGCTGACGATGTTCGAGGTGGGCGCGTTGACCACCATCACGCCGCGCTCGGTGGCGGCGGGCACCTCGACGTTGTCCAGCCCGACGCCCGCGCGGGCGACGACCTTGAGCTTGGTGGTGGCCTTGAAGACCTCGGCGTCGACCTTGGTGGCGGAGCGGACCAGGAGGGCGTCGGCGTCGGCAACGGCTTCGAGCAGCGCGGGACGGTCGGTGCCGTCGACGTGGCGCACCTCGATGCCATCACCGAAGACGTCGAGAACGGACGGTGCGAGCTTCTCGGCGATGAGGACAACGGGCTTGGTCACGGACGTCGCTCCCGGTGGTGTGATCGGGTGGGGAGCGCGGGGCCGTCGAGCAGGTCGTCACCCGCGCCGGCCGGCCACGGCAATGTGTCCGGGTTGTTAACGAGCATAGTCAGCGCCCGACCGGTGCTTGACACCCGGGTGCCGCGTTTCACCTGCTGGAACCCGGTACGCGCGTCCCACATGGACCGCGGCGCGCCGACCACGGCGTTCACCCGCCCGGTGGTCACCAGGGCTCGTCGAACTCGCCGTCCTTGACGCCGAGGATGAACGCCTCCCACTCGGCCGGGGTGAAGACCAGGACCGGGCCGTCCGGGTGCGCCGAGTTCCGCATCGCCGTGTACGTCACGCCGTCGGTGTGCTCGACGAACGCGATCTCGACGTGCTCCTCCTCGTCCTCCGCGCCCTCGTCGCTGCGGATCCACTCGGCTCCGCCGAGGTCGAGGTTGCCCCGGACGTGGGCCTTGTCGTCGTAGATGGGCGCGCTGTCGGTCATAGGGCCTAGGTATACCGGGGCCCGCGGTCGAAACCGCGGGCCCCGGTGAAAAAACCCCTGATCTTACGCCGTTTCGGTGATGGGGCGGTCGACCCAGGACATGAGGCCGCGCAGCTTCTTGCCGACCTCCTCGATCGGGTGCTGCTCGCCCTCCTGCTGCAACTTCTTGTAGTTGCCGCGGCCGGCGTCGTCCTCGTTCACCCACTCCGTGGCGAACGTGCCGTCCTGGATCTCGCCCAGGATCTTGCGCATCTCCTCCTTGACCGCCGGCGTGACCACGCGCGGGCCGCGGGTCAGGTCGCCGTACTCGGCGGTGTCGGAGATCGAGTAGCGCATGCGGGCGATGCCGCCCTCGTACATGAGGTCCACGATGAGCTTCAGCTCGTGCAGGCACTCGAAGTAGGCGACCTCGGGCGCGTAGCCCGCCTCGGTCAGCACCTCGAAACCGGCCTGCACCAGCGCGGACGCGCCACCGCAGAGGACCGCCTGCTCACCGAACAGGTCGGTCTCGGTCTCCTCCTTGAACGTCGTCTTGATGACGCCCGCGCGCGTGCCGCCGATGCCCTTGGCGTAGGACAGCGCGAGCGCCTGCGCGTTGCCGGAGGCGTCCTGCTCGACCGCGATCAGCGCGGGCACGCCCTTGCCGTCGACGAACTGGCGGCGCACCAGGTGGCCCGGGCCCTTCGGCGCGACCATCGCGACGTCCACGTTGGACGGGACGGTGATCAGGCCGTAGCGGATGTTGAACCCGTGGCCGAAGAAGACGGCGTCGCCGTCCTTCAGGTTCGGCGCGATGTCGTTGGCGTAGATGTGCCGCTGCGCGGTGTCCGGCGCCAGGATCATGATCAGGTCGGCCTCGGCGGAGACCTCGGCGGGGGTGCCGACCGGCAGGCCCTCCTCCTCGGCCTTGGCGCGGGACTTCGAGCCCTCGGGGAGGCCGATCCGGACGTCGACGCCGGAGTCGCGCAGGCTCAGCGCGTGGGCGTGGCCCTGGCTGCCGTAGCCGATGACCGCGACCTTGCGCCCCTGGATGATGCTCAGGTCGGCATCGTCGTCGTAGAAGATCTCGACGCTCACTGGTGGTACTTCCTTCCTCGGAACTGGAAAATCAGCGCACCGCGGTCGCGGTGATGGAGCGGGCGCCACGGCCGATGGCGACCATGCCGGACTGGACGATCTCGCGGAGCCCGTAGGGCTCCAGCATCCGCAGCAGCGCGTCGAGCTTCTCAGACGTGCCGGTGGCCTCGACGGTGACCGCCTCCGGGGAGACGTCGACGACCTTCGCGCGGAAGAGCTGCACCGTCTCGAGCACCTGGCTGCGCACCGTCGCGTCGGCGCGCACCTTGACGAGCAGGAGTTGCCGCTGGACCGACGCCGACGACTCCAGCTCCACGATCTTGATGACGTTGATGAGCTTGTTGAGCTGCTTGGTCACCTGCTCCAGCGGCAGCTCCTCGACCGAGACGACGATGGTCATCCGGGAGATGTCGGGGTGCTCGGTGCGGCCGACGGCCAGCGACTCGATGTTGAAGCCGCGCCGCGAGAACAGGCCCGCCACTCGCGCGAGGACACCGGGCTTGTCCTCGACCAGAACGCTCAGGGTGTGCCTCGTCATCACTCGTCCTCGTCGAACAGCGGGCGGATGCCCCGCGCGGCCATGATCTCGCTGTTGCCGGTGCCCGCGGCCACCATGGGCCACACCTGGGCGTCCTTGCCGACCACGAAGTCGATGACGACCGGCCGGTCGTTGATCCCCATGGCCTGCTCGATCACCGCGTCGACCTCCTCGCGCGACTCGGCGCGCAGGCCCGCGCAGCCCATCGCCTCGGCGAGCAGCTTGAAGTCGGGGATGCGGTGCTTGTGCGTGCCCAGGTCGGTGCTGGAGTAGCGCTCGCCGTAGAACAGGGTCTGCCACTGGCGGACCATGCCCAGGTTGCCGTTGTTGATGACGGCGACCTTGATCGGGATGCCCTCGATGGCGCAGGTGGCCAGCTCCTGGTTGGTCATCTGGAAGCAGCCGTCGCCGTCGATCGCCCACACCTGCACGTCGGGGACGCCGGCCTTGGCGCCCATCGCGGCGGGCACGGCGTAGCCCATCGTGCCGAGGCCGCCGGAGTTGATCCAGGTGCGCGGCCGCTCGTACTTCACGAACTGCGCGGCCCACATCTGGTGCTGGCCGACGCCCGCGGTGAACACCGTGTCGGGCGGGGTCAGCGCGCCGATCCGCTCGATGACGTACTGCGGCGACAGCGTGCCGTCCTCGGGCCAGTCGTAGCCCAGCGGGAACGTCTCGCGCAGCGCGTTGAGCTGGTCCCACCAGGGCGCGAGGTCGACCGCGCGGGTGGCGTTGGCCTTCTCGGCGCGGACGGCGTCGACCAGCTCGCCGATGATCTCCTTGCAGTCGCCGACGATCGGGACGTCCGCGCGGCGGTTCTTCGAGATCTCGGCCGGGTCGATGTCGGCGTGCACGACCTGGGCGTCCGGCGCGAACGTGGACAGCTGGCCGGTGACCCGGTCGTCGAACCGCGCGCCCAGGGCGATCAGCAGGTCCGCCTTCTGCATCGCGGCGACCGCGCCGACCGTGCCGTGCATGCCCGGCATGCCCAGGTGCAGGGGGTGGGAGTCGGGGAACGCGCCGCGCGCCATCAGCGTGGTCACCACCGGGATGCCGGTGGACTCGGCCAGCTCCAGCAGCTCGGCCGACGCGTCGGCCTTGATCACGCCACCGCCGACGTAGAGGACCGGGCGGCGGGCCGCGGCGATCAGCTTCGCGGCCTCGCGCACCTGCTTGCCGTGCGGCCGGGTCGTCGGCCGGTAACCGGGCAGGCGCAGCTCCGGCGGCCAGGAGAACGAGGTCGTCTCCTGGAGCACGTCCTTGGGGATGTCCACCAGGACGGGGCCGGGTCGGCCGGTGGCGGCCAGGTGGAACGCCTCGGCGACCGCGCGCGGGATGTCCGCCGCGTCGGTGACGAGGAAGTTGTGCTTGGTGATCGGCATCGTGATGCCGCAGATGTCCGCTTCCTGGAACGCGTCGGTGCCGATCAGCGGGCGGGACTGCTGGCCGGTGATGGCGACCACCGGGACGGAGTCCATGTTGGCGTCCGCCAGGGGCGTGACGAGGTTGGTCGCGCCGGGACCGGAGGTGGCCATGCAGACGCCGACCTTGCCGGTGGCCTGCGCGTAGCCGGTGGCGGCGTGGCCCGCGCCCTGCTCGTGGCGGACCAGGACGTGGCGCACCTTGGTGGAGTCGAGGAGGGGGTCGTAGGCAGGCAGGATCGTGCCGCCCGGAATGCCGAAGACCACCTCGCAGCCCACTGCCTCCAGCGAGCGGACGAGGGACTGGGCACCGGTCACGCGGATGGGAGCGCCGCTCGGCGGGGCCGGTTTCGGCCGCGGTCCAGGGCGGGGCGACGACGACTCTCCGGGAGCCGGTCGCGAGGTTGCGCTGGTCATCTGTCTGCCTCGTGGGTAAGGAGAATGCACGGTCCGGGCACGAAAAAACCCTCGCCAACCCGGACGGGTCGCACGAGGGTCGCGCGTCGACGCAAGCTCGAGTGCCTAGGCGTCGACGCGCCTGGGAAGTACGAGAACGAGGTTGCGCTGCATGGCGCTGACGTTAACCGTCAAGCACGTGGAGCGTCAACTGTGCGGGACGGCACTCCCGGATGGTGGAAGCCCCCACGTGCGCGCACCCGGGCCGGGGTCACCCGCTCGGAGGAGGAGGTGGCAGCATCGGGGACGTGCCGAAAGTCGTGTTCCGCATCCCCGCGCCCGCCCTGTTCGCCGCCGGCGCCGCGGCCGTCTGCGCGACGCCCGTCGCCTGGGCCGCGCCGGGGCTGCAGGCCCTCTACCTGCTGCCGGCGGCGTTCGCGTGGTGGGTCGTGCGCAACCGGACCACCGTGGACGACGAGCGGATCGTGGCGCGCGGCACGTTCGGCGAGCGGGTGGTGGCCTGGTCGGACCTGAAGGCGATCAAGGTGGTCCCGAAGGGGTGGTTGTCGGCGGTGCTCGCGGACGGCTCGCTGGTGCGGCTGCCCGCCGTCCGCGCCGCCCACCTGCCGATGTTGGCGCAGGTCAGCGGGGGTCGGGTGGCCGATCCGACGGCCGCGGCGACCGACCGGGACGCCGAGGACGGGGACGACGGACCTGACCCGGGCGCAACGCCGCCGCCCGTAGAGTCCGGGACGTGAGTTCGAACACGCGGACCCCCGGTCGGGTGCCCGCCGCCAGCCTCGCGCTGTCGCTGGCGGGCCTGGCGGTCTCGACCTACCTCACGATCGCGCACTTCGACGCGGGCGCGCTGCTGTGCGCCGAGGGCGAGGTCGTCGACTGCGGCACGGTCACCACCAGCGAGCAGTCGGAGCTGTTCGGCATCCCGGTCGCGGTGCTGGGCCTGGCCTTCTTCGCGTTCCTGACCGCGGTGTGCCTGCCGTTCGCGTGGCGCAGCCGGGCGCTGCACTGGGTGCGGCTGGCGGCGGTCGGCGTCGGCGTGCTGTTCGTGGTGTACCTGGTGGCCGCCGAGTTCCTCCTGATCGGGAAGGTCTGCCTGTGGTGCACGGCCGTGCACGTCATCACGCTCGCGCTGGCCGCCGTGCTGGTCTCCGGGGCGTTGCGGCGGAGTAACCTCTGAGGCACCGCCCCGACCTCCCGCGCCCCACCCCCCGCGCGCGTCGTTCGCGAATCTCCCGGCAAAGACTTCTGGAGGAGCCGTGCCACCGCTCCGTTCCCGCACCACCACCCACGGCCGCAACGCGGCGGGCGCCCGCGCGCTCTGGCGCGCGACCGGCATGACCGACGGCGACTTCGGCAAGCCGATCGTGGCCATCGCCAACTCCTACACGCAGTTCGTGCCGGGTCACGTGCACCTGCGCGACCTCGGGGACATCGTGGCCGAGGCGGTCCGCGAGGCGGGCGGCGTGCCGCGCGAGTTCCACACCATCGCGGTGGACGACGGCATCGCCATGGGCCACGGCGGGATGCTCTACTCGCTGCCCTCGCGCGAGATCATCGCCGACTCGGTCGAGTACATGGTCAACGCGCACCAGGCCGACGCGATCGTGTGCATCTCCAACTGCGACAAGATCACGCCCGGCATGCTCAACGCGGCGATGCGGCTCAACATCCCGGTCGTGTTCGTCTCCGGTGGACCGATGGAGGCGGGCAAGGCCGTCGTGGTGGACGGCGTCGCCGTCGCGCCGACCGACCTGATCACCGCGATCTCGGCCTCCGCCTCGCCGGACGTGGACGACGCGGGCCTCGCCGAGGTCGAGCGGTCGGCGTGCCCGACGTGCGGCTCGTGCTCGGGCATGTTCACCGCGAACTCGATGAACTGCCTCACCGAGGCGCTGGGCCTGGCGCTGCCCGGCAACGGGTCCACGCTGGCCACGCACGCCGCCCGCCGCGAGCTGTTCGCCGAGGCCGGCCGCACGGTGGTCGAGCTGTGCAAGCGCTACTACGAGCAGGACGACGAGTCGGTGCTGCCGCGCTCGATCGCCAACCGCCAGGCGTTCGAGAACGCCATGGCGCTGGACATGGCGATGGGCGGCTCCACGAACACCGTGCTGCACATCCTCGCCGCGGCGCAGGAGGGCGAGGTGGACTTCACCCTCGCCGACATCGACGCGCTGAGCAGGCGCGTGCCGTGCCTGGCGAAGGTGTCGCCGAACTCGGACTACCACATGGAGGACGTCCACCGGGCGGGCGGCATCCCGGCCCTGCTGGGCGAGCTGTGGCGGGCCGGCCTGCTCAACGAGGACGTGCGCACCGTGCACAGCCCCGACGTCGCCTCCTGGCTCGGCGCGTGGGACGTGCGGGCCGAGTCGCCGTCGCCGCGGGCGGTCGAGCTGTTCCACGCCGCGCCCGGCGGCGTGCGCACGACGCAGGCGTTCTCCACGTCGAACCGGTGGTCGAAGCTGGACACCGACGCGGCGGGCGGCTGCATCCGCGACGTCGAGCACGCCTACACCAGGGACGGCGGGCTGGCCGTGCTGTTCGGCAACCTGGCCGAGCGCGGCGCGGTGATCAAGGCCGCGGGCATCGACGAGGAGCTGTGGCGCTTCGAGGGCCCGGCGCGGGTGGTGGAGTCCCAGGAGGAGGCCGTCTCGGCGATCCTGAAGAAGGAGATCCAGCCCGGTGACGTCCTCGTGGTCCGCTACGAGGGCCCGAAGGGCGGGCCGGGCATGCAGGAGATGCTGCACCCGACCGCGTTCCTGAAGGGCGCCGGGCTGGGCCGGAAGTGCGCGCTGATCACCGACGGCCGGTTCTCCGGCGGCACGTCGGGGCTGTCGATCGGCCACGTCTCGCCGGAGGCGGCGGGCGGCGGCGCGATCGGCCTGGTCCAGAACGGCGACCGCATCCTGATCGACGTGCACGAGCGGCGCTTGGAGCTGCTGGTGGACGAGACCGTGCTGGCCGAGCGGCGGGCCAAGATGGAGGCCTCGGAGCGGCCGTGGCAGCCGGTCGACCGGGTCCGCCCGGTGACGGCGGCGCTGCGCGCGTACGCCCGGATGGCGACGGACGCGTCCACGGGCGCGGTGCGCGACGTGAACTCGGCCTGATCACCGCTGCCGCGCGGACGGGTGCCCGGTCGCCGTCCGCGCGGCGCCGGCCGGGTCAGCGGAAGACGTAGAGGGTGGCGGCGGTCGCGCCGGCGGCGACCACCAGGAAGACGAACCCGGACAGCAGCGGGTGGCGGAACCAGCCGCGGTTGTAGTCGAGCGCGGCCCGGCCGGGACCCGCGAACAGCGCCGCGAACGCCATCGCCGCGTACGCCGCCTCCAGCTCCACGCCGTTGGGCGCGAAGAACCCGCCCCGGTACTTCAGCGCGATGACGTTCGCCATCACGCCGAGCACCCCGGCCGCCGCGAGGGGCGTGAACAGGCCCAGGACGAGCAGCGCGCCGCCGCCCAGCTCGGTCACGCCGGTGACCCACGCCAGGACGCGCGGCTCGCGGAACCCGGCGGACTGCAGGTACCGGGTGAACCCGTCGATCCCCGGCCCGCCGAACAGGCCGAACACCTTCTGCAGGCCGTGCGCGACGAACGCGCCGCCCAGCGCCAGCCGCAGCACGAGCAGGCCGAGGTCGGGGCCCGCCGTCCAGCCGAAGGGCCTGCGCTCGTCGTCGGCGTCGTCGTAGTGGGCGGGCCGGTCCTCCAGGTCCGCGACCGGCGGGTACCCGGTGGTGTCGAAGGACTTGGTGCCCTTGCCGAACGCGTCGCCGCCCAACGGCCGCGTGCCGCCGTCGAAGTGGTGCACTCCTCCGCCCGGGTAGGGCCCGTCGTCGGAGTAGCCGCCCGATGCCCTCGAGCGGTCGTCGTGAGTAGCCACGAACCCGCACGTTAGGAGGTTCGGACGACCTCCGCGAGCGTCCGTTGAGCCGCGTGCATTCACCCGAACGGGTTAATAGTCGCCCTTGACGAGGTTCCTGGGCTGCTCGCCGCGCGCGAACCGGGCCACCTCCGCGGCCACGACGGCGTACGCGCGCTCGGCGTGGCCCGTGCAGCTGCCGGCCACGTGCGGCGTGAGGAACAGGCCGGGTGCCGTCCACAGCGGGTGGTCCGACGGCAGCGGCTCGGGCTCGGTCACGTCCAGCGCCGCGCGCAGCCGACCCGAGGTCAGCTCGGCCAGCAGCGCGTCGGTGTCGACCACCGCGCCGCGCGCCGCGTTGACCAGGACCGCGCCGTCCTTCATCCGGGAGAGGAACGCCGCGTCCACCAACCCGGTGGTCTCCTCGGTCAGCGGCACGACGACCAGCACCGCGTCGAACCCGCCCAGCAGCTCGGGCAGCTCGGCCACGCCGTGCACACCGGGCCGCGCCGTGCGGCCGACCAGGGTCGCGGTCGCGTCGAACGGCTCCAGCCTGCGCCGGAACTGCTCGCCGAGGTCGCCGGCGCCGACCACCAGCACCTCCTTGCCCTGCAACGTGTCGGTGAGGTGGTAGTCCCACCGCCGCTCCAGCCGGGCCCGCTCGAACACCGGGAAGTCGCGGTAGATCGCCAGCAGCGCGCCGATCGCCCACTCGGCCGTGCTGCCGCCGTGCGCGCCGCGGCACGTCGACAGCATCACCCCGTCGGGCACGGCGCCGACGAACCGCTCGGCGCCCGCCGACAGCAGCTGCACCAGCTCCAGCGACGGCAGCTGCGCGAACACCTCGCGCGGGTCGGTGCCGGAGAGGAACCTGGGCACCAGCACCCGCGCCGCCGCGGCCTCGGCGGGGAGCGGGCGCCCGGGCTCGTAGCGGACCGGGCGCACGCCCTCCACGTCGGACAGCACGCGCACGCCCAGCTCGTCGGGCACCAGAACGGTGAGGCTCACGGGTCGGCACGTTACGGCACACTGGCCGCCATGCGGGAGCACGACGTCTTCTCCGCGGACGGCACGCGGATCAGGTTGTGGCGCACGGACGCGGACGGGCCGGACGTGCTGCTCAGCCCCGGTCTGGGCGCCGTGCCCGCGGTGTGGCCGGCGCTGCCGTCGGCGCGCGTGCACACCTGGCACCACCGCGGCACGCTGGAGTCCGACCGGCCCGCCGACCCGTCCCGCGTCGAGGTGGCCGACCACGTGGCCGACGCGCTCGCCGTGCTGGACGACGCGGGCGTCGAGCGGTGCGTGGTCGTGGGCTGGTCGCTGGGCGTGACGGTGGCCGCGGAGCTGGCGCTGCGGCACCCGGACCGGGTCAGCGGCCTCATGCTGGTGGCCGGCGCGCCGGGCGACGCGTTCGCCGGGGTGCTCGGCGTTCCCGGCGTGCCCGAGCCGGTGCGGCGGCTGCTCGGCGTGGGCGGCGCGACCGCGTTGCGGGCCGCCGGGCCGCTGCTGGACGCCGTGCTGCACCGCGTGCCGCTGCCCGACATCGGCGGGCCGCTGGTCGGGTCGCTGCGCCGCTACCTGCGGCACGACTGGCGCTGGTACTTCACCCTGGCCCTGGCGCTGGGCCGGACGCCCCGGCTGGACCTGACCGGCGTGACGTGCCCCACCACGGTGCTGGCCGGGCGGTACGACCTCCTGGCCTCGGTGGCGGGCGTGCTGGGCGCCGTCGCCGCCCTCCCGCAGGCCCGCGTCCGGGTGCTGCCGAACACGCACTTCCTGCCGCTGGAGGACCCGCGGGTGGTGGTGGACGAGCTGGACCTGCTGCTCGACCGGGCGGACGCCGTGCGCCGGGCGGTGCACCAGGACGTGGAAGGGCCGCTCACCCCGCGTTCACGGCCGCGCGCTTAACCTGGGAGGCGTGTCACGACTGCGTGGAGTGCTGATCGGGTCCGCCCTCGGCCTGCTGGCCGCGGGCTGCGCGAGCTTCCCCGAGCAGCCGGGACCGGCGGGGTGGAGCGCCGCCCAGCAGTTGACGCCGCAGGCGGGGCCGGTGCCCGAGCTGCCCGGCGAGCTGCCGAAGGGCCCGTCCCAGGGCCAGTCGCCCGGTCAGCAGCCGTCGGCCGTGCCGCCGCCGCAGGGCTGCAAGGACTTCAACCCGGCCGTGGTGGGCACGTGCCTGAGCCCGATCTCCGGCGTGGCGCTGACCGACGTGAACCAGACCACCGGCGCGGTGACGGCGCTGGCCACCGAGCGCACCACCGGTCGGCTGCTCAAGGTGACCAAGGACGTCGACCCGGTCGAGGTGGCGAGGTTCGAGGTGGACGCGGCCGGTGACGGCGGGCTCACCGGGCTCACGCTGTCGCCGACGTACCCCGAGGACCAGCTCGTCTACGTGTACGCGACCACGGCGACCGACAACCGGGTGCTGCGGCTCGCGCCGGGCGACGTGCCCAAGCCGGTGCTGACCGGCATCCCGAAGGGCCCGACGGGCAACCGCGGCGCGCTCGCCCACGACCGCACCGGCGCGTTGCTGGTGGCGACCGGCGACGCGGGCAACCCGGCGGCGGCGGCCGACCCGGACTCGCTGGCCGGGAAGGTGCTGCGGATCGACGGCACGGGCCAGCCCGCGCGCGGCAACCCGACGGCGGGCTCGCGGGTGCTGGCGAGCGGGCTGCGCTCGCCGGCCGGGCTGTGCGTGTCCGGCGACGGCTCCAAGACGTGGGTGACGGACGCGGGCACGACGGCGGACGTGCTGTACCGGGTGCAGCCCGGCCGGGCGGTGGGCGACCCGGCGTGGTCGTGGCCCGAGCGGCCGGGGGTCGGCGGCTGCGCGTCGTTCTCGAACGCGGTGATGGTCGCCGCGAGCGCGACCGGCGGCGCGCTGAACCTGCCGATGAACCCGGACGGCGGCTTCACCGGCAAGCCGGAGGCGAGCCTGACCGGCGAGGACGGCTTCGGCCGCCTCGGCCCGCTGGTGATGCTGGACGACACGACCGCGCTGGCGGGCACGGTGAACAAGGCCCCGGGCGGCGCGCCGGTCTCCAGCGACGACCGAGTGGTGATCATCGTGCGGGACAGCGCGAGCGGCGGCAGCAAGGACTGACCCCGGGGTGCCGCGGTCCGGTGGGTGGCGTCCGCGACCTGCCGGCACCGCGGTCGAGCGGCTGGTCGGCGCCTACCCGGAGCCGAGGCAGACGAACGGGCGGCGCAACGGGTCCGCCGCGACCGCCTCGGCCAGCGCCACCGCGGGCGACGCGCCGCCTGCGAGGATGCGGTGGAAGTCGGCCATCGCCGCCGCCGACGGCTCGTCGCCGACCCGGCTGGACGCGGCGATCACGGTCCGCGCGCCGCCGGCGAGCAGCGCCCCCGCGAAGCCCAGCGGCTCGTCACCGGGCCGCACCCGGTTGAGCGCCAACTCGCACGCGGCCAGCACGACCCGGTGCGGCGGGCGGCGGACCCGGCCCACCTCGTGGGCGAACAGCGCGCCGTCCACCAGTTCGAGGCGCGAGAACAGCGCGTTCTCCGGCTCGTGCTCGCCGTGCGCGGCGATGTGCGCCAGCTCGACGCCGTCCAGCGCCTCCAGCACCGCGCCGACCCGGGCCTCCGTCACGCCGAGCAGCTTCGCGTCGTCGTGGTAGCCCGCGAGGCGGTCGATCTCGCCCTGCGCCGCCTGCAACCCAGGACCGCGCACGAGCAGCACGCCGTCGGCGGAGTCGGTCTCCCGGCTGATCGCGGACACCCAGGCGGTGGCCGACGGCACCGCCGTCGTCGGCCGGTTCGCGCACGTCGGCAGGACGCCCCACGGCACCACGTACAGCGCGCCGGTCGGCACCACCACCAGCGGCCGGTCGCCGATCACCGGCGCGAGCGGGCGCAGCAGCAGCCGGTCGAGCTTCTCCGCCTCGCGGCGCGCGGAGGCCGAGATGACCTGCGCCAGCGGCGGCGGCAGGTGGTCGGGCGCGAGCGCGTTGAGGTCGGCGTGCAGGCGGCGGGCGCCCTCGGTCGCGTCGGCGGCCGACCCGAGCCGCGCCATGCGCACCCGGTCGCCCGCGAACACCACGGCGACCAACTCGTCACCGGACACGGCGTAGCTCACCAGCGCCCGCCCGCGCAGCCGGGCGAGCACCTCGTCCGGCGTGACGACCGGGCGGGGCGTGCCCCACGGGCTCGCGCTCCAGCCCATCCGGGTGGCCGCGCGCTGCCCGGCCTTGAGCCGCGACTCCAGCTCCGCGGTCGGCAGCCCGTCGAGGCGCGCCCGCAGCAGGGCGCGGCTGAGCCTGCGCACCTCGGTGATCCGCTCGGCCAGCTCCGAGTCCACGGTGGACTCCACCGGGTCGTACCGGTACAGCTGCGCCCTGGTGCGCTCCAGCCAGGTGAACAGGCGCTTGGCGTTGGCCGTCGAGTCCCGGCCGCCCAGCACCAGCCGCACGGCCAGTTCACCCAGCTCGCGGCCGTGCACCGCGGTGCCGGACACCAGTTCCAGCCCGCCGAGCCGGTCCCGCATCCGGCCCAGCTCCGCGAGGCCGGCCTTGGCCTGCGCCAGCGCCACCCGCTCGTTGCCGCGGGCCAGCGCCAGCTCCGCCCGGCACAGCCGCAGCAGCATCCGGTGGTCGATCGGCGCGATCCGGCGCGACTTGGGCACGCTGCGCAGCAGCTCCGCGCCCCGGTCCGGGTCACCGCGGCGGATCTCCAGCCGGGCCGCCAGCACCAGCGCGAACGCGGCCTGGTCGACCAGCTTGAGGCCGGCCAGCTCGTCCGACAGCGCGATCGCCCGCCGCACCACCCCGGCGACCGACCGCTGCGGACCCCGCGCGCGCACCGCGTCGACCCGCAACGCGATCAACCCCGCGACCGCCGCCCACGCCGGGCTGCCGCGCCGGACCAGCTTGCGCTGCGCCGAGGTCGCCGTGCGCCGGGCCAGCACGAGGTCGCCGTCCTGCAACGCCGCCGCCGCGCGGAACAGCTCCGCCTCGGCGACGTCCTGCCCGATGCGCTGGCGGCGCAGCTCCGGCAGCACCTCGTCCAGCAGCCTGCCCGCCTCGTCGGCCAGCCCGACGCTGATCATCGCCTCGGCCTGGTCGATGCGCAGCCGCAGCAGCAGACCCGGTTCGAGGTCCTGGAACGCCCGGTTGGCCTCGTGGTAGTGCCGCAGGGCGGCCGGGATGTCGCCCGCGCGCTGCACGGCGTTGCCCAGCGCGTGCTTGGCGATCGCGGCCCGCAGCGGCAGGTCGTGCGCGTCGGCCAGCTCGACGGCGCGGTTCAGGTCGCGGACGGCCTTGTCGTGCCGGTGCACCTCGCCGTGCGCGTTGCCCCGGTTCGACAGGGCCAGCGCGAGCAGGTCGACGGCCTCCGGGTCGCCGTGCGCGGGCAGCCGGCGCTCGCTGCGCTCGATCTCCCGGTCCAGCTGGGCGATGCCCTCGTCGATGCGGCCCACCCGGCACAGCAGGGCGGCGCGGTTGAGGTTGACGAGCGTGGACAGGTGGGCCCGCAGCGCCTCGTCGCGCAGCCCGGCCAGCTCGGAGTCCACGCCCGCGAGCTGGGTGAGGCCGTCGTCCACCTTGCCGGTCTCGGCGAGGCAGAAGGCGAGCGTGTTGCGCAGCCGGGTGCGGACCTCCAGCCGTTCCTGCGGGTCGATGCCGGGCTTCTCCAGCAGCGCCAGGCCGCGGCGCATCTGCCGGATCGCCGCCGGGTGGCGGTCGGCGGTGGCCGCGTCACGCGCGCTGCGGTGCAGCTCCCGGGCCAGTCGGACCGCGTGTTCCGGTCCGGAGGGGCCACGCGTTTCGCCAGGCACGATCATATGAGATCACAGCGGCGAGCCGAATGCCGCCGGCCCGTTGGCCGACGGCATTCAGCGTGACGTCACCGTGATTTTCGGCGACCGGTTTCAGTTCGCCTGGGTGGCCGCGACCGGTTCGTCGGTGGTCGGCTTGTACGGGCCGCCGTTGGTCTGCGGGTCACCGGTCGGCTTGTACGGGCCGCCCATGGGCCGGACCAGCCGCTCGACCTCGGGGTCGTCGGTGGTGGGCTTGTACGGGCCGCCGGTCGGCTCCAGGCCGCCGACGTCGACCAGGTCGAGGTCGGTGGGCCCGGTCTCGACCACGCCCTCGGCGATGGCGTCGATCTCGGCGACGAGCTTCGGGTCGGTGTGGGTCATGGCGTTGCCTCCCCTACAACGGGACCCCTGTCCGGGTGTCCTCGGCGGGTGTTCCTGGTGGTTCGAGTCGGTTCGGCGGCCCCCCGGCCTCTGCCGAACGGGCCCAAGCCTTACACAGATGGACGCACCTGGGGAGGAGTGAATTTACTCAGAGCTACTGACGGGCCGTTCCGGCGTCTCGCTGACCAGCACGGGAGGGGTACCGCCGAAAGTGTTACCACTCGAATGGGGGAACGTGTTAACAGGCTGCAGGCACTCGGGCCCCGCATTTCAGCGACTTCACGCGGCCCGTCCGACGTGGAATACCACCCGGTCCATTTCCCGTTCGGACACGAACGGTCCCGAAATGGTGACCAACGGTGGCGGGGCCGCGATCGCGCGACCCCGCCACCCGGCACCTACGAGCAGCGCGCGATGACCAGCTCGCGCACGCGCTTGGCGTCCGCCTGGCCCTGCGTCGCCTTCATCACCGCGCCGACGATCGCACCCGCCGCGGCCACCTTGCCGTCGCGGATCTTCGCCGCCACGTCCGGCTGCGCGGCCAGCGCCTCGTCCACGGCCTTCTCCAGCGCCGAGTCGTCGGAGACGACCTTCAGGCCGCGCGCCTCCACGACCGCCTCGGGCTCGCCCTCGCCGTCCAGCACGCCGGTGACGACCTCGCGCGCCAGCTTGTTGGTCAGCTCACCGGCGTTCACCAGGGCGATGACCCGCGCGATCTGCGCAGGCGTGATGCCCAGCTCGGCCAGCTCGACGCCCCTGGCGTTGGCCTCCTTGGTCAGGTACGCCACCCACCAGGACCGGGCCTCGGCGGGCGTCGCGCCCGCCTCCACCGTGGCCGTCACCAGGTCCACCGCGCCCGCGTTGACCAGGTCGCGCAGCTCGGCGTCGGTCAGCGACCACTCCTGCTGCACCCGCTTGCGGCGCTCCCACGGCAGCTCCGGCAGCGTGCCGCGCAGCTCCTCCACCCACTCGCGCGACGGCGCGATGGGCACCAGGTCCGGCTCCGGGAAGTACCGGTAGTCCTCCGCGGTCTCCTTCGTGCGGCCCGACGAGGTGGAGCCCGTCGACTCGTCGAAGTGCCGGGTCTCCTGCGTGACCGTGCCGCCCGAGGCGAGCACCGCCGCCTGGCGGGTCATCTCGAACCGCACCGCCCGCTCGACGCTGCGCAGCGAGTTCACGTTCTTGGTCTCGGTGCGCGTGCCGAACTCGGTCGCGCCCTTGGCCATCAGCGACACGTTCGCGTCGCAGCGCAGCGAGCCCTGGTCCATCCGCACGTCCGACACGTCGAGCGCCTTGAGCAGGTCGCGCAGCGCCGTGACGTAGGCCCGCGCCACCTCGGGCGCGCGCTCGCCGGTGCCCGTGATCGGCTTGGTGACGATCTCGATCAGCGGCACGCCGGCGCGGTTGTAGTCGAGCAGCGAGTGCTCCGCGCCGTGGATGCGACCGGTCGCGCCGCCCACGTGCAGCGACTTGCCGGTGTCCTCCTCCATGTGCGCGCGCTCGATCTCGACCCGGAACAGCGAGCCGTCGTCCAGCGTCACGTCGAGGTGGCCGTTGAACGCGATCGGCTCGTCGTACTGCGAGGTCTGGAAGTTCTTCGGCATGTCCGGGTAGAAGTAGTTCTTCCGGGCGAACCGGCACCACTCGGCGATCTCGCAGTTGAGCGCCAACCCGATCCGGATCGCCGACTCCACCGCCTTGCCGTTGACCGCGGGCAGCGCGCCGGGCAGGCCGAGGCACGTCGGGCAGACCTGCGTGTTCGGCTCGCCGCCGAAGGCGTTCGCGCACCCGCAGAACATCTTGGTGCTGGTGTGCAGCTCGACGTGCACCTCGAGCCCGAGCACCGGGTCGAAGCGCTCGACGACCTCGGCGTAGTCCATCAGCTCGTGCACCGACGTCATGCTTTACCGCCCTTCCGCAGACCCCGTGCGGCCAGCGCCGCGCCGGTGATCGCCACCACGATGCCCGCCGCCGCGTTGACCAGGGCCAGCTTGTCGTTCCTGCCCCGAGCCGACTTCAACGTGGAGAACGCGCTGGTGGCCGCGCCGGCGGCCCCGACCAGCGCGAGGATCGTCCGAGCCTTCCTCATCGCGCCGCACCCGCCAACTGCGGCACGCCGCTGATCACGGGCGCGCCCAGGGCCGCGTCCCGCGCCACCTCGTACGCCGCCGCCACCCGGTACATCCGGTGGTCCTGCAGCGCGGGCGCCATGATCTGCAGCCCCACCGGCAGGCCGTCCTCGTCGGACAGTCCACTCGGGACGCTCATGGCCGCGTTGCCCGCCAGGTTCGCCGGGATCGTGCACAGGTCGGCCTTGTACATCGCGATCGGGTCGTCCGTGCGCTCGCCGATCCGGAACGCGGTGGTCGGCGTGGTCGGCGAGACCAGCACGTCCACGGTGGCGAACGCGGCCTCGAAGTCGCGGCTGATCAGCGTGCGGACCTTCTGCGCCGAGCCGTAGTAGGCGTCGTAGTAGCCCGACGACAGCGCGTACGTGCCGATCATGATCCGGCGCTTCACCTCGGGGCCGAACCCGGCCTCGCGGGTCAGCGACATGACCTCCTCGGCGCTGCGGGTGCCGTCGTCGCCCACGCGGATGCCGTACCGCATCGCGTCGAACCGGGCCAGGTTGGACGACGCCTCGCTGGGCGCGATCAGGTAGTACGCGGGCAGCGCGTAGTCGAAGCTCGGGCACGAGACCTCGACGACCTCCGCGCCCAGCTGCTTGAGCTGCGCCACGGCCGCCTCGAAGCTGCGCAGCACGCCCGGCTGGTAGCCCTCGCCGCTGAACTGCGTGACCACGCCGACGCGGACGCCGGACAGGTCGCCGTTCGCGCCCTCGCGCGCGGCGGCCACCACCGGCGGCACCGGCGCGTCGATCGAGGTGGAGTCCATCGGGTCGTACCCGGCGATGACCTCGTGCAGCAGGGCCGCGTCCAGCACCGTGCGGGCGCACGGGCCGGCCTGGTCCAGCGACGACGAGAACGCCACCAGCCCGTACCGGGAGACGCCGCCGTAGGTCGGCTTCACGCCGACCGTGCCGGTGACCGCGCCGGGCTGGCGGATCGAGCCGCCGGTGTCGGTGCCGATCGACAGCGGGGCCTCGAACGCGGCCAGCGCCGCCGCCGAGCCACCGCCCGAGCCGCCCGGGATGCGGTCCAGGTCCCACGGGTTGCGGGTCGGGCCGTAGGCCGAGTTCTCGGTGGAGGAGCCCATCGCGAACTCGTCCATGTTGGTCTTGCCGAGGATCACGACGCCGGCTTCCTTGAGCCGGCGGGTGACCGTGGCGTCGTAGGGCGGCACCCAGCCCTCGAGGATCTTCGAGCCGACCGTGGTCGGCACGCCCTCGGTGGTGAGCACGTCCTTGAGCGCGACCGGCACGCCGGCCAGCGGGCCCGGCGTGGCGCCGGCGGCCAGGTCGGCGTCGACCTTGCGGGCGGCTTCGAGCGCGCCCTCGGTGTCGACGTGCAGGAACGCGTTGACCGAGCCGTCGACCTCGGCGATGCGGTCGAGGTGGGCCTGCGCGACCTCGACGGCGGAGACCTCGCGGCTCGCGATCTTGGCGGCGAGCTCGGCGGCGGTGCCGCGGATCAGACTGTTCATGATTCCGCCTCCGCGCGGAAGGTAACGTCGGCGGTCATGCTTCCTCCCCGAGGATGCGGGGCACGCGGAAGCGGCCGTCCTCGGCCGCGGGGGCGCCCGCGAGCGCCTGCTGCTGACCGAGGCTGGGACGCACCACGTCCTCGCGGAACACGTTGGTCAGCGGAACGGCGTGCGAAGTGGGCGGGATGTCCGCGGTGGCGATGTCGCCCACCGTGGCCACCGACTGCAGGATCACGTCCAACTGGCCGGCGAACAGGTCCAGCTCGTCGTCGGTGACGGCGAGCCTCGCCAGGCGGGCCAGGTGCGCGACCTCGTCGCGGGAGATGCTGGGCACCTCGTCAACCCCCGTGGGTCGGTTTTCGGATTTTGGACCTGCCGAGTCTATTGGCTGGTCAGGCCGACCTCCGACCGGGTTACCCGCGCCCGCGCGCGGGGGTGCGCGATTTTACCCGCGCGCAACGCGGCCAGTGGGTCGGAAAGCGAAGCTGCGTCTGCGAGAATCATCGACCGGCGAGTTCCCAGCTCGGCGCTCCACCACAGACCTCGGAGGCGTGCACCGTGTCCTTCCTGATCCGGGTCCAGCTCCCGGACCGTCCCGGCACCCTGGGCGCGGTCGCCTCCGCGCTCGGCGAGATCGGGGCCGACATCCTCAGCGTGGACGTGGTGGAGCGCGGGTCCGGCCTGGCCATCGACGACCTGGTGGTCGAGCTGCCGTCCGGGCGGCTGCCGGACGTGCTGATCACGGCGGCGGAGTCCATCGAGGGCGTCGAGGTGGACGCGGTCCGGCCGTACGCGGGTGTGCTGGACACCCACCGCGAGCTGGAGCTGGTGGAGGAGGTCGCCGAGGAGCCCGGGCGGGGGCTCGCGGTGTTCACCGAGGGCGTGCCGAAGATCATCCGGGCGGGCTGGGCGGTGGTCGTGTCGTGGGACGGCGCCACCGTGCACCGGCTGACCTCGTCCGCCGCCGCGCCGGAGACGAAGCTGCGCACCCCGCCGTGGCTGCCGCTGGCCCGGGCGACCGTCCTGGACGGCGAGGACGAGTGGGTCCCCGAGACGTGGCGGGAGCTGGGCACCGAACTGGCCGCCACCCCGCTGGGCAAGCCGGACCGCGTCCTGCTGGTGGGCCGCCCGGGCGGCCCGATGTTCCGCGCCGCCGAAGTCGCCCGCCTGGCCCACCTGGCCGGCATCGTCTCCGTCGTCCTCCCCGACTGACCCGAGAGTCCTACGTCCAAGCGTCGAGAGTCCTAGGGTGTTATTCAGAAGGTTGATCTTGGGGTGGTAGCGCAACAGCCCCGTCTGGGTAGGGTCGGTTTCCTCTCACAGAAGCTGAC